>NZ_JANNYP010000303.1:0-4603 GCF_031410135.1 Armatimonas sp. | reverse complement strand
GCAGATGGCTGGAGCAGAGGCAGTTTCCTCACGACGATACTAGTTATTGATATTTAATGAAAAATGAGTTAACTGTTAATAAAGCACAATAACGCCATCAACGTTAGGCGAGCCAAGAGAAAAGATATGGGACAAGATTAGCGCCGAGCGGGGGTTAGGGGGCTTACTCCTCGGCCTTCTTGCTGGCGTCGAGGTACTCCACCGTCTTGACCAGATCACCCTCGCGTAGCTCGATGAGCTTCACGCCTTGGGTCGAGCGGCTCTGGGTGGTCTTGATCTCGCTGACCTTGACCCGGATTCCGGTGCCGTGCTCGGTGACGATCATCAGGCGAAGATTCTCCTCGCCCTCCCGTGGGACGACACACGAGGCGATGAGATGACCCGTTCGCGCCGTGATGTCCATTGTCTTGAGGCCCTTGCCACCGCGTCCCTGGGTTTTGTAGGCCGCCATCGAGGTGCGCTTGCCCAGGCCATTGGCTCCCACGACCAGCAGATCGGAGTCGTCGGAAGCGATGTCCATGGCCACCACACGGTCTTCTTCGCCGTCCAGCACGATTCCGCGAACCCCGCCCGAGGCGCGGCCACTGGCACGGACATCCCCCTCTTTGAAGCGGATCGCCATGCCCTTGATCGTGGTCAGGACGATGTTCTGCTCGCCGTCGGTCATCTTCACCCAGTTGAGCTGGTCGCCCTCGTTCATGTCAAACGTAACCAGCCCATTGGCGCGTAGATTGGCAAACTCTGCGATACGGGTGCGCTTGATCTCGCCACGCACCGTTCCCATGAAGAAGTACCCCTCGGCGTTCTTGAGGTTGCGGATCGGCACGGTCGCCGTGATGCGCTCGTCGGGGAGGATCTGGATGAGGTTGATCACCGCCATTCCCATCGCGGTGCGGCTCGCCTCAGGCACTTCGAAGGCTTTCAGGCGGTAGACGCGGCCCCGGTCGGTGAAGAAGAGAATATAGTCGTGCGTCGAGGCCACAAAGAGATGCTCGAAGCCGTCCTCTTCTTTCGTCTTGCCCGCGATCCGGCCCTTGCCCCCCCGACCTTGCGTCGGGAAGGTGTCCATCTTCAGTCGCCGAATGTAGCCATCGCGGGTGATCGTGATCAGCATCTCCTCATTGGCGATCAGGTCTTCAAGATTGATCTCCTCGGCCTCGGTCTTCTCGATCACCGTCTTGCGGCTGTCGCCAAACTTGTCCTTGAGATACTTCAGGTCGGCCTTGATCATCGCATCCACGCGGCGCTGGTCCACGAGAATGTCTTCCAGACGCGCAATCTCTTTGAGGACATCTTTGTACTCGGCCTCAATCTTGTCCTGCTCCAGCCCAGTCAGGCTACGCAGCTGCATGCTGAGGATCGCCTCGGTCTGGATGCCGGTGAAGCTGAAGCGCTCAATCAGGCTCTGGCGGGCGACTTCCGTGCTGCGCGAGCGCCGGATGATGGCGATCACCTCATCCAGGTTCTGCACCGCGATCTGGTAGCCCTCTAAGATATGGGCACGGGCCTTGGAGCGGGCCAGCTCAAAGCGCGTCCGGCGAGTGATGATCACGCGGCGGTGGTCAATGTACTCCTGAAGAATCGCCTTGAGGCCCACCAGCCGAGGTTCGTAGAGAGGCGCGACGTTTACCTGGGATTTTAGCTTCTCTTCGCGCGATCGCACGTCAATGAGGGTGATTAAGTTGACACCAAAATTGAGGCGCATCGGGGTGTGCTTGAAAAGATAGTTGAGCACTTTCTGAGGCAGCACATCGCGGCGCAGCTCGATCACGACTCGCATCCCGCTCTTGTCGGTGTAGTCGTTGACGGCGGTGATTCCCTCGATTTTTTTCTCGCGGGCCAGCAGACCGATCTGCTCGATCAGCTTGCTCTTGATCACTTGATACGGCAGCTCGGTGACGATAATGGCGCTCTTGCCATTGTCCATCTGCTCGAAGTGCACTTTCGCCTGCATCGTCACCGAGCCACGTCCGGTCTCGTAGGCAGCGCGGGTGCCTTTTTGGCCCAGAATCAAGCCCGCCGTCGGGAAGTCCGGGCCGGTAATAAACGCCATGAGCTCTTCGAGGGTGGCATTGGGGTGCTCCAGCAGGTGCGTGATCCCGTTGCAGACCTCGGTGAGGTTATGAGGCGGCATGTTGGTCGCCATTCCCACTGCAATTCCCGTCGAACCATTACAGATTAAGTTAGGGAACTTGCCCGGCAGCACCGAGGGCTCCCGACGCTCGTTATCAAACGTCGGAACGAAGTTCACCGTGTCTTTTTCAATGTCCTCCAGCAGTTCCATTGCTAAAGGCGTCATGCGGGCTTCTGTGTAACGGTAGGCAGCGGGCGGGTCATCGTCGATACTGCCGAAGTTTCCTTGACCGTCTACGAGCGGGTAGCGGAGCGAGAAGTCCTGTGCCATACGCACCATGGTCATATAGATGGCCTGATCGCCGTGGGGGTGGAAGTTACCGATGGTCTCTCCAACGATCTTAGCGGACTTCAGGTGGCGGTTGGTGGGCGCAAGGCCCAGCTCCCGCATGGCGTAGAGAATACGGCGCTGGACGGGCTTGAGACCATCGCGGACATCGGGAAGTGCACGCGAGACAATCGTGGACATCGCATAGCCCAGGTAGCTGGTGCGCATCTCCTCACTGATCTCGATCTTGGGGCCATCGTAGACCATCACGCTGACTCCAGGGGCAGCTAATGTCTCGGGCACTTCCGGGAGATCGTCGTCTTCAGGCATAGCTTCAGCGGGGCTTGTTAGTTCATCGGGCATAAAAAATCCTCAAACAAAAGGCTATCGGGGTACTCCGTTGTGGTACCGGAGAGCGGAAATCATCCCTGTATTTTACCATGAAATGCGCTAAAATGGGTTATGTTGATCTATCTTCCCGCCCTGATCGCCGTCGCCCAGGCGCAGCAGACACCCACCTGGGAAACTCTCCAGCGTGCCTTTGCCTACGATACTACCAAACCGCTCAATGCCAAAGAGACGCTTGCCCAGAGTCGGCTCAAGCTGAGCTTCACCAACCTGCGGGGCGAGACGGTCACCGCTCTTTACCAGAAACCCGACGGCACCGGCCTGTTTCCCTGCGTCGCGCTGCTGCATGGGTTAGGCGGCAGTAAAGAGCAGCTTTTCTCCCTCATGGCCCCCGACTTGGTCAAGCAAGGCTTCGCGGTGATTGCCCTCGATGCCGCGCTTCATGGCGAGCGAAAAGTGGAAGGCAAGAGCCCCCAGGCCGCGTTTTTGCAAGTTGTCCCGGATACCGTCAAGGACTGGCGGCAGGCGCTGGACTGGCTCGGTACGCGCCCGGAGATCAACAAGAACCGCATTGGGCTTCTGGGCTACTCGATGGGCGCGTTCCAGGGCAGTATTCTGATGGGAGTTGAGCCACGCTTCCAGGCCGCCACACTCTGCGTGGGCGGCGACCCGTTTGTGAAGTTCCCTGGTGCCTCGCTCGCCTCCCCGAGCAACTTCATCGGCCACGCCACCCCGCGCCCGGTGTACTTTGCCAATGGCACCAAGGACACCACTGTCACGCCCGCCGCCTCCAAAGTCCTCATCAGCGCCGCCAAAGCCCCCAAAATCGTCAACTGGATCGAGTCCGGGCATATCCTGCCCACCGATGAGGTAAAGAAGGGCCTGAGCTGGCTCGCGCTCCGCCTGAAGCTTCCCACCGCCGCCGATAAATACGCCGCCCCCGAGGCTGCCGCGCTTAGTTTTGCTCCGGTTGAAGATACCGAAGCACGCGTCGAGAAAGTCAGCTTCACCAACGCCGCCAAAGAGGCCGTCAGCGGGCTCTACGTGCGCCCCAAAGACGGCACCGGCCCGTTTCCACTCGTCTTAGTCTTGCATGGCAAGGGGCACAGTAAAGAGAAGATGCTCAACACCATGAAGCGCGAGTTTGCCAGCCGGGGGATCGCCGCGATTGCCCTGGATGCCGCAGGCCACGGCGACCGTAAGCCTCTCACCGACACTGAGACGATCTTCACCACTACCATTAAAGACTACCGCCAGCTCTTGCCCAATCTCCTGGAGCGCCCGGAGCTAAGTCCCGAGAAAGTCGGACTGATCGGCTTCTCCATGGGCGCGATGATGGGGACGATCCTCACTGCCATTGACGAGCGCATCCGAGTCGCGCTGCCCTGCGTCGGCGGCGAGCTAGAGAGCCTGCCTGAGAGCTGTCGCCCCGCCCTCTTTGCCCCCTCTCTCACCGATAGACCTATCGCGTTTGTCAACGGCCACAACGATCCCACGGTTCCTGAGGCCGCTGTCAAGAAGCTCCACGCAGCCCTCGGAGCAAGCGCCAACCCCACCATATTCTGGTACGACGAAGCCGACCATACGATCCCCAAGCCCACGCTTCGCCTCGGCACGGACTGGCTCTTAGAGAAGCTGAAATGAAGCGCCTCGTGCTTGGCCTGACGCTAGGATTGGGATTGCTAGCGTTTTCCCCCCTAACCCCCGCCGGGCGCTAATCTTGTCCCATATCTTTTGCTGATAGGGCTGACATCGCTGAAAAAGCCATTTGCCAGCCCTCCTCCATACCATCCAAACGACGAAGTCCCATCCATAAACTCTTCACACCAGCACGAGGAGCAGAACGACAAGGAC
>NZ_JANNYP010000302.1:0-9904 GCF_031410135.1 Armatimonas sp. | reverse complement strand
CATCCGACATTTGCTCCTGCATCTTACCCATCTCGCGGGGCAGGATGGCATCAAAGAGCGTCACCGAGGTATTTCCCAGCGGCACCCGGTCGTGGGTGATGAGAAAAGCCATATTTTGCCCGGCTTGCAGGCGGCGGATAGTCGTCGCGGTGGCCCGGATAATGGCACTCAGCGCATCGGCGGCGCTGACGCTCTGACCCGGCGCGATTCGAATAAATACGGGCTGGCTGGCGATTCGCGCATCGGCGTAGAGCTCCAGCCGCAGTGCCTGCGCCGCTTGCTTGACCACGTCGTCTACCGTTTTTGCGCCGTCTAGGGAGATAGGGACAGAGAAACGCTCCTGCGTCAGATCCAGATCCGAGGGCTTGCGCCGGTAGAGCACTTTCAGTGTCCCCGACTTGGTCTTGGCCTGCTCCCGCTGGTACTCGTAGAATTTATCAGGCGCGACCGGTGTGCTACGTAGCGCCACTTGCACAAATCCTTGGGGAGGATCGCTCAGGCCCACGCTGTAGCCGCCCGGCGAGACGGTGAGTGTGATCAAGTTGCGCAGCCGAATCCGGAAGCCACGCTGGGCCACCTCCGAGAGCACCGGAAGCGTCCCCTTGCCGTACCAGGGTGTCTGTCCGGCTCTCATCCCTGGCGGCACACTGTCGCTTCCCTGGAAATTCAAGTTTGCGGGAAAGAGCTTCCCCCAGAGGGACTTCTGGCGCTCGTCGCTAAGATCCGCGTAGCCGATCCCTTGAGCCGTCGCTGCCCGCTGGAGCTGGCTAGGGCTGAGGCTTGCCAGAAAGGCATGCGGCGGGCGATTGCGGAAGAAGTCCTGCGCCATGTCCTCGATAGCGGGCGGCACGGCCAGCTCCGTAACTTGCGTCGGGCCCGCAGTGGTGAGCGTCCCAAACCGCACCACTTGCTGGTCGAAGTAGCCCACCAGCTCTGGTAGCCCATAGCCATTGCGCGGCGGTGGCAGAGGCGTCTTGTTGTTTAGTACGAGCTTATTGGGTGCCACCAATAGCAGCGCTCCCCGGCGCACCGGGTCCCAGTCGAGCTGCCCGAGCCCCGATTCCAGCGTGACCTGCGGCGGTGCAGGCACAGCGTGAGCAAGCGTGGCCTGGGCGGGCGTGTCTTGGGCAGGTGCAATTTTGACTTCCTCCTGCGCCATCGCAGGCAGGGCAACAAGAGCCATGAAGAGTGCGAGCGTTTTCATCTTGTTTCAAAGACGTATTTTTTCGGGTTCTGGTTACGCCGAACATAGGATAAAATGCTAGTTGTGTCATCCCCTATTCGCCGTCAGTACCAGCTTTTTATCGAGCGCCCTCCCGAGGCTGTCTTTGCCTTTGTGACAGACCTGACCAATCACGAGCGTATCTGCCCCGACGATCAGAAAGAGACAGCAACCGGAATTGCGGAGCAAGTGGGTGCGCTGGTGCTTTTTCGTGGCGGTCCGTGGGGTGACATCACCGCCACTGTCAGCGAGCGCGATGAGTCACGCCTGCTGAGCTTCCAGCAAGTCGAGGGGCCATTTGTCACCTGGACGCACCGCTATAAGTTCTCGGTCTATCCCAACGGTACGCTCCTCAACGAGCAGTTCGAGTACACGCTCAAGGGCCTCGCCATTGCCAAAGAGAAGCTCCCCAGCACCGCCAAGCTCTGGGACGACTGGGTGCGCCACCGCCAGAGCGAGACCAAGCGGATTCTGGAGCGCATCGGACGCATCAAGGGGCCGGGGGTTTAAGGCCCATCGTACCCATCCCCTGGCCCCTTCCCTCAGGGCAGGGAAGTTTTTAGACGAACAGAAAGCGGGTTTCTTCGAGGTTGCGCTGGATCTCGCGCAGAAACTTGGTGGCGGCAAATCCATCGGCGATGCGGGGATCGTGGGCGAGGGTGAGGGTACCCGTGCAGCCAATGTAGAGATGCGCGGCCTGTGGCGTGTGCAGAATCGGGGTTTGGGAAACGGCTTCCCCGACCGTGAGGGTAAACGTCGCGCCGTGTGTGGGAAGCAGCTCGGGGCTCTCTAGCTCGCGCGAGAGTGCGAGAATGCTTTTTTTATCCGCATCACAGAGCACGGGAAACGCGCCGCTGGGCTGCGGCAAGCAGATATTGATATTTTCCCGGAGCCGAATCTCGTCGTCGGCGAGCCAAGCGGCATTGAAGCGCGGGTGGGCTTTGAGCGCAGCGGCGACGGCAGCGATAAAAAACGCTGAGAGCGTCGCGCCGGACTTCTCCTGCAAGCGCTGCGTTTCCGTGAGATTTGCTGAGATTGTGGTGTACTGATGCGGGACAAGGCTCAGTGCGGCGGCATGGTGGTGGGCTAGGCTCTGCTCGCGCTCCGTGGGCGTGTAGCGTGTCTCGGAGCCAACGGGGACGTAGTCGGGCTCTGGAGCGGTGTGTATCTTTGTCTCGGTGACACCTGCCAGAACGGCCAGCGGCTCACCCGCCTCGACCGCCTCCGCCTCCAGAACGGCTTTCTTAAAGAGCACGCCGTAGACAGGAGCCACAATCGGGAACTCCGTACCGTCGCTCTTTCGCAGGCGCAGGAGTGGCTCGTTCAGCGCGACGAACTGCCCAATGGCTTTTTCCCAACCCGCGACGGTGGCGACGCCCTCGTGCTCCGCGATGACCGTAAACTTCACGCAGCTAGTGTATCGGCCTGCGCGGCCAGCGCAAAGTCTTTCTCTGTCAGCCCCCCTGAGTCGTGGGTGGTGAGCGCCAGAGTCACTTTGTTGTAGCGAATGTCAATGTCCGGGTGGTGATCCGCCGCCTCAGCCGCGTCTGCCACGGCATTGACAAAGCGCATCGCCGCCACAAAGTCCGCAAAGGCAAACGTGCGGGAGATCATCCCATCTTGCAGGCTCCAGCCAGGGTGCAGTGCTAGTGCCGCCTGCACGGCAGAATCAGTTAGTTTTGGATCTCGCATGGCTATCTCCTCACAACCAGCGCGGGTTGGTTGCTGGCGACGCTCTTATACGCCGCCTCGACGACTTCCACCGCTCGCAGGCCGTCTATGCCGGAGGCGAGCAGGTTGTGCGACGTTTCATCGCCCTGGCAGGCTTTGACGAACGCAGTCACCATCCCTGCGTCTATGTTACTGCCCCAGTTCTGGTAGCTGACTTTATTGGTCTTGTCCGAGTAGAGCACTGACTCCTGGGCGAACATGTCCATCTCGATCACGCCCTTGGTGCCCACCACGCTCATCGTGACATTACCCCAGGTAGGAAAGCTCTTCGGTCGGGACCACGAGGCGTCTAAACTCGCATAAACGCCGCTCTCAAACGTGATGGTTGAGATGCCCGCGTCGTCGTAGTCCGAGTGTGCGAAGCCGTTGCTGGCCTCGCAGTAGACCTCTTTTGCTTCGTCTTTGAGGAGGGTGCGGAGGAGGTCGGTCACATGAACCGTGTGGTCCATCACAGCCCCGCCGCCGGAGAGCTTTGTGTCAATGAACCAGCCGCCCGGGCACATTCCCTGGTTGGTGCAGCGCGCCGCTAAAATCTCGCCGAGATCACCGTTTTCGACAGCGCTCTTGAGCTGCCAGAACGCGGGCGAGAAGCGGCAGGGAAACGCCGTGTAGAGCCGCACGCCTGCCTTGGCGCAGACATCCACCATGGCTTTGGCATCGTCGGCATTGGGTGCGAGGGGCTTCTCAGAGATCACGTGCTTGCCCGCCGCCGCTGCCGCCTCGGTGAGGGCGCGGTGCTTGCTGTTTTCCGAGCAGATCACCACGGCCTCGGAGACATCCAGAAGTCCGTCCAGGGTCTCGTAGGCCGCAATCCCAAAGCCCGCCGCACGCTCGTCCTTGCGCGCCGTGTCGTCGTCCCAGAGCCCCACAATCTGCGCCTCAGTCGAGCCGCGCAGGCCCGCCACGTAGGCTCCGGCGTGCATGTGCGCCGTCGAGAGAATTCCAATCTTAAGCATTACTCGAACCTTTGTGTTTTTAGGATACCTGTTCTTGCGTCCCAGGTCTGGGTACAGTCGCGCACGATATAGCCCAAAGGCCCCGTCCCCGAGATTTTCTGCAGATGCACGGTGACCTCATTGCCCGAAACGGCGAGTCCGGTGATCTTTTCGATCTTGGGATTGCGAAGAGGAACCAGGAGCGCCTGTTGTTGTCCGGTGCGCTGGCTACTTACCACAATTAGATTGTTTGCCGTAAAACGTACCTTCCATGAAGTCGAGATGACTTCGATCATGAGCGGAGACTCCGGCGCAGGTACACGAAGGGCTTTACTAATCCCGACTGCGGCAATCACGCCCGAAACGACGAAGACGGCGGCGGCTTTTTGCTGGCGGCGGCGGGTGTAGGGGTTGGGGGAAAACATGTTCATACGTCCTTTTTCCTTTAGAGTGTGATTGCGCGGCCTGTCTTCAACGATTCTCGGGCGGCAGCGGCCACCGCAATCGCGCTTCGGCCTTCTTCACCCGTCACGGCAAGCGGCCCGCCGCTGAGAATGGCGTGGGCAAAGGCGGCGATCTGCTTGTCGTAGGGGTCGTCGGAGGGGATCAGGGGGCGGCCATTTCCGGTGCGTGTCTCGGTGCGAAAGCTCAGCGAGACCTCTTTGCGGGAGTCATGGGCAAGCAGCCCGGCATCGCCTGCGATCTCAAAGGTCGCGCCGCCGCCTTTCGGGTCGGCCCAGGTCACTTCTGTGTGGCTAATCGTCCCGCTGGTGTGGCGCATGGTAATCAGCGCATGGTCCAGCCGCTCAAAGCCCCGCTCGGTGAGGCCCTTGGCGTAGACCCGCTCGACGGGGCCGAAGGTCCAGAGCAGCCAGTCAATATCGTGAACCGCGAGGTCGAGGAGAATGCCTCCGGACTGGGACTCGTCGCCAAACCAGCTCGACCAGCCCGGAAAGCCGCCCCCACGCCGTGTGCGCACCACGGCAGGCATCCCCACTCCGCCACTCTGGACTACGTGATGGGCATTGGCAAACTCCGGGAAGAAGCGCACCACCTGCGCCACCGAGAGCCGTCGCCCGGCGATCCGTGCCGCCTCGATCATCGCGTCGCAGTCCGCCACCGAGAGCGCCATGGGCTTCTCACAGAGCACGTGGCAGCCCATCTGAAGCGCCTCCTCGGTGATGCTCCGGTGGAGAACACTCGGTAGACAGACGCTCACTGCTTCGACCCCCGAGCTCAGCAGCGCCTCAACGGAGCCAAACGCCTGCGCCCCGTATTTCTCCGCCAGCGCCTCTGCTTTGGGAAAATCCACGTCTGCAACCGCGACTAGCTCGAACCCCTCAGCCCTCGCCCAGCCGCGCGCATGGGTCGCGCCCATCCCACCTGCCCCAATCACTCCTGCCTTGAGTTTTGTCATAGGTTGATTATCGCCCACCATAACAAACTAGTCAACGGCTGACGACGTTTTTCATGAAATTCGGATTTTCGCCTGCCTGATTCCCAGCGCTACCGCGCATGGGACGATCTATAGCGCTGATTCGTGGTGCTACGGGAGGCGGCCACAAGCCCGCTGTGGCAACGGTAGGAAGATACTAGGCCTGTTCGTAAACTTGCCATGCTGTCGCTCCCATAAACAACCCTTTTGTGAGTGCCATAGATGGGAAAGCCTCTTAGAATACGTTTCTGTTCCGTTGGCTGTTATACACTAAAGAGGCTAATACCCCATGCCACGCACCCACGAATTTTCGTCCCAGCTTGTGCAAACTCCCCCCTCCTGCCGATAACTGTGGACAACTCAGGGGGCCGGCCAATTGCGCTAGGCATGGGTGCTGCATCATAAGCAGGATATGCAACATAACGAGGCTTATCGGACAAGGACAAGGAGCAGTACAGGCAAGCGAAAGGGCCAGGGGTTGCTCCCCTCACACTCTGGGTGCCACCACGACCGAGCGCTGTTCCCGTTCCCGCATTGCCTGTGGTCAGTCCACCACCACCATTGCTGTTCCTATAGATTTCACCGCCGCCACCCGAGCCTGCGGTGACCAGTTCCGTATTGCCCGCGTTGCGGATGCCAGAGCGCCCACCACCACCAGTAATACCACCACCGCCTACGATGACGGTGAGGGGCTGACCAGGGGTGACGGTGAGTAGTCCCGTGACAAAAGCGCCGGAGCCGCCCCTGTAGCGCCAATCTCCTTGCCACCCCGGAGCGAAAATGCTACAATCTCGTAGTCTAAAAACTGTCCAGTCAAACGTCAGGATTAAACTTTGATCGAAACGATTTCTACCCCTTCGTCCAGGCCGAGCTTAAGGAACATGATCCGGGCCTTTACGATCTTCTAGAAGAGATCTGGGGAGTCAAAAAATAACCCGTTGCCCCCGTCCGGAAACTCAATTATGCCTCTCCACTTTCGAACAAAATTCGCCAGCACTCTGACGGTCGTTGCGCTGGCAGGATCATTTCACCCCGCCGGCACGGCGGAACCCATGCCGAAGGCCAATCGTGACGACTATCAAAAGTTCGTCGCTCCGCTCCTCGCAAAATCCTGCACCGCTTGTCATGGTCCGAAAAAGTCCAATGCGGGACTTCGAATCGACCAACTGGATCCAAATCTTCTCACTGGAAGGGACGTCGATCGGTGGGTTGAGATTTACGATGTCCTCAGCAAACGCGAGATGCCGCCGGCTGACGAACCGAACTACCATCTCAAGGACGAGGACAGAGCCCGGATCATCGAATGGTTGGGGAAGGAAATGCAAAAGGCCTCCCAGGCCCGGAGAAATGCCGGAGGTCACGGTTCCTTCCGCCGCATGGCGAACTACGAATACAACCACGCCCTGCAGGACTTGCTAGATCTCAACCTTCAGTTTACCGAGGCACTCCCGCCCGAAAACACGTCCGAAGACGGATTCAAAAACAGCTCGAAGTATCTCCAGATGTCGGTGACGCAGCTAGAGACCTATCGCGAGATAGCCATTGAGGCCCTGCAAAAAGCAACCGTCGAAGGAGACCGCCCTCAGGTGGTGACCTGGCAGATCCCGATGCAAGAGGCGATGGACAAAGCCTCCGCCTTGAAACAGAAACCCATCCCTCCCAAAAATTCCGCGAATGCCAAAGACATCAGGTATACCCACGTTGTCAACAAGGACACCGGTGAGGGCTTTTCCTATAACTGGGCCTACTACGTTATCCTAGATGGTGAATCCCGCCAAGGGATCTGGAATCTCAAACCTGACAAAACCACCTCCGCCATCCCGCCGGTCTCCAACGTCGTCGCGGTTCTCCCGCCTTCCCGACAGTTCCACCTCGATCTCGGAAACTCGGTTCCAGATGAAGGCATCCTACGGGTCCGGATTCGCGTCGGTGCAAGCGAGTGCCAGCCTGGGCAGTCTGCAAACCTCAGATTGGTTTTCGGCTTTCAAAGCAACAATGAGGGAAGAGGTTCCGTCATCGTCAGCGAGCGGGACGTTGAAGTGACCGCTTCCACCAAGGATCCGAAGTTTGTCACCTTTGATGTTCCGCTCGCGGGGCTGCCGCGAAACCCCTTCCGAAAAATGTACGAAATCGGAAGCTTTCCCAACTGCACGGAGTATCTCGAAATCCACAACATTTCCTCGACCGGAAAAGGAGGGAAGAACCCGCCGGTAAATCTGGAAATCGACTACGTCGAAGTTGAAGCCGGACTCTACGAGACATGGCCGCCAAAGTCCCACACCGCCATCTTTTTCGATAGCCCAAATCGGAAGGATGAAAACGCGTATGTCCGGGAGATTCTGAAGCGCTTCATGACGCGGGCGTGGCGACGTCCGATTACGGATGGCGACATCGCAGCCTACCACCAGCTCTTCACAAAATACCGTCCTAGCTTCTCCACTTTCCAAGAAACCGTGATAGAAGTCCTCGGCACCGTGCTGGCCTCTCCCGAGTTCCTTTATCTCGTTCAAACCGAATCCCTAAAACCTTCCCGCACCGTCAGCGACCTGGAGTTGGCCAATCGTCTCTCCTTCTTTCTCTGGTCCAGCATTCCGGACGCCCAGCTCCTCGACCTCGCCTTTTCCGGCAAACTCAAATCGCCGAAGACTATGGATTCCCAAATCCAGCGCATGTTGGCTGACCCCAAATCAAAGCGATTCACCCGACACTTTGTCCAACAATGGCTGGGCCTTGAGGCCTTGGACAACCTTGTCGTCGATCCATTGAAGTTCCCATTTTACAACGAAGCGTTCCAGAAAAACCTCATCGCGGAGCCGCATGCCTTCTTCGACCACGTCCTGCGCAACAATCGCAGCATTGTGGATTTCCTCCAATCGGACTACCTCGTCATCAACGAACCCTTGGCACAACACTACGGAATCCCCGGCGTGACCGGGCAGGAATTTCGGAAAGTCCCCATTGATGCCCGAGTCAACCGCGGCGGCCTTCTCACCACTGGGGCCGTCCTCACCATGAATTCCACCGGGGTGGATTCCAATCCGCTCAAACGCGGCGTTTGGCTTCTGGAAAGAATGCTCCACGACCCGCCACCACCACCGCCGCCCAATGTTCCCGAGGTGGATCTCACCGACCCCCGGATTCTCAAAATGACCCCGAAGGAACGGATGGCCGATCATCGCAACAATGCCGCCTGCCGGTCCTGTCACGCCAAGATCGATCCATGGGGGATTTCGTTGGAAAATTTCGATGCCATCGGGCGCTTCCGCACCACCATCAATGACAAGCCGGTTGATGCCACCGCCGTCCTCTACAACAACAAAGCACTGGAAGGAGTGACGGGATTAAAAAGCTACCTCATGGCCGACCGGCAGGATCAGTTCACAAAAGCGATGGTTCACAAATTGAGCACCTACGCTCTAGGCCGCCCGATGTCGTTTGCCGACCGCAGTGAGCTAGATAGAATAGCAGCCGAACTCAAAAAACGTGGAAACGGCCTGAATGACCTCGTTTCCATCATTATTCACAGCCGTTTGTTCAGTGAAAAGGTCGTGGGGGAAAAAGAACATGAGAAATAATCGAGTAGTGATGAAACGACGAACCTTCCTTAAAGGTGCCGGTATTGACCTCGCGTTGCCATGGATGGAGACCTTCGCCGCCAAGGGCGAGTCACAGGAAAAGCTGGCCCGCTTTGTAAGCATCTACCATCCGGACGGAGTGGGCCTTCCCCGGCAGGATGACCCGGCTTGGAAGGACTGGAGCTGGTTCCCGCAGGGAGGCGAACGCGACTTCCGCCTCACCAAGGTTCTCGATGTCCTCGAACCGCTACGCAACGATATCACGATCTACTCCGGCCTCTCCCATCCCGCCTCGCGCAAAGTCCACGGTCACGCCAATGCGGATCAATACCTCACCGGTGCTGCCACCGGAAGCGAGGGGCCGTATAAAAACACCGTTTCACTCGACCAAGTCATCGCCGAAGAGTTTGGCCGCCACACTCGCCATTCTTCACTCGTTCTCTCTACCAATGCTGGAACCGGCGCTCCGCGCGCCACACATACTTCCTCCTTCGACCAACAAGGCCGTCCCATCCCTTCTATCAGCCGTCCCAAAGAGATCTTTGACCGCCTCTTCGTCACCCAAGGAAAGGAAACCCGCGACAAACTCGCTCGTAGCAAAAGTGCGCTCGATCTCCTCATCGCCAACGTCAACACGCTCAATCGCAAGCTCTCCAGCCACGACCGCGAAACGCTCCAACAATACCTCGATGCCGTCCGCGACACCGAAATTAAACTGCACAGGGCCGAAAAATGGATCGATACCGCCCTTCCCGAAGTCGATGCCCGCCACTTGAATCTTGAGGTCACCGTACGCGACAGCCGGGCCTACGTGCAGACCATCTACGAGCTCATCTACCTCGCCTTCCTCAGCGATTCGACCCGTGTCGCCACCTACATGATGGGCAGGGAAAACTCTGGAGGCCCGCAGGATTTGCTGGCCCGGGCCGTCGGCCTCAACAATGCCCACGGCCTGACCCATGAGGTCAAGAAACCCAACGGCTGGCGCAACCTCGGAATCTACAAC
>NZ_JANNYP010000301.1:0-1743 GCF_031410135.1 Armatimonas sp. | reverse complement strand
GTTCTCTTTAAGCTCCTTGACAACTGCGCCTTCATCATCGCCATAGCCAATGGCCACTGATCTCAGGTCGCCACCTAGGTTAATCAGGGTCTGATACGGGACAAAGAAAATCACGTCGGAGTCTAGGTGCAAGTACTGCTGGAACCCGCTGGAGCTGTCGGTCTTGCCTTGCTTTTGGAGCTGCTGCATCTGCACAAAGTCAACCGGGGTGAGCGGCTCCTGATCGTGATCCATGATCTGCTTGAACTTGTCCTGATCCAGAATCCCAATGACGCTGTAGTCCTGGCCGGAGAAGCTTACCTTTGCGGACGCATTGGTAACATCGGCATCTGAGATCCGCAGGTTATCGGCGATCTTGCGTGGCAGGATCATCACGAGGGTATCACCAGGCGCAAACCAGCGTCCGGCGGCGAGTGCCTCATCCGCATGAGTCACCTTGGCCTCGTTGGGAGAGAGTCCCACACCGCCTTTCGCACCAAATTCCCGGTCGGCACGCTTGAGCGTTAGAAACGTCTGCTCACCAGGCTGCGTTCCTAAGAACCAGCCGCGCGGGGCGACTTGCCGCGTGTTCCCAAACTCATCGTCGAGCAGGCGATAGGCCACTTGCTGGAGCGCATTCCAGTTCGGATCACGCAAGAGAATTCCATTGTAGAGTGGCTTACCGGGCGCGGGCACCTGGTTGAAGCGCAGCTCCTGCACAATAGACGTAAACGCGAGCACCGTAAACGTCAGTAACACCAGAGTCGCACACGTCAGTGCGGTTCGCGTGGCGCGGCGGCGCATGTTCGCCACACCAAGCGCAAACGCAGCAACCGCAATCGAGCCTTTGCCTGCATCGAGCGAGTGGGTGCCCTGGGTCTCTTTGGACTGCTGCTTGAGCTGCTGCTCAAATTTCTGCCAGACCAGCACTGTCACGAGAACCGAGAGGGACATCATGATGAAGGCCAGCAGGATAATTCCGGCGTTGAGCGTGATCCGAAACGCAGGGTGGATCGCGGCGAAGATGCCAAAGATCACTAGGAATATCACAAAAACCGCCCCGAGCTGACGCTTGAGATCCGAGTAGCCAAAGAGCAGCCTCTCCAGGAAATAGGCGAAGGGAATCATCAGCGCGAGATAAAAAATCACGCCATTGACCACATCCTGCTGGGTCTTGGTGACATCGGGGTAGGCACGGCTCTCGTAGCCCCAAGCAGCGCGTGCGTAGGTATCGAAGCGCTGGTAGTCTTTGGCCGCCAGTGCCGCTTCGGCCTTCGCAATAAACTCCTTGGCGTTGTCGTGGAGGCTCTCAATGCCTTTATTGCGTATATTGTTTTTTACTAGGCGCTGGATTCGGAAGTCATCGAGCTTCCACATGTCCTGGGCGACGCGCAAAGCTGTGTGGGTAATGGCTGAGGAGCGTGACGACTCTACCGCATCTTGGCCCTGGCCCGCCCCCATGACATAGCCCTCGCCCTCCGGGTTTCGGTCGGTGGAGTTGATCAGCAAGAATCGTGTGGCGGCGGGGCCGCTGCCCATGATGATCTTGAACTGACGTAGCTTGTTCGTCGCTGCGTTTCTGTCTTTGCCAGAGCTGAACTCATCACCACGCCGGGCAAAGACGACCGCTGTATCCTCGACATAGCTAACGCCGGGCTCCGGCTTGGCCAAAGAGTAGCCAAACTGGCGCGGCTCGCCATTCGAGACGCCATCGTAGATCGTCATCGTGGAGAGCGTGCGAAGAGCCTGCTGGTCCACTAAGTC
>NZ_JANNYP010000300.1:0-4005 GCF_031410135.1 Armatimonas sp. | reverse complement strand
CAAGTCTACACGGTGCGCCTGACTCCTGAGCAACGCAAGCAAACCCGGTTCGCGCTCTGGGCAAACTTCTTTGCCTTGCTTCTCAATGCCACTCTCGCAGTTGTGTTCTGGAAAATGGAGACGGGAAAACCAATTGTCTCGCTGATGAGTGTCTTTAGTAGCTGCCTGGCGATTGTTTGCGTTGGGCTCTATCGCAAAAGCACACAGGTTCTCACTCTCACTGACCAAGGCTTGACCTACCAAAACTTTCTTGGCTTTGGCAGTATCAAGCTTACTTGGGAGGAGATTAAGCGTGCTCGTATCGAGCGCAACTATATCTACACCTGGCTACGGATAACGCGCAAGAAACGTTTCCTACGCTTGACCCTGGTCGTTCCTCCCGACCAGGCCGACGAGATTCTCTGTGAGATTGAGTACCGGCTCCAGGCTCGTAATGCTGAAAGTGGCAAAGGGTAGGCCGCTTCTGGAACTCTATTTGCGAAGAAGTTTCTGAACGGTTTTTTCAAAATCGGCGAGGGGGATGGAAAAACTCTCGTACTTCTCAACTCCTTTGGGCCGAGGGAAGTAGCGCCCCAAATCGTAAATTAGGCCAGGGGTGACCATGCCACGTTCAATTTCGATCCGCCCACGCCCCGATAACTCTAGCTGGAGCATCCCCGGATAAAGTTTCGGGTTGACATACTCACCACTCTTGAGATCGCCTTCCCATTTTCCCAGAAAAAGGAGAACCGTTTCTCCTTTGAGGGCTGTGCTGGAGTCGCACGTCCAGGTTCCCTCCGCCAGAAAACGCATTTTTTGCCCCTTCTTGGTGTTCTTGAAAGGCTCTATAACAACCGCATCGGCATATCGAACCTCTCTCTGGAGCCCCAATGGCTCCAGTGAGGCTTGACCCGTTGTGCCTACGTGCGTGACCCGAGCCCGCGCAATAAACGTCGCACCGGAAACAAGCTCTGCCAGTGATATTCGAGCAGGCTTTCCAATGAGAAGAGGAGCCAGTAATCGGGCGATATTTTTCATCAGTATTGCTGCTATTGTACACGGATTGTCGTGGGCTAAACTGAGGTGGGGCAGGAACGGGTTGATTTTATTTATCGCTGCAGCTAGGACTTAGGTTTTGTCTGGTAGGCCACAAACTCGGCCCACAAATCGTCGAGCTTCTTGCCAGTAGATGCCTCGAACAGGCTGTCGTTGTAGCTTCTTGTCTTCATGGCCTTGTCGAGCTTTTGTACTAGGCCGTGGTCGTATTTATGTGTGAGGTAGGCCAGAAAAAACGCGGTGACCCGGTAGGCGTCGGTGTACTTGTTTTTCTCGGTGATCTTGGGACGTGGGGCCTCGGGCTCATAGCGCCACCAGCGGATGTAGTCGGCGATCCCCTCTACCAGCCAGCCGGGTGTGCTGCGGCTGCTGGGGTAGGCTTGCACGAGATGCGTCATCTCGTGGATCATCATCCCAAAGTCGTCTGGGTGGGCACGCACCCATGGCACGCTCACGAAGATCCCGCCGCCCGTGGCGTAGGCAGGAGCGTCTTGCTTGAGCTGGAACGTGACTTTTATCTCCGAAGCAGGCTTGGCGTCTTGCGTCCCAAGCAGGTTCCAGACAATCGGGTACCACTGCTCCATCAGATTGCCCGCGTGCTTGCCCCACTCCGCCAGATCGGGCGCGGCACTGGTGTCCACGGTCACTTTTGGTGTTGCCACGGACTTGGCGGAGGCGAGGAGATAGGCCTGTTTGGTGAGTGCATCCCCGGTGGGAAAAGCAGGCGGCTGCGTGAGCAACGTAAGACAGAGCAGTGGTGTTAGCATCGGGTTCTAAAGGCGATTCTGGGAACTACTGCGCTAGCGGGCGCTGGTCGCGGATATTTTGCTGGCGCTGCGTGATCTCCGTCACCACTTGCGCGGCAGCGATGCAGAGGAGAATACTCAAGAAACCATCGGCAACTCCCAGCATCGTATTACTCTTTACGCTATCGAGCGATTGCTCTGTCATGGAGGTGCGCATCATGGCTTGTCCTAGGTAGTTGCTCACAAGCCATAGCCCCCACCAGATTCCCAGAAGCCCAGGAGTCTTGCTGATATTCGGGTCGCGGGGATCGCCACTGATATTCCAGAGCTCACGCATGGCCTCAAACGGCTTCCAGAGATTGAGGAAAGGCACGAAGAAGTACCCGACCGCCCAACCCGGCGTGATATTCGCTCGGTCGGCTCCTAAGGCGGGAAGGTTCTTGTGGGCGCGGATGATCCAGCGAGCGAAGACTACCACGGTTACCAGATAGAGCACCAGGTGAGCAATGCCCACAACTGCCTCGCGCAGATCAGAAGCGGTGGGCTCTGTTGAGGAGCGGTACCCCGGAGCATTGAGCTCGGTCAGAACCATCACCGACGAAACCAGGGAGCCAAACGCAACAGCCGCGCCTAGCCAGAGCAGAACTTTGAGGGGACGAGTCAGCGAGTCTAGCTCGCGATAGTCTGAGATCGTTTCCATGGACAGTACGAAACCTTTTCAGGAGTTGCGCCTATTGTACGTGAAGAAAACGTGATTTGACATGAGATGTGCTATAATCTCGTGGAAAAATTATAGATGAAAGCTCTCGTGCCCGTAAAGTGCGTCCTCTATCCCTACACTCGTATTGTGCTAACTGCTAAAGATCTGCTTGATGTCGCGGGCTTGCACACCGCTGTCCCCGAGCAGATCGCGAAGCTCTAGGAACTCAGAAAGTCAGCGAAGATGCCGACCCGAACGATTCTCTTTCATATCTCTGGGCCACAGCAGGTGGTGTTTTACTTGCTGGCTGTGCTCTCAATGGCCATCTGTTTCTACGGCATCTGGCGACGCTTGCCGATATGGCGGGGAGGAAAACCCCTGCCGCCCGTCACGAACTGGCCTCAGAGACTACGTAGCGTCCTCGACCAATCCCTGGCGCAGCGGCGCGTTCGTCGCCGAAAGCTGGCGGGCGGGATGCACGCGGGCATTTTCTATGGCTTTCTCGCGCTCTTTATCGGCACGGTGATCGTCGCTATTGAGCACTACGGCGCGCTCCTCTTTGGGGAACACTGGTTCTACAAGGGGACGTTCTACTTAATCGTCAAGGCCGCGCTGGATATTTTTGGGCTGGGGCTGCTGATTGCACTCTGTGTGGCGCTCTGGCGACGTTTAGTGACCAAGCCTGAGAGTCTGGGGAACTCACCCTACGACTCCGGGTTTCTGGCGCTCTGTCTGGTGGCGACGGTAACAGGGTTCTTGCTGGAAGGGGCGGGGATTGCGGCAGACCCAGCGCGGCTGGCGTTTGCGGGCTTTACGCCGGTGGGCCTTGCGGTCGCAAAGACCATCCCGATGAGCTACATGCTGATCTGGTGGGTACACGTGCTTCTCGTGCTGGCCGTGATTGCGTTGCTACCCTATGGTCGGCGTTTTCATCTCTTTACCATTCCTGCGAGTGTCGCGCTTCAGCCCGAGCGCCCGATGGGGGTGCTGGAGCCGATTGCCCTTGCCGATGTCGAAGAGACGGGCAAGATCGGGCTCACCGAGCTGGCGGACTTAGACTTCTGGCAACGGCTTAGCTTAGACGGCTGCATGGAGTGTGGACGCTGTACCGATGTCTGTCCCGCGCATGCGGTGGGTAAGGAGCTGAACCCAAAAGCCATTGTGCTGGACATTCGCCGCCACTTAGATGGCAAGAAGTCCGTGCCGCTGGACTTTCTCTCCGATGAGACGCTCTGGGCCTGCACGAACTGCCATGCCTGTGTGAATGAGTGCCCGTCGCTGATTCGCCACGTTGATCTGATTGATGGAGTTCGTCGCCATCGAGTTGCCGAGGGACGGCTCAGTGGCTCGGGAGCGACCATGCTACGCCAGCTGGGGAGCAAAGAGAACCCATGGGGACTTCCTAACTCTCAGCGCTTGGACTGGGCGAAAAATATCGAGCCGCCTGTGACAAAAGCAACCCCCGATGACGAACGCGAGGTGCTTTTCTGGGTGGGGTGCTCCGGGGCGTTTGAGCCACGCGCC
>NZ_JANNYP010000299.1:0-12646 GCF_031410135.1 Armatimonas sp. | reverse complement strand
CACGGAGCGGGCCGAGCAAGCGGATCGTGATGCGGAGCAAGCCGCACTGCTCCGGCTGGAGGCGGCGCAGATGGGAATCGCGCTCCCTCTCGCGCCCCTCATCGAGCTGCTGCGCTCCGAGAGCGAGTTTGGTCGGCTGGTTCAGGCACTGGGCCACCTACTCTATCTCTACCGCTTCGATGAGGCACTGGGAACAGTGGGCAGCGACGCGCTTCTATCGCTACTCACCGAAGCCTTTGAGCGCGGTGTCTGGCTCCTGACCGGCGTCACCGAGGGCAGTGCCCAAACAATCCATGGGATCGCGCAGCTTCGAGAGGTCTGGCGGCGGTGCCAGGAGACGCTCTCCGACAGGGCTTTGCGCGATGTGCTGAACCAGGTAGCCTTTGATCGCACTCGTGCGCCTGCCCTGCGCGGCGCGGCGGTCGGGGCGCTCTGGAGCCTGGGAAGCGCCGACGATGCACAGATTCTGGAGCTGGTGGGCGCGTTCGCACAGCCCGACCAGCTGGGAGACTTTCTGACGGGCCTCTTCACCCTCGCCCGAGAAGCCGCCCGCACCACCCCCGAGCTCATGCTACGCCTCGATACGCTCCTGCTGGCCTTTGGCGACGACGACTTCCTGCTCGCCCTACCTAGTCTGCGCCTTGCCTTCTCGTTCTTTCCTCCCCGCGAGAAGCACCAGCTCGCCCGGCAGCTACTAGAGGTGCGCGGCGACTCCGGCGCGGCACTTCCCGCCCTGATTGTCTCTGCGGAGCAAGCCGCCCACGCCCTCGCGCTGGAGAACAAGCTTTTTTTACTCTTGGAGAGCCTGGTATGACCGAAGAGATCAAGCGCAAGCTGCGCTGGCGACTCGTGCTGGGGGCGGGCACGGAAGACCTGCTGGGGGGGCTGCCTCAGGAGGGAGACTGGGCCGAGAAAGAGGCGGCGCTTGCCTACCTCTACGACCGGGAGTACGGGCCGGGGCGCAACACGCGGGCGGGGAGTGGCGGAGCGGGGACGCTTGACCCGTCGAACCTGAGTGTCCCCGACTGGATCAACGCCATCCACGAGCTGTTTCCCCAGCGCGTGATCGAGCGCATCGAGAAAGATGGGCTGGAGCGCTACGGCCTGGAGGAGATGGTCACCAACCCGGCGCTGCTGGCACGTGCCCAGCCCAGCCAGACCCTGCTCCGCGCCGTGCTCCGCACCAAGCACCTCATGAACCCGGAGGTACTCGCGCTCGCTCGGACACTGGTGCAAAAAGTCGTGCAGGAGCTGCTGGAAAAGCTTGCGACGCAGGTGCAGAGCCCGTTTCTCGGTGCCCCACTTCGTCGGCGCTCGTATCTTAAAGTGGCGAAGAACTTCGATGTGGCGACCACGCTGCGCCGGAACCTGCGGCACTGGGACACGGTGAGTCAGCGGCTGATCTTGAAAGAGCCGTACTTTCACTCACGGATCAAGCGGCATGTGGACAAGTGGCAGATTTTGATTGTCGTGGACCAGTCCGGCTCGATGGTGGGCAGCGTGATTCATGCTGCCGTCACGGCGGCAATCTTCTTTGGAATTCCTGCCCTTAAGACCCGCCTGATTCTCTTTGACACCAGCATTGTGGACGTGACGGACTACTGCACCGATCCCGTGGAGATCCTCATGAAAGTCCAGCTCGGCGGCGGCACGGACATCGGGCAGGCGCTGGCCTACGCCGAGAGCCGCGTCGAGAACCCACGCCGCACGATTATCGTCCTCATCACCGACTTCTTTGAAGGAGCCGACACCCGGGTCTTGCTGGGAGCCACCAAGCGCCTGGTCGAGAGCGGCGTGCACCTCCTCGGACTTGCCGCGCTTGATGCCAACGCCAATCCCACGTACGACCGGGAGCTCGCCGGACGCATGGCCAACCTTGGAGCGCATATCGGAGCCATGACACCTGGAGAGCTCGCCGAGTGGGTCGGGGAGAAGGTCAAGTGAGGCCCGAGCTACTCGCCCTGACGGACGATGATCTAACGGCGCTGACAAATCGTGGGACGGTGAAGCGTGCTCGGCAGGAGCTGGAGTCGCTCACGCACGAGCTTTCGGAGGCAGAGGATGGGACGCTCACGGTGCGCTGGTCGGACGACTTCGAGTGCGTTCTGCCTGCGGGCAAGCCGCTTGCCCAGGCCCGTTGTACCTGTCCCGCCGAGCCGCCCTGCCGCCATATCGTGCGCTCCGTGATGGCGTACGACCCTCCCTTGGATCAAGGGAGGGTGGCTCAGAGTGAGGAACGAACGGAGAGCCGGGTGGGTTCAAGCCGGGTGGGTTCCCCCACTGCCCGCAAGCTCTACGACTCCGGTCAGCTCTTTGAGCTGGTGCGCTCCGCCAAGCCCACCGCACGCTGTCATAGCCTGGGAACCGTCACGCGGTTTCTCGTGCCAGGCGACCCCAACTTTGCCGTCTGTGACTGCGGCCAGCCCGCGCCCTGTGACCATGCCTGGATGGCGCTCTGGGCCTTTGACGCGCTCCCACCAGACGCCGAAGCGGGGCTGGTGGACTCGCGCACCACGCCCTATCCCGTTCCTATCGAGGCACTGGACAGCGTCGCGCCTGCTCTCCGGGAGCTTCTGGCCGTCGGGCTTGCCAGCGCCCCCACGGCACTCTGGGATCGGCTCCAGCGCGGCGAGGAGACACTCCGCAAAGCCGGGCTGATCTGGCCCGCCGAGTGCCTGGCAGAGCTTGCCGTGCTCCACGCCGCCTACACCAGCCGCGATGCACGTTTTGACCCTGGTGAGCTGGCTCTGCTTGTGGGCGAGCTGTGCCTGCGCCTTGCGACCACACGGGCCAATCGGGGGACGGTGCCGCCGGTCTTTGTGCGCGGTGCGGCCTCAGATCGGCTGTTGGAGATTGCCTCAGCAAAGCTCATCGGGCTTGGCTGCTCGGGACGGGTACGGCGCGAGGGCATCCAGCTCACGGCGTTTCTCCAGGACGAGGACTCCGGCCAGGTCGTCGCCCTCTCACGAGACTTCAAGCGCGAGGGGCGCTCGTTTGCACAGCTTGCCACAGCGACGGTCGCAAAGAGCATCTCCCTGGCCGCGGTGGCAGCGGGGCGAACTCTGGTGCGTGGGGGCAAGCGCACCCCGAGCGGCAGTTTTTCCTTTGGTCGAGCCCCTGCCGCGCTCCATCCGCAGGCATTCGCTTGGGAAAAGCTGCGTGCTCCCGTGCTTGTCGAGAGCTTCCACGAGATCGAGCTGCGCCTGGCGACGCTTCCCCCCACGCCTCTGCGCCCTCAGCGCTTGGCGGAAGACTTTCATGTCGTCCCTATCGCCGAAGTGCTCTCGGTCGGCTTTGACACGGCGCAGCAAGCCGTTGTCGCGGAGGTTCGGGACGGATTGGGAGGTATGGCGCGGCTCGTGCACCCCTACCATTCCCAAGGCGCGGCGGGCTGTGACGTGCTCCTGCAGACGCTTCCATCCGGAACGGTTTGCTTTATCGCGGGAGCCTGTCGCCGCGCCTCGGGGGGGATGGTGCTTTCCCCCACCGGGATCGTCTGCGAGGAAAACGGCGTGCGTCGCCTGGTACAGCCGTGGCTGGAGAGTGGTGCAGCTACAACCAGCAATCTCGGCACCCTCGCGCCTCCCGAGACACTCTCACCATCGCGCTTCCTCACCGACGAGCTGCCGCAAACGCTAGGAGATTTCCTGATTGGTGGCCGGGAAGCTCTCTCGGAGCACGAAGCGCGGCGCTTGCGCGACCAAGCCCAGCAGGCGGAGGCACTGGGCTTTGGGCAGCTCCCCACTCTCCTCAACGCGCTTGCAGCAGGTGACACTGAGGCACTGCCACGGCTACTCATGCTCGCTGCGCTCGCACCGGATGGTCGGGTATAATTTTCGCAAGATGCGAAACGTCACACAACCGGAGAAGCTCGATGATTCCCTGAGCGCGGAGCTGAAACGCCAGGGAGTTCCCGGCGCGAGTATCGCCGTCGTCCGTGAGGGAAAACTCATTAGAGCACAGGGCTACGGTTTGGCTAACGTGGAGCACCAGATCCCTGCCAAAGCGGAGACGATATACCAGTCTGGCTCTGTCGGTAAACAGTTCACAGCGGCCTTAGTACTTCGTCTGGTCGAAGACGGCAAAGTCAAGCTAGACGATCCTATCGGCAAGTACCTGCCCCAAGTCTCTAGGAGCTGGGCAAACATCACAGTGCGCCATCTTCTCACCCACACGTCGGGTTTGGGAGATCCCTACAACAAGCTCGATCTGCGCAAGGACTACACCGACAATGCCTTGCTAAAGATCGAGGGCAGCTTGCCCCTGCTCTTCAAGCCAGGCGAGAAGTGGTCCTACAGCAACATGGGCTACCATGTCTTAGGATTTCTCTGCAACAAAGTGGGAGGCAGGTTCTACGGTGACCAGCTCCGGGACAAGATATTCAAGCCCGCGGGAATGGAAACCGCACGCATCATCAGCGAGGCAGACATCATCCCCAACCGCGCTGCGGGCTATGAGCGGATTAAAGGTGAGCTGAAAAACCAATCCTGGGTCTCACCTGCCCTTAATACGACCGCAGATGGAAGTCTCTACCTCTCGGTTTTCGATATGGTGAAGTGGGATCTTGCCCTCACGGAGGGGAAGATCCTCACACCTGCAAGCCGCAAGGCAATGTGGACTCCTGTCACACTCAACAATGGTCGAAGCCACCCGTATGGTTTTGGCTGGGCTCTCTCTCCCGTCAACAACCACAAATGTATTTCCCACGGCGGTGCGTGGCAAGGCTTCCGAACGGGGATATATCGGTTTGTCGAGGACAAGCTCACGGTCATCGCGCTCGCGAACGCCAGCACTGCCAACCCCGACAAGCTCTGCCGCCTCATTGCGGGACACTATATCCCCGAGCTCGCCCCGGTTGTGGCCGCTCCCATTGAGGATAAAGAGCCTGAGGTCACCAAGCTCCTTAGTTCGGTACTCACCGATGGCGGCAAGCGCGAGGATAGCAAGTTCACCACCGAGTTTCTGAAACTACTCCCACTGAGTGCTTATCAAGAGGGAGCCAACTACTTGAAGTCGCTTGGGAGTCTCAAGATGCTCGTTCTGTTAAAGCGAGCCAGCGAAGAAAACACACGTCGGTATGTCTATCGGGGTAGCTACGAAGGTGCGACACTCACGATTAGCCTTGTTCTGACTAAGAACAACAAGATCGCGGGTCTGGGGATCAATCCCGACTAGTGCCTCACGAGGGCAGGTCGGTGCGCTCCGGTACAATAGCGCGTGGCCACCTATAAAACCGTCGCTCTCGTGCTCCGTCGCATCCCGCTGGGAGAGAAAGACAAGATCGTCACCCTCTTCTCGCGGGACCTGGGCAAGCTCCGCGCCGTTGCGAAAGGCTCGCGCAAGCCAACCTCTAAGCTCTCGGGGGCAAGCGAGCCGCTCCTCTTGCTTCGCGCCTCCCTCGCCGAGGGCAGCTCTCTTGACGTGCTCTCCGAGGCCGAGGTGCGCGAGGCGTTCCCCAAGCTCAAGTCCGACTACGGGCGCTTCTTGCGGGCCACCTACGCCTGCGAGCTTTTGGAGAAAGTGATGGAGGAGCGCGACCCTCACCCGGAGTCTTTTGATCTGCTCCTCTCCACGCTCTATATCTTGCAGCACGCCGTGCAAGCCGACACGGCCCTCCATGCCTTCGAGCTTCAGCTCCTCGCACAGATCGGCTACGAGCCTCAGCTCTCGGCGTGTATCCGCTGCGACAATCCCTTCGACACCGACTATCCCCCGGTCGGCTACTCGCCCTCGCGCGGCGGAGCCCTCTGCATCCCCTGCACCGAATTTCTCCACGGCGAGGCCATGCCCTGCAACGCGACAACCATTCTCCTCCTAGAGCGCCTCACTCAGCTTACCGATGCTAAAGCCCTCGCTGGATTAGAGCTTCCCGATGAAGCCCTCACGGAGATCAACCGAATCCTCCGCGCCCACCTACGCTACCGCATCGAGCGAGAGATTAAATCGCTCGGTATGCTCGATGCCCTTAGATTAGAACAACAAACAATCGCAAGGAATCCATGATCATGTTTTACCAACGGTTCGCTCCAATCGCCTCGGTGCTATGTACGCTGAATCTTGCACACACTGACTCATGCGTCTTCGCGAAGAATGCCCTTACGTCGAATACACGATTCATTCTGGAGATACAACTTGAGGAAGATCGTTCAAAAGATCCTTTAAAGGCGTTCTGGAGTTACACACTCACGGAGCGAATTTCGGGCAAGAAGTATCAAGGAAGAATTCCTCAGCTTGAGTATCATGCTCATCCCACCGTCTATCTCAGTGAAGATGGAAAACGTTTTGCAATTCTAGATCCTATTGCGGATCATCGCGACAAAGATCGCTTTATTGTCTTTACTCAAGATGGCAAGCAAATCATATCTCTTGGAATCAACGATATCTTAAATATGGAAGAGCAGTCCAAAGTCACTTCTAGCATTAGCCACATTCGCTGGCTGAGTCTTAATGAAAATACTATTGGCTTATTTTCAAAAGCTGACAACACTGTAACCCTGACAACGATGCTGGGACGTAAGGTAGCGATCTCCCTCACCAACGGAAAAATAGTTAAACCGGTAGAAAGGTAACGCCTGTTGGCGTAAGCCGGAAGCACTTAGCGCGAATGTGGCTTCCCTCGCCCTCGGTGTAGTAGACCACTAAGACGCTGCCGTCTTTAAGTTCCACAGTAGAGGGATACGCCCCAATCACACTGTCGATCTCAAAGGGCCCTTCCCAGGTTCTTCCGTCGTCGCGACTGACGTGAAGCGCGGTCTGGGGCGCGTGGCCCTTGAAGCCGCTGTCGCAGGCGGGTCCCCAACTATTGACACTGTCGTGGTTCGTGGAAAAGTGGAGGTTGATCTTACTGGAGCGCAGGGCCGCGAGAAGCAGGCCGTCACGCAGCCGGATCACATCTATCTCGGCATCGAGCGGGAGATTAAGTCACTAGGAATGCTGGATGCCTATCGCCTCACTAGTCTTAGTGAAGAACTTCACAGCTTTACAATATAGTAATTTCGGCATAATTTTTGCTCAATGTCGTAACATGAGCAAAGCACAAAAACAACGACGTGGGCACTCTGCCATGGAGATCATGACCGTGACGGTCGCCATTGCAGGTCTTGCCATGATTGCAATCCCCAACATGATTCGTGCACGAGAGACAGCGCAACGAAAGAGCTGCATCGAGACGCTACGGCGCATTCGGAATGCCAAGGAGGAATGCTTCATGGAAAACCACCTCCCTGCCACCCATACGCCCGTCCTAAGCGAGCTTGTCGGCCCAGACAAGTACCTCAAGAACACTCCCCAGTGCCCCAGCGGAGGAACCTACTCCCTCGGCAGTGGCACGGAGGAGCCCACCTGCAACCACGCAGGACATTCTCTCGACCAGAGCGGCGGCTAATAAAGTTTAGCAACTCAGGTAAACGGGGTAGCATGGTAACTATGAAACGAAAAATTCTTCTTGGGCTCTCACTGGCGACTGTCCTGACTCTTGGGGCAGGTGCCAGCCTCTCACAGATCAATCGAATTGATCCGCAGATATCTCCCCAGCTCCGCCCCATCAACCTCTCGAAGTTTATGCAGGCGGGGAAGCTCAGTGAGCTACGCCTGGTGCAGCAAGACAAGTTTAACACGCTCACGGATCTGGATGGCAAGCTCTTTGCCGCCGCGCCGCGCACCGTGGCCGCGCTCGGGGAGAAGGGCGAGGTGCTTCGCCGCTACAGTGTCAGTATTGATAAACTCTCGATTTCCAAGCACACCGCCGATCAGCTTCTTCTGGGCGATGGCGCACGCAAGATTCTCATCGGGCTCAATGTCGCCAGTGGCCAGACCACCGAGCTCCTGCGCCTGGATGCCGTCACGGATCCCAATGCGAGCCAGGAGCCCGAGAGTGCGCTTCTCAAGTCGGGCGAGCTGACGGCGGTGGCATCCAATGGCAAAGAGGTCTTTGTGGCGATGGAGGCGGGCTTCTCCAGCGCGATCTTCAAAATTGACCTCGCCACCAAGCGCATTGTCAGCCGGGGCTGGGCACCCGGCGCGGAGATGGACGCGATGGCGTTTTTCCAGAGCGGGCTCTATGTCCTCACAGGCAATGGCTCGCAGGTCGCCCGCTACACCGACACCATCGAGAAAACCCACGATAAGATCGAGCTTCCTCAGGCGGGTGCAAAAGGCCTCGCCCTCCGCGATGGGGAGATCCATGTCCTCACCGACGGTGTGAGCCGCATCAGCAAGTACCAGATTGACAAAGCGCTCACCAATCTCAATACCACACGGCTCAACGTAGATGTGATTCGCCGGGTCGATGTGAGGATTCCCAAGATTGATTGGAGCAAGCTCTTCGTCAAACACTACGCGGTGCTAATCTGCGGCGATCTGGCGGAGAACTTTGCGGGCGAGTGCTTCTGGAACGACACGGTCTGGATGTACAAAGCCCTGCTCAACAACGGCTACAAGCCCGAGAATATCTTCGTGCTCTACGGCGATGGCGCCGACTATGCCTCGGCCAATGCCAAGTACCGCCACCCCAGCACCGTCACGGACTTTCCCGCAAGCCCCACCTGGGTCAATAAAGTATTTGATGGCTTGAAAAATGGCGATGCCGCCAATAGTCTCCCCAAGCTGGATGGCAACGACACGCTCTTTGTCTGGACCTTTGATCACGGCGGCGGTGGGATGAACGCCACCCTGAGCCTGCGGGGCGGCAGTATCACCGACACTGACTTTTCCAACAAGCTCAACGCCATTCCCTACGCCACCCGCGCGATCTTCATGCAGCAGTGCCGCAGTGGCGGCTTTATCGACAACCTGCAAAACAGCAAGACCTTTATCGCCACTGCCTGCCGCTTCGATGAAAACGCCCGCCCCGCCGACACCGAGTTTGAGACCGTCGGGGGACGGCAGTACAGCCACGGGGAGTTTAACTACCACATCACGAGCGCTCTAGACCGCGTCAAGCCCACCGGTGGCGCTATCAACGCCGACACCAATAGCGATGGCAAGGTCTCGGTTCGCGAGATGTCGGAGTGGAACCGCACCCACGAAAACCTCCCCGAGAACCCCCAAACCAACGACGGCGGCCCCGGCAACGGTTTCCTCTTCCCGAAGTAAACACGGCCTATGCACGCAGAGGACAGTTTCACCACGGGGCGGTTTTCCTGGCAGGTCTCCGCCCCCCTTCTTGGCCCAAAGCCAGGTGGAGCCGATCCACAGGTGGCAGTCAAAGACCCGACCATTGTCTTTGACCAAGGCTTCTGGAATCTCTACGCCACGGTTCGGTTTACGTCGGGACGGGTGGACATTGTCGCGACCCGCTTCAAGACCTGGGCCGATGCCGCCACCGCCCCACGCCATGTCTTGGCGCTCCACGACAAGTACTACTGTGCCCCCCAGCTCTTTTTCTACGCGCCCCAGAAGCGCTGGTTTCTGATCTACCAGCTCGCCGACGACTCCCAAACGCCACCGTTTCAGCCCTGCTACTCCACCACGACCGACCTGAGCGATCTTAAGAGCTGGAGCAAGCCAAAGCCGCTGATGGCCAATCCTCCCGCCAAGCCCAAGTGGCTCGACTTCTGGGTGATCTGCGACGCGACCTACGCCCATCTTTTCTGGACCTCGCTCGACGGCAAGCTCTGGCGCTGTCAGACCGAGCGCAAAAACTTCCCCGGCGGCGTCTGGTCGCCACCCACCCTCGCGCTCCAGGCGGATATCTTCGAGGCATCGCACACCTACAAACTCAAAGACCGCCCGGAGTACCTCACGATTGTCGAGGCACAGGGCAAAGGCCGCCGCTACTTCAAAGCCTACCTCGCCGACACACTCACCGGCCCGTGGAAACCCCTCGCCGGTAGCTGGGAGAAGCCGTTTGCGGGCCTCACCAACTGCCCGTCGCCTTGGACAACCAACATCAGCCACGGCGAGCTCGTCCGCTCCGGCAACGACGAAACCCTGGAAATAGACCCAAAAAACCTCCAGTTCGTCTTCCAAGGAGCCAGCGACACCGAGTACAGAACCGCCTACGGGAAAATCCCCTGGAAACTCGGCCTACTCACAGAGAAGCCATGATGAAACTTTGGAAAAATCTGTATATTGGGTTACTCATTCTGAGTAGTTGTCAGAAAGCACCTCATGAACCAATCACGATCAATCTGGATCACCGAACCGTTTTGGGAATGCGAGGTGGTGATTCACTAGATCAGCTCAAACAACAGTATGGGCCCTGTGTGCGGTACATGGAGTACACCGGCTCCGACCCCGAACTTTGCTCCGTGCAAGATGGCTCCGCCGAGTTTGAGTTTAGCCAGAACCACCATCTCGTCGCGTTCCGCACCCGCTTCGAGGAGGATTTCTCTGTAGAGATCAAAAAAGACAAGCATACGATCGTTCTGAAACGGGGGCAGGAGCTCAAAAAAATTAAGCCACCTATTATGTCCCTCGGATTCGAACCACAGAAAGGTTACGGAGAGGAGAGTTACGAACATCACGGGATCGTACTCCATTTTGAAAAAGGGAAGATCTCCTCTGTTTATGCTAATCTGACCAGGAAGTGAGCTTTCCGCAATCGAGGGGCATGGCGTAGAATAGAAGCGATATGCCCACGCCTGACATTCCCCTGGAAAAACTGACCCCGATGCTCCGCCTCTACGTGACCATGAAACAGGAGCGGCCTGACTGTGTGCTCTTTATGCGGGTGGGAGACTTCTTTGAGGCCTATGGCGACGATGCCGAGCTGATTGCGCGGGAGCTGGAGATCACGCTCACGGGGCGCGACGTGCAGGGCTACGACGGGAAGTACCCGATGGCGGGGGTGCCGCACCATGCGCTGGAGCGCTACATGGCGCGGCTGGTGCAGAAGGGCTTCAAGGTTGCCATCTGCGATCAGATCGAAGACCCGAAGCTCGCCAAGGGGCTGGTGAAGCGGGCTGTGACCCGCGTGGTGACGCCGGGGACACTGGTCGAGGACGCGCTGCTCGATGCTAAGAGCAACAACTACTTAGTCGCGGCGATACTCTCCAAGCCCGTCCATGGAATAGGGGTGGTGGATGTCTCGACGGGCGAGTTTCTGATCACCGAGGTCGAGGAGAGCGCCGGGATCGCCAAAGTAGTCGAGGAGATCCTGCGCCTTCAGCCCGCCGAGTGCCTGGTGCCCGAGGGCATGGACGAGCTAGCCGAGGCGATCGCGGCGGCGTGCCCTGCGACGCTCACACGGCTCGGAACGGGCAAGCTCCCCCGCCTTCCGCGTGAGGCGCTTCTGGAGCACTTTGGGGTACAGACGCTCAAGGGCTTCGGCTGCGACGACTACTCGGCGGGATTATCGGCGGCGGCGGCGCTTTTGGAGTATCTGAAGGCCACCCACATGGGCGCGGTCGGGCACATTCGGACGCTGGCGACCTACTCCACCGAGGACGCGATGTATCTCGACGCATCAGCGCGGCGTAATCTAGAGCTGACGGCGGGCCTCTACGACAGTGCACGCAGTAAGTCGCTACTCGCGGTACTGGACGAGACGCGCACGTCTATGGGCGGACGCATGCTCAAGAAGTGGCTCGATGCTCCCCTGCTCTCCGTGGAAAAGATCAATGCCCGCTTAGACGCAGTCGAGGCGTTCTACGACGATGCCCTGACCCGCGGCGATGTACGCGACACGCTCCGGGCAGTCGCGGATCTGGAGCGTCTCATGGCGCGGCTCTCCACCGGCGCGGCCAATGCCCGTGATCTGGTGGCACTCCGCCAGTCCCTGGAGCGCATCCCCGAAGTGGCGGCGCAGGCGCTGCAGATCGAGCACCCCGCCATTCAAGCGCTCGCCAGCGCCCTCGACGGCCTTCCCACGCTCACCGAGCTGCTCACCAGCGCCATCGCCGACGAGCCGCCGCTGACAGTGCGGGAGGGCAACCTGATCAAGGACGGCTACGATGAGAACCTCGACGAGCTGCGCCAGATCGTCCGGGGCGGCAAGAGCTGGATCGCCAAGCTAGAGTCCGATGAGCGCGAGAAGACGGGTATCAAGAGCCTGAAAGTGGGCTTTAACTCGGTCTTTGGCTACTTTATCGAGGTGACAAGAGCTAATCTTGCCTCAGTTCCGAGCGACTACATCCGCAAGCAGACCACCGCCACCGGCGAGCGCTACATCACGCCGGAGCTGAAGGAGATGGAGTCCAAGGTTCTGGGGGCGGAGGAGCGTATCAACGCGCTGGAGTACGATCTCTTTGTCTCCGTACGGGACTACGTGGCGCAGGAATTCACCGGCGATGTGCTCGCGGTCGCGCAGGCCGTCGCCAAGCTGGACGTGGTCGCGTCGCTGGCGGAAGTCGCGCAGAACAACCGCTTTGTCCGGCCCACGGTGGACACGACGGACATACTGGATATCAAGGGCGGACGGCACCCGGTCGTGGAGCGGCTGATGGGCTCGGCGGCGAACTTTATCCCCAACGATACCTATCTCGACACCGACGCGCAACAAGTCCACATCATCACCGGCCCCAACTCCGCCGGTAAGTCCACGGTGCTTCGCCAAGTCGCGCTGATCGTCTTACTCGCCCAAGTCGGCAGCTTCGTGCCCGCCGACTCCGTCCGCGTCGGCTTGGTGGATCGCATCTTCACCCGCGTCGGGGCGCACGATGATCTGGCGGCGGGCCAGTCCACCTTCATGGTGGAGATGACCGAG
>NZ_JANNYP010000298.1:0-7921 GCF_031410135.1 Armatimonas sp. | reverse complement strand
ACCACGATCCATGCCTACACCAACTCCCAGAAGACCGTGGATACCGCGACCAAGGACCTGCGCGATGCCCGCGCCGCCGCCATGAACATCGTCCCCAGCTCCACGGGTGCCGCCCGCGCCGTCGGTCTGGTGATCCCCGAGCTTCAGGGTAAGTTCACCGGTATGGCCTTCCGCGTCCCCACCCCCACGGTCTCCGTGGTGGACTTCACCGCGCTGCTCTCCAAGGACGCGCCTGTCGCGGACATCAACGCCGCAATGAAGGCCGCTGCTGCGACTCCGGGCTTCCAGGGCATCCTGCAGTACAACGACGAGCCGCTGGTCTCCACCGACCTCAAGGGCAACCCCCACAGCTCGATCTTCAGCGCGATTGATACCGTCGGGCTGGGCAACTTCGTGAAAGTGGTCGCCTGGTACGACAACGAGTGGGGCTACTCCAACCGCCTCGCAGACCTGCTCAACTTCCTTGAGGACAAGGGCCTGTAGCCCTCACCCTTCCTCCCCTGCCCCTCCTCCCAATCCTGGGAGGAGGGGTTTTGTTTGTTTGGTCACCGGGCAACCATTCACAGACGGGCGGCTAAAGCGGCCCGCTGTTGCGGCAAGACCCATGAATGGGCCTGATGGCTATTTCACGTTATACTTTTACGCATGGAAAGCGGATCGAGTTTTGGTCGGATGATTGTCCTTTGGCTGACACGGCCTTGGACGTTTTTTGTGTTTCTAGGCGTGATTGGCGTTATTTTTCTTTATTTTATGGTGGACCATGCGCGACAAGAAAAGAAGGTCAAAAAATTTCCTTTTCAGGCTAAGACGAACCCTAAACACTCGGAAACGGTTTTTCTGTTTTGCCCAGGCGCGAAAGATACCACGACCTTTTTAGTTCCGCTTCGGGGCTTCTCCAGTGCCGAAGAAATTTATGACTACCTCTACAAAAAGTTCGATGAACCCGCTTTTCAGAATGTTCGCATCTACCGCGCTAATAGTACAGGATCGGAAGCATTCGATCACTCGCCCGAACAAAGCGATGCTGAGAACCGGGAAAGACTACGCAAGCTTCTCGGCTAGTTTTTACCAGAATTTTTCGTAGAGGCGCGGGTAGAGCCGGGTGAGGCTTTCTTCGTCATCTTCTTCCCACTCGGCGGGGCCGGGGTCGGAGTTGGGGGTGCTGGGAAACGGGCTGTCTTTCTCCAGATCGCTCCAGTCTTTCTTATGGCGCTTGAGCCAGACTCCGATGGCGATCGAGAGTAGCTCTTCTTGCTCACAATCCTCTTCTTCGGCGACATCGGCGAGGGAGTCGGGGCTCACCAGAGCGGCTTCGTAGGCGGCTTGTCCGCGACCGATTAGCCAGGCGCGGAAGTAGTCGAAGCAGTCATCGGAGCAGCCTCCGTTGATGATGTAGGCGGCGCCCCAGAGATCGTTCCGGTAGGTTGGGGCGTAGAGGGCATCAAAATGCGTGTGAAACGAGATCAGCTCGTCGTCGGGGAGCGTTTTTAGATATTTCTTGAGCTGCTTGCACTGGGCATCGGGGTCGTTTTTTGCGGCGAGACGTGTCGTCTCGATGTGTTGCCAAAATTCTTCGCGGGTCATGTTCCCTTACTCCAGAGCGATGCGGCGTTGCGGAAAGCTCAAGGCATGCTTTTTGCCTTCTGGGTGAGTATGCGAGTTTTTCTCATCCTTTTTTCTCTTGCCGCACTCTTTCTTTATAACTCACTCACCAAGATGCGACAAATCCCCTTCGATGCGATGAACTACGTCGAGGTGGCCCAAAATGTGGTGCGCGGCCACGGCCTCGTGCAGAGCGCGGTAGGGCACAACCAGACCCAGCTTGAGCTTCTCACGCCGGGGGTACCTTCCGCTTTTACGGCGCAGGGGCCGCTCTTTCCGCTTCTGATCGCCGCGCTCTCACGCACACCTGAGCGATGCCCAGACATTGCTCTCCTTCTCTCCGCCTTGGGCTTTGGCATGGCTCTCTGGCTCGGGCACCGGCTCGCCCAGCGGCTCTACGGATCGCACGCGGGCATTCTGGCACTGGGAGCGATGCTGGGGTTTAGCCCCCTGGTTCAGTCAGGAAAGACTGCTCTGAGCGAAGGGGTGGCTCTCGCCCTTCTGCTTGCTTGCCTCTCTGTTTTACTACAAGCGCGTGATGCTGGGAAAGAGCGGCTTATCGTACTGGCGGGTCTGCTGGGTGGCCTTTGTTTTGCCACGCGCTACGCTCTCCTCTGGCTCCTCCCTTTTGGCATGCTCGCCCTACCCTGGCGACAGTTTTGGCGCTATAGCCTTGGGTTTGCCCTGGTGGCGCTTCCCGTCGTGCTGCATAACCTCAGCCAGACCGGTCACGCCCTTCCCCCGCCGCTCCCTTCCGATCAGGGATTCCTCACCGTCCTACGCGAAGGGCTTCTGGGACTGCTGGGAAACTACTTTGTGATGGATCGGCAGGGTGCTCCTCAGGCGCTCCTGATGGTAGCACTGGCACTGGTTGCGGCTCTAAAAACTAAGACAAAAGGACCGTTTCTGCCTCTGACGCCCCACCGCCTTTTGCTGTTCTGGGTCTTGCTCTACACCACGACACTGATTGCGCAGCGCTGCCGTGTCCACTTCGATCCACTCGATGGGCGCCTTCTTCTTCCCGCAAGCCTCGTGGGTCTTCTCGCGCTTGTCGGTGCAGGTGCGCAACTGCTCACGCCACGGATGCAGCATCTCGTTGCCTTGCTCGGACTTCTCCTCTTTCTGGGCAAGGAGCTTCGTATCGCGCAGTGGGAGGCGCTACCTCCTCCGGAGAAGTCCGCCCCACGACTGCGCTGGCTAGCCGAGAAGACGTCCGCAGACGACTGGCTGATCGGCGATGAGCTGGTGGATGCGACTCTGTTCTTACAGCGCAAGCGTGTCTTCTCGTTCTCCGCCTACCCCTACACGCCCCATGTCACGGCAGAGCGGCTCCGCCAGATCGCCCAAAAAGCGCAGGAGAGCCGAAGCCGAGCCTTTCTGGTTCTTCGTCTTACCCAGGAGCCGACCGAGCAACTCCTTTGGCACTTTGGGCCGTTGATTGGCCCCCTGAAGCAGAACCAAAGAGGGCCATCCAACCTGATTCTCAGGGCAGCGCTTCCTGACTACAAGGTCTACGAAATCTCTCCCTGAGAATCTCTCTGGCGACGAGCGGAGTTAGAGACTGTGTAGATAAGTTCCCCGAAGGATTGAAAATAAGGCTCTTGCTGTGCTTATGGCATCTTGTCGTATTTTGAATCGTTTTCTTGAATTAGGTCGTTGTGAGAGCTATGCCGGCGTGTCGCCTTCTGACCTAGTAACTTAACGAGGTAGGTTCAGAAAATGCGGCGAGGTACATCTAGATAAAAACATTATGTAACAGAGCCTGGCAACTCCAGTGGTTCATTTCGTTGTTTTTTCAGAGTTCCATTTTAGAAAACCCCTCGTGTTAGTCGTAAGAAAAATCAGGTTTCCCAATACAATGGGATAGCTTTTCAAAAGAAAAAAACCAAGTAGTATCCAAGTTATATTGGCAAGCATGAACAGTGCAAAACCCCATTTGATCTTGTTGCCCAGTAGTATCATAGAGATTACACTAAGCGACATTGCTAACCAATCCAAACCATAATATTTAAATAAATCTGTCATGCGCCCAGCATCCTACTCTTATCTTGTTCTTTGAGAGAGCCCTCCACTTTTCTATATTAGGAAAGCAGAGGGCATTCTTATCCATTAAGCAGCGGTGAAGCCACCGTCTACGGCGAGGCTCTGGCCCGTGATGAAGGAGGCACGGTCGGAGGCGAGAAAGACCACGGCTTCGGCGACTTCTTCGGGCTGGCCTAAGCGCCCCAGTGGATGCAGGCTGGCGACGTGATCCTGGTAGGCTCCGAGCGCACGGTCAGCCATATCGGTCTTGATGGCTCCAGGGGCGACGGCGTTCACACGAATCCCGGACTTGGCGAGCTCTAGCGCCGCCGTCTTGGTGATTCCCTCTACGGCGTGCTTGCTGGCATCGTAGAGCGCGGCACCCGCAAAGCCGATCTGTCCGGCAATGCTGGAGGTATTGACAATGCTCCCGCCGCCCGAGGCGAGCATGGCCTTGCTGGCGTACTTTTGCACCCAGAAGAGCCCCTTCACGTTGATATTAAAAAGTTGGTCGTAGGTCGCGTTCTCGATCTCATGAAGTGGCACACCAAACGTGCCCTCGACACCCGCGTTGTTAAAGAGAACGTCCAGCTTACCGTAGATCTTGACCGTCTCATCAATCAGGTGCACCACTTGCGCCTCAACCGAGACATCGGTCTGGATAAAGATCGCCTCGGCTCCGAGCGCTTGAAGCTCCGCGGCGACCTGGTTGCCTTCTTCACTGCGCCGTCCGGCGATCACGATACGGGCTCCTTCACGAGCAAAAGCAAGGGCAGCAGCCCGACCAATTCCGGAGGTTCCCCCGGTAATAACAGCGATTTTATTTTCTAGTTGTTTCATTTTTCTGTACCGTTCAGTATTTTATTTGGCGTAAAAAATCGCCCTGTTTTCGGCAGGGCGGCCTCACTCTACACCTGGAGTGTGCGGAGCATGCGCTCCGCATGACGACGAAGCTGGCTCTCATCGGTCGTGGTCTTTGCCGCGACATGGAGCCCGCTGAGGCAAGTGAGCAGATACGCACCCGCCTCCCGAGGGGAGAGATCCATCGTGAGCTGGCCCTGGGCCTGCCCCGCCGCGATGGTGCGGCCAAGAATAGCATGCACTCTCTCGAAATGGGCTTCGAGGAGCTGCGCAATTTGGGGATCGTGAGGCCCCAGCTCGATGGCGACGTTTACACAAAAACAGCCCTGGCGCAGAGTCCCAGGCTCCGGAATTGCACTAAGCAGGAGCTGGCGCAGGCTGTCAAGCGGATCGGAGCCCGTTGCGAGCAGCTCCTCCACGCGCTTCAGGCTCTTGCGCTGGTACTGTTGCAGCGCCTGCTGGAACAGCTCGGCCTTACTGCCGAATGTGCTGTACAAGCTTGCTCGCTGGATATGCATCCCCTCCGTGAGTTCATTTAAAGAGGTCGCTTCGTAGCCACGTGCCCAGAACAGGTCACATGCCTTCTCAACAGCCTCCTCCACCACAAACTCTTTTAAGCGTCCCATCGTCTTCTTGCCTTCTGCCTTACAATACCAATCAGTACAGAAAATAGTTCCAAAATCTGAATTCTTTTTTTCTATACCACAAAAGAATCTTTCCCGTGACTTATCGTCTCTGTCACTGTAGAAGCTATGGAGATTTTAGGATATGCAGCGGCAGTGGTGATTGGGATCACGCTGGGACTGATGGGGGGTGGGGGCTCGATCCTCACCGTGCCCGTCTTGGTCTATCTCTTTGGCGAGTCGGCCTCAAGAGCAACCGGCGACTCGCTCTTTATTGTTGGGACGACAGCGGCTATCGGCGCGGTGCTTATGGCGCGGCGCGGGCAGGTGGACACATCGGCGGCACTCCGCTTTGCCCTTCCTGCCTTTCTGACCGTCTGGCTGACGCGCCACTTCTTGCTCCCCGCGATCCCGGAGAAGCTCGGGCAACTCTCTCGCGACACAGCGCTCTTGGTGCTCTTCGCTGCACTCATGCTTGCCACCGCCGTCTCGATGCTTCAGAAGCGCAAAGAGGCCCCGGACGAGGCCAAGCCAGGGCCGCTGATCTTCCCCGCACTGGTCGTCGGTGTGGTCACCGGGCTTGTGGGCGCAGGCGGCGGGTTTCTCATCGTCCCCGCACTCACTCTCGCTGCGAAGCTCCCTATCAAGCGCGCGGTGGGAACGTCACTGGCCATCATCGCCGCCAACTCCCTCTTTGGATTCTTCTCCGATGCAAAAATCCGAGGGGAAGCCCACTGGGGATTCTTGCTGACTCTCACCGCGCTCGCAGCGGTGGGCATGGGTGTTGGCACGCTGCTCTCCAAGAGCATTCCCGGTGAGAAGCTCCGCCCCACTTTCGGGGTATTCTTATTGGTGATGGGCAGCTACATGGTCGCCCGAGAGATTTTTCAGCGACGTTGAATCCTTTTCGCCAAAGACCTACTCTGTTACTACGAACACCCAAAGAAAGAGAGTTTTATGAGTACAGCAACCCTGACCCCCACCCAGCTCAGTGCCAACCTAGGCCGCGGCGAGCACTTTCAGCTTATCGATGTCCGTAGCCCGCAGGAGTACGCCGAGGGCCATGTCCCCGGCGCGATGAACCTCCCCATGGATCAGGCCGAGGCCCGTCTAGAGGACCTCCAGCACCACGATCCCATCGTGCTGATCTGCCAGAGCGGCCGCCGCGCGGGAATGACCTGTGAGCTCCTCAAGGCGCACCACAAGGATCTGATTATCCTCGAAGGCGGAACCAAGGCCTGGATAGAGGCCGAGCTTCCTGTGGTCAAGACTGCCTCAACCCGCCTGCCCCTCATGCGTCAGGTGCAGATCGGAGCGGGCGGTATGATTTTGACCGGTACGCTCCTCTCGATCTTTCTCCACCCTGGCTGGATCGGGCTGGCGATCTTTGCCGGAGCGGGGCTCTTTGTGGCAGGCACAACGGGCTTCTGTGGTATGGCGGTCCTGCTGGAGAAGATGCCCTGGAACCGGGCACGGAGCTAACCAAGATGTTTTTTCAACCCTACTACCTGGGCTGTCTGGCGCACGCCTCGTATCTGATCGGCGGCGCAAACGGCGAGGCCGCGGTGATTGATCCGCGCCGCGATGTCGAAGAGTACCTTGAGGACGCCAAAAACGCCGGACTGACCATCACGTATGTGATCGAGACCCACCTCCACGCCGACTTTGTGAGTGGTCACTTAGAGCTTGCCAAGCGCACTGGCGCGACGATCTTGCTCGGTGCAAATTCTGGAGCCGCTTTTGCCCACCAGCAAATCTCGGGCGGCGAGACAATCACGCTGGGTGATCTCACGCTCTCATTTCTCGCAACGCCGGGCCACACACCTGAGGGCATCACGATTCTGGCGGAGAGCCCCGAGCAGCCCACGCGCCTCTTCACCGGAGATACGCTCTTCTTAGGCGATGTTGGGCGGCCTGACTTAGTGGGTGCAAAAGGCCTGACCAGCGAGCAGATGGCCCAGATGCTCTACACATCGCTACGCGAGAAGATCCTGCCGCTGGCTGATGAGACAGAGATCTGGCCTGCACACGGCGCGGGAAGCTCCTGTGGGAAGAATCTCTCGAACGACCGGGTGAGCACGCTGGCGGTGCAGAAAGCGACCAACCTGCCACTCCAGCTTGCGATGCAGGGTGACGAGGCGGGCTTTATCGCCTACTCGCTTGAGGGTCTCGGTGCGCCCCCTGCCTACTTCTTCCACGACGCGGCAAAAAACAAAGAGGGCGGCGCGAGCGTGGAGGACATCCTGCGGCAAGCACATGCCCTCTCACCCGCCATGGTGGAGGAACAGAGTGAGGAAGGTGTCCTCGTGCTCGATACCCGAGCGACGGGCGCTTTCAAAGCGTGGCATATCCCTGGCGCGATTGAAGTGCAGTTGGATGGCAACTTCGCCCCCTATGTCGGGGCCGTCTTGCCTCCCACGGCTCCGGTTATTGTCGTCACGGAGCCGGGCCGCGAGACCGAGGCCATGACCCGCCTGATTCGGGTGGGCTATGAGAACCTGGTGGGCTGGCTCGACGGTGGAATGGATGCCTGGAAAGCGGCCGGGGGTGAGCTTGCAAAGCTGGGCGTTATCGAACCCACGGAGCTGAAAGCCCTTCTTTCGGTGGAAGCCGCGCCAGCTGTCCTCGATGTCCGCACGCTCGGTGAGTGGGAAGCGGGGCATATCGAAAACGCGGTACATATTCCCATCGCCGAGCTCAATGCTCGCCTTGCCGAGGTTCCACAAGGGCCTCTGGCCGTGATCTGTGGCTCGGGCTACCGCTCCGCCATCGCCTGCTCACTGCTCTTGCGAAATGGCCGTCGTGACGTGGTG
>NZ_JANNYP010000297.1:0-15142 GCF_031410135.1 Armatimonas sp. | reverse complement strand
TGAACAGCAGGTCCCTGAATGGCGGGAGATGTCCCCCCCGGCCCCGATCCAGGCATACTCATCTTACGTTTTTCTCCTATACCATCAGTTCGCCACTCAATGTGTAAAACCCTCTGTTACTTGCCCTTGTAGTACTTTGGCTAGACGATCACTGAAACGACGAGCTCCTTTCTCATTCAAATGAACCACATCTTTGAAATCGTGATCATCAATCCAATCAGATGCATCTAGACAATGAATATGCTTCTTCTTTAATAAATCAAATAGATAGCTCCGATACTGGATCCATTGTGCTGTTTCATAATATTTATGGCGGTGTTGACTAGGCAGAGGCATCAAAACAAACCAAGATTCAGTACTAGAAAAATTAAGATCCGTTATAAATGACTCAATAGGATTATTTAACATAATTGGATTCATACATTTCTGTAAAAAATCAATTCTATTTTGTTCCAGCGCTGCAAAATCTGCCACACGACCAAATGAATTTTCTTCTTGAACAGGCATTTGCCATTGTCCGAGTTTGCGGCGCAGAAGTTCAACCTTGAGCCAGATTTGTTTACGCTCTACCAAAGCAGGAAAAGGCGCAATGACCTCCAGCAACCAAGCAGAATCGCCATATATTGATTTAGCTAACTTAGGTTGAATAAGATATGATATAGTTCTATTGCCTACCAAATCATCCCATCCTCCATGGATACTATCAGTAAGCATAGTATCTATAAATCCATAGATAACTCGACGTGGTTTTTTAGTTGAGGCAAGACGCCAAATCAGGTAGTGTTCTCCCGGGCCAGAGTAGCCAAGACCAGCGTTAAGGGCAGGAGAATCCCAAGAGAGTAATTCAGGAACAATCCCAGCTACAATTAGGGAATGCCCTAAAAATAGTGAAGCACCTTGTGGTATTTTTTCGACTTTCTGGATATGCTGACGCGCTATAGAATTTCGAGTAGCATATCTCACACCCTCATTTATTAAAAAAAGGCAAAGTAAAAAAATTAGAAATTGTATCAATAAAAAATTAAATCGCTTCATACTATTCTAAAAATCAATATAAATAAATTTTGAAGACTGGCCTGAAAAAATAAGAATTATCAATACCATAATACCCCACCATAACCCGCATAAAGGAGATTCAAGTGATATCTTTTTCGAAAAAAGAAAAAAATATTCTCTTTTACCACCTAAAAATTCAATAAAAACACTAATTCCCATATATTATTACAACTTTCCTATAAAGAGAGATCTAAAATAAAAAATTACGGTAGACATGTCCATTACGAAGAATGCCCATCCTATGTTAACACTGATAAAGGTCAGTATCCAACCAACTAAACGTGTCAGTAAGGTATCAGGCCAGGGCCTACCATACTCACTCCATAGACGATGTAAAACTAGCAATACCCCATGCCAAAGCCCCCAAATAACAAAATTAAGACCTGCACCATGCCAAATCCCACTCACAAGCATAACCAACAAAATATTCCTATATATCGAGAACTTTGTGCCACGAGAACCGCCCAGTGGTATAAAGACATAGTCTACAAGCCACTTGTAAAGTGAGATATGCCAGTGTCGCCAAAAGTCAGTTATGTTAGTTCGTGCATAAGGCCAGTCAAAATTCTCAGGGATTTTAATCCCAAAAAGTCGTCCAGAGCCAATTGCAATATCTGAATAAGCAGAAAAATCCACGTAAATCTTTATTCCATAAGCAAATAGCCACAATAATAAAATAGGAGGGCGTGCTAATGCAATATCTTTTACATTTAAATGATCTGTCAGACAAGTCAGGAAATCTGCAATCGCGAATTTCTTGGCAAGACCATAGAGAATTCTCGTAATTCCACGATTCCAATCTTTGTTAATATCTGTGCTCGGGTTTCGAAGGCACTCAACAAAATCAGAAAAGCGTTTTATAGGCCCAGCAATCATAGTAGGGAAGAAAAATATAAACGCTAAATATTCTCCAAGAGTACCTTTTTCGACTTTCCCTTTATAGCGATCCACAGCAAAATGAATAAATTCAAATGTAAAAAACGAAATACCTAACGGAAGGAATTGTTTTTCCCAATGAATTGGATTCTTCTTCATGCCAAAAATTAATAAGTCAGTTGCAAAATTCCAATATTTAAAAATAAAAAGTATTAGTATACTAATACATATACCTAATCGGCAAAAAATATTTCCTTTTTTGTAAAATCTACTAAAAAAAGACTCCCATACCAGGATAAAAACACAAAACGCACCAAAAACACCACCGACAGCAGTAACGGAAAAATATATATAAAATAATATACCTGACAATGCGCAAATCCAAGGGCGTATGTTTGGTTTGGCAAAACGAAATACTATGGATGCGGGAATTAGAAAAAGCACATAGTATGCAAGTGTGTTGAATATCATTACAAGATTCAGATTAAACGTTTTTCAGGATTAGTACTATCTACCCCCGCTGGCCGAACTCGTAGGCGGGATCTACTTCATCGTTGCCGGTGGGGGCAGGGATGGTGACTTCACTTTTATAGTCTGGCTTGGGCGCAACTTTATTCAGCTGAGTGTCCATCTGGTGCGCTAGCTCTGTGAGTTTGGTGGGATCTGGCGTCTCACTAGGCAATTTCAGAGCAGGAATCAGCGCTCCCAGTTCAGCGGTATTAGCGGCCTGGGCTTGCTGGGCCGTTTCCAGGTGAAGGGCGGCGGTTTTCAGCTGCTCCTGTGCGATTCCATAGTTGCGCTGGGCGATGGCCTCAAGTGACAAGTCCAGAAGGCGGCGCGCTTCGAGCTGGTGCATCAAGGCGATATCGGCAAAGCGCGCCAGCTCGGAGGCGCGTAGGTTTCGCCGGTTGATCTTAAGCTCCTGGGTGAGTGTCTGGAGCTTCTTGGTCTGGGAGCGCATCCCACTTCCGTAGGCAATTCCCAGAACAAAGAGCGAGCCGGTCACTAAAATCGTCCACTGAACCCTATTGAATCCCATAATAGTGCTATCGTACCGTAGAATACCCCTTATGGAAAGAGCGCGAGCCGTGCTTTTGCGGGGAATTGAGCAGAGGGCGATGCCCGGTGCAGTGGTGTGTGTGCGTCGCCGGGGTGAGACTCTCTGGCACGAAGCACTGGGAACAACGGAGGGCACTACGGCAACGACACTCAGCACACTCTACGACCTTGCGAGTATCACCAAGCCTCTGGCGATGGCCTCCAGCATGAGTGCTCTACTGGAGCAGGGCGATGTCGCACTGAGCACGCCGCTGACGAACTTTCTGCCGGATGCACCCCACCTCAAAAGTGCGACGGTGGGTCACTTGCTCACCCACACCTCGGGCCTCCCTGCCTGGATCGCGTGCTACAAAGACGAAGGCAATGGGCTGGAAGCCGCTGTTCGTGCGATCTTAACGCTTGAGCTTCGGGGCGCTCCTAGCACCCACTACGAGTACTCCTGCCTCAACTACATCTTGCTTGCCAGGCTTCTGGAGAGCATCACGGGCACGTACCTAGACCGATTCGCCGAGCAACATGTCTTTGCCCCGCTCGGCCTCGCCGATACCCTCACGTTTCATCCCAATCCCACCGACTGCGCCCCAACTATTTCGCAAGAAGGCCCCCGCTCGGGTGAAGCTCTTACCGGAGTGGTGCATGATGGCAACGCACGAGCGATTACGGCGGAGGGAAGCTCAGTGTCGGGCAATGCAGGGCTCTTTGGCACCGCTGAAGCCGTCGCACGCTTTGGCGAGGCGATTCTTCATGGTGGGCTCTTTGGCTCCCCTACCCGCCAGCGCTGGCTCACCCCCCAGTCCACGCCGCCGGGACACACCCTCGGGTTTTTCTGCAAGCCCAATGGCCTCACGCCCAGCGGCGAGCTCCTCTCCGACCGGGCGGTGGGACACTCTGGCTTCACCGGCACCGCGCTTGTTCTCGACCCCGAAACGGGCTGTGTGATCTCCCTTCTCACCAACGCCGTCTATCTGGACAACACAAAAACCGAGTTTCTGCCTCTACGACGACGCTTTATGAATGCCATTGCGGGAGCGCTGTAGCGCCTACTTCTCCCCAAAGAAAGCCCGATCATCCTCCACACAAGCCCGAAATTCCACCCGAAGCCGGGCTTCTTGCGTTGCTGTCGCGTGTACCTGCCAGGCATAAACAAGCGTCAGCACCAGCGCCACCGGCAAGGCACAGCGCCCCAGTCCACGCGCCACCCCAAACGATACGGGGACACGCTTCACCCGACTAATTAGAGCCAGAACCGGCGCGAGAGCGAGAAGTGGCGCAAGTGTCGGCAGCGCGAAAAAGACGCGGTAGCTCACATCGTCCCAGAGCACTTTCCACCAGGGAATCGGATCACTCTCCGCTTGTGAGAGGCATCCTTCGCACAAAACAAAGCGCCCGACATAGGCCTGAACCGTCTCCTGCGTCCCCCAGATTGCCAAGACCCCGATCAAGAGCACCTGCCCCACACCCACGAGAGCTGCCAGGGCCAGCCCCGCTTCTTGCCAGCGCTTTCCACGCTCTGTGCTGCGCCATACCTGCCAGATCGCAAAAAGCCCGACAAGCCACGAGGTGACCAGCGAGCCTTTCTCCAACCAGACTTGGTCGTCGCCCAGTCCTGCCCGCCAGGCCAATAATGGAGCCACTCCCAGCGCCAACCAGAGCCCGAAGCGGGTGCCGGGACGAGCTGACTTGCCTCGGCTTAGTTTCGCGAGCAGGGCAAAAAAGGCCCCCAGTAAAACCGTCGCGAGTAAGTCTCCGAGTAAAAAGAGACTTGCTTGCCACTGTCCCACCAACGGGAAGTGGTTATCCGATGGATAAGAACGTTTTCCTAGCTCCGCCATGACAGTATCATTACGTGCGAAGACCTTCTCCAGTGCCACTGCTTCCTCTGTTCCCCAGAGCTTTCTATGCGCCATAAGCTGATCGTGACAGCGAGTACGATTTTTTTCCTCAGAAGTGCCTGTGTAGGTCTTGGGAAGCCCTCCGCCCGGTCGAGTCGCCGCAATCTGCGTGATCGCACTTCCGCAGCGTGTTGATGTCGCACAGTTGCCCTGCTCACGTATTCGTTCCCCGAGGGCGCGTAGGTCATGGCGAATCACAAGGCCCGCCGCTAAATCACCCGCAAGCTCTTTCTTTGCTGCCAGCACCGTCACAATGCGTGTGAGGGTACGAAGCTGGGAGAAATGTGGCAGAATCAGGCTGTTCGTTACCTGCACATCGGCAAGAGCACTGTGTTTTCCCTGGACTTGCTCCAATTGATCTAGCCACGCAAGTATTTCCTCCCGCGTGTAGTCCTCCCAGCGGGGGCACTGCGCGGCCTGATGCAGTGCAATGAGCGCTTGCTCATCACTGCGGGTGCTGAGCAGGGCGACCGCACGAAGAGCGGGAAAGAAGGCATTATTAGGGTCGCACTGAGTTCCCTGTTTCGTCAGTTCCAGAACCTCGTAGAGAGAAAACTCTGTGGAGATCGTCGTTGTAGTACTGGCCCGGTGCCGAGGATCGAGAAAGCTCTCTTCATCGTCGCGACGCAGCTTTAGTTTTTCCTCGCAGAGCTTGCGTAGCTGTCGGGCAACCTCGCCTGCCTCACTGAGCTTGGGAGGCGTTTTGGGGCCTTCCAGCGACTGGATCAATGCAACGCCTTGTCCGCCAAACGCGGCCTGGGCTTGCTGGCGCACCAGCCAGCCGGTCTTGGGGTGGAGGGCGAGTCCGGTCAAGAGCAGAGCTACCAAGGCAAAACAGAGCCAGGAAAATCGTCTCATGCTACTCTAACGCAGAGCGGCATGGATTGGTTACGGGCGAGCGACGACTAGGAGCAGGCAGGTGCAGAGTAGAGAGAGGGAGAAAGCGACTGGTAGTGAGAGTGCGGCCAGACCGGTCAGGACACTGGTGGCAGGTGCTTCGCCGCGCCGACGGCCATTGACCACGAGGGCCAGCATCCCTGCGGCAAGGGGGAAGAGAAGTAAGACACCACTAAGGCCACCCTCAAGTCGGCTTCCTCCGATGAGCTGTGCGGCTCCTGCCCCCCACCACGCCGCACTTCCCACCAGCAAGAGCAGAAGTGCAGCTTGAACTGAGGCACGAGGGCTCGTCCCCACCCAGAGCGACGGGCGGCTGAGAACTACTCCCGCCACACCCCCACAGAGCGTCGTGCCTACAAGTGCGACAAGTGCCCAGGTGGCCAGAAGAAGGAGTGAGCCTGAGGTGACACTACCCGCCACCGTCAGAGGAGGAGCGGGCTGCCAGAGGGCAGCGGCGACGATCCCCTGCAGCAGTGCCCGTAGCAACCAGCTGGTCTGTGGTAGAACCATGAGTCCTGCCAGTAACCCCCCCGCCAGCCCTAGTCCTAGTTTACGTGTCTGTGTCACATACTAGAATTTGGCATGGCTTGATTTCCACACAACCGTCAAACTACCAGTTCTATTAATATACTAGCAGTCCTAACATTAAACATTTAATCCCTATAATTCTAAAAATCAGCATTTAATTTAGTTTAAAACATAAGAAGCAAGTATTTTTATAGAATTGAAGGTTTTTTATCTAAGTGAAGTCTGAAAAAGTGATCATGAAAAAAATCCACTTTTCACTCTTCGTCCTGCTCCTACTGAGCGGCTGTGGTGGCACCGATGTGAGTGGTTACCGAACCTTGCCTCTGGATCAAGATGTCACGCTACGAGTCGGGGAGAAAGTCGGTCTGGCAGGCGATAGTGTCACGGAGCTGGAGTTCAAGCGTATCCGCGATGACAACCGCTGCCCTGTCAATGCCGACTGTATCTGGGCGGGCACTGCGTTTCTGGATGCCGAGCTTCATAAAAGCCCCTTCTCCCTTACGGACGATGCCCCAGAGCCAGAGAGCTTCTCAGTGGAGTGGCTCAAAGATGCCACCACAGTTCTCACGGTACGCCCTCGCTACAAAATCGCGTTTGTCCGCCTCAGCCCCGAGGCACAGCTAGGAAAGACCATCGCGCAGGGTGACTACCGCATCACACTTCGACTGACGCGGCTGTAAGCGCCCCATGGAATGAGGCGTCTGCGGTGGCGTCGTTCCTCCGCCGCAAAGCCCGTACCGGGCTGGGTTGTTAAGCTGGGATGGCAAAGACGACCAAACGGCCTTCAGGCCACTTTCCTGACCAGCCACAGGGGAAATAGCCTGCTTGGTAGGCTTGAAAAATACGCTCATAGAACTCAGACTCTTGGCCGCGCAAGGCGCGGCTTAGGGCACATTCCACAAAATCCTGGTGCATGTCGTAAGCAAACTCCCGAAACGCTTCGGGGAATTGCTGAGCCATTTGCTTCCCAGAAGGAAACTGGGCCTTGAGTTTCTGCTCTAGTAGCTCTCCCTCCGGATGCGCCCACATCACACCCCATAGTTTTTTCAGCTCATTTTCGCGCACCCACTTCCACTCACAAAATCCCCGGCGGAGCAGTGAGTGATTCTTAGAGAAATTGTGTTTCTGATTCCCCCACCAGAGGCCGAGATACTCTTCGTTTGTCTCCACCAAAAACGCGTTTTCAGGCAAAGGTATTGGTGAGGGAAATGCAAGATCCTCCGCAAAATGAACGACTGCTTCGGCAAGTTCGCGAGACATATCTGTTAAAACTCCTAGCCCGGCACGGGCTTTGCGGCGCCTGCGCCATTGCAGACGCCGCTTTCAATCGGCGGCTAATCCGTCGGCGCTTAGTCGGTAACGGCTCCGACGCTGGCAGTGGAGACGAGCTTGGCGTATTTTGCCAGCACGCCTCTTGTGTAGCGTGGGGCGGGTGGCTGCCAGGCGGCGCGGCGTTTTTCTAGTTCCGCATCATCTACATTCAGCGTGAGCGAGAGGGTGGTGGCGTCTATCGTGATGCTATCGCCTTCCTCTACCAGACCAATCGTGCCCCCGACGGCGGCTTCTGGGGCGACATGCCCTACAACCAGGCCGTAGGTGCCGCCGCTAAATCTACCGTCGGTGATGAGGCCGACGGAGTCGCCGAGGCCCGCGCCGATAATCGCGGAGGTTGGGGCCAGCATCTCGCGCATGCCAGGGCCGCCTTTGGGGCCTTCGTAGCGGATCACCAGCACATCGCCGGGGTTGATCTTGCCGTCGAGAATGGCGGTAAGGCTGGCCTCCTCGCTCTCAAAGACGCGCGCGGGGCCGGTGATCTTGGGCGACTTGACACCCGTGATCTTGGCGACCGCGCCTTCGGTGGCCAGATTCCCGCGCAGGATCGCAAGATGGCCCTGGGCGTAGATAGGCTTGTCTATCGTGCGGATAATATCTTGATCTGAAGGCGGTGCATCGGGGATATCTGCTAGGGTATCGGCGATGGTCTGGCCGGTGATGGTGAGGCAGTCGCCGTGGAGCAGGCCCGCGTTGAGGAGCAACTTCATCACCTGCGGGACACCGCCAACATGATGGAAGTCATTGGCGAGGTACTTACCGCTGGGCTTGAGGTCGCAGAGTACGGGAATGCGCTGGCGAATCTCCTCGAAGTCATCAATAGTGAGCGGCACCTCGGCGGCATGGGCTATCGCCAGTAGGTGCAGAACAGCGTTGGTTGAGCCGCCCGTAGCCATGACAACCGCGATCGCGTTTTCGAACGCCTTGCGGGTCATGATCTGGCGCGGGAGAAGCTGTTTTTTAATGGCCTCCACCAGCACGCGGCCACTCTCGGCGGCGCTCTCGGCCTTTTCAGGGTCTACGGCGGCCATGGTCGAGCTATGCGACAGGCTCATGCCCATCGCCTCAATGGCGCTACTCATCGTGTTGGCGGTGTACATCCCCCCACACGAGCCCGCGCCGGGGATCGCGTGGCACTCAATCCCCCGTAGCTCCTCGTCGTCCATCTTGCTCGCCGAGTGCGCGCCCACGGCCTCAAAGACGCTGACAATATTCAGATCGCGGCCCCGGAACTTCCCAGCCTTGATCGTCCCGCCGTAGACAAAGATCGCCGGGACATTCATCCGCGCAATCCCGATCATCGCGCCAGGCATATTTTTATCACAGCCACCAATGGTCAGTACCGCGTCCATCGACTGCGCCATCACCGCCGTCTCGATACTATCGGCGATGACTTCGCGGCTGACGAGGCTGTACTTCATGCCCTCGGTGCCCATCGAGATGCCGTCACTGACCGTGATCGTCCCAAAGGTCTGCGGCATTCCCCCGGCCTCACGAATCGCCGCCTCAGCACGCTCGGCAAGGGGACGAATTCCCATGTTGCAGGGCGTGATGGTCGAGTGGGCACTGGCGATCCCGACAATGGGTTTCTCAAAATCCCCATCGCCAAAGCCGACGGCACGGAGCATGGAGCGGTTCGGGGCGCGCTGGACGCCCTCGGTGATAATGCGACTACGCGAGTTCAAAGGCACAGTTAAAAAAATCCTCCAGGATTATTCTATCGCGGCACGGCGTAAACACTGTGCCGCCTGCGGCTGCAAACACCTAATTTCAAACAGCCTCTCCATTAACGCAGGTATAATGGGTCATGTCACAGCCGATCTCACGCCGAAAACTGGCGACTCTCGCCTCCGGGCTTTTTGTTGCGTCCCACGCCTCTGCTCAGACCACGCCTGAGGGCGGCCCCATCGAAGCGCCGTTTGCTCGGGACTACGACGCTCCCAAGTTCAAGCCGGGCTGGAAGAAGCCACAGGTGAACCGTCAGCTGGCGCAGGACTTTGTCATCTACGCCCACTCAGACTTAGACATGGTCAAGAAGCTCCTAGAGAAAGAGCCCGGTCTGCTCAACGCCCAGATCGACTGGGGCGGCGGCGACTGGGAGTGTGCCTTGGGGGGCGCGTCCCACATGGGCCGCCGAGATATTGTCGAGTTCTTGCTAGAGCGTGGTGCACGCCCCGATCTCTTCTGCGCCACGATGCTCGGGCAGCTAGAGACGGTGAAAGCTTTCCTCACTCTCCAGCCCAAGATGATTGATACAAAAGGCCCCCACGGTTTCACGCTCCACTGGCACGCCCAGGTGGGCGGAAAAAACGCTGAAGCAGTGCTTGATTACCTGCAATCCATCAAGAAGCTGGAGCTCAAGCCCATTCCGTTTCTCAAAAAATAGCAGGTTTATAGTACGAGTTCACCCCCGGCTGGCCCGTGAAGTTGGGGGCATCGCGATCCTCGGCTCCGAGGTACTCAAGTGGCAGCGGCTGGCTCTTGGCTGTGCCCTCAATCAGGTGCCTGCGGGAATCGTAGCGCCAGCCGTGGTTTCGCAGAAGTGTGAGGAGCGTTCGCCGCTCCACGCCCTGGATATTGTCCAAGTCTAGGTGCCCCACCAAGCGGCCCGTCTCCGAGAGCAGCGTGGCGTACTGCGCCAGAATCCCCAGCTTATCGCCGAGGTAGTGGAGGCCATGGACACAAGTAATCAGCTCAAACGGCCCCTCCAGAGCGCACTCCCCCGCCGGACTCTCGATCAGTCGCAGGTGCGGAAACGCCTCGGCGCCGTCGGCAAAGAGCCCCACCAAGTCCACCCCAACAATCTCGATCCCCTGCTCCGTGCACAGCCCCGCCGCCTCGATCAGCGCCCGCCCAGAGCCACAGCACAGATCCAACCACCGAGCTGGACGCCGCGCCTCCAGCCACTCCAGCGGCGCAAACCCAAGGTCTTTAGCGTAGCTATTGGCCCCCGAAAGCCCCCGCTCCCGGTTCATCGTCGAGTTCGCGACCACCGAGGAGCGCGTCAGGGAGTTATCGTCAAGAAGCATCGCTTTCCTTTGTCGATACTTTTTGCTTGCGTATGCAATGCGGATTCTTGGCCTCTTCCAAGTGCTGCACCATGGAACGCAGACAGCTTGCGTCGTCTGGGTTGATCGTGTAACTTGACCGACTCAAGAAATCCAAAATTGCCTGCCGTAGCTCTTCCAATCGCTCCGTCTGGCGATCAAGCAACCAGCCGTTGAGGATCACATACCCTGTGTACCAGTAGTCGTAGCCCCGAGAGCGTCGTCGTCGTGGACGTTTGACCCAGAGTATGTGCACCCGCTTACCAACACGAAACTGAACCTCGGTACTCCCTCCATCGGCATAGCCTGTGGCGAAGAGGATTTCATCGATCTGCGTGACCCGAGGCTTCGTAAGCTTCCAGAGATTACTTCGCCACTTTGTAAGCAGTACTCTCATAACAGGCCCATTTATGGGTCTTGCCGTATCAGCGGGCCGCTTTAGCCGCCCGCTGATACGGTGCCACACGCCTACGCCCGCTGGAGCGAGCGGCGCTTGTAGAGGAACTCGAAGAGGTTGCCTTCGTGGGGCTGATCCCACGACGTGTGCATCGTGGAGATGGGGCCGAGGTTGAGGCGGTCAATCAGCGGGCAGTCGAAGAGCTGATCTATGAAAGCTTCGTCTTCGGTGATCGCCATGACGACCAGGGACGGGCCGATCTGGGCGAGCATCTCGCTCTGGGGCACTTCCACGACGCTGGCGTAGGGGAAGAGGTACTCTTTGTTGGAGAGCGGGTGCGAGAAGCTGTTGCAGTGGATGATCGTCGGGCGCAGGTAGGTGCTACCATCCAGCTCCACCAAGCGCTCGCCGGTGCGGTGCTTGGCGGTCATGTCTTCCGCCCCCGACGTTTTCAGGCCGTCGGTGACCGCGCCGTCCATCCACTCGGCCATCTTGGGGTTGGCAAAGCCGGAGAGCACGGCATCAGGATCGCTGGCGGGACGCGGCTCGATGGTGGCGAGCTTCTTAGCGAGTGCGTCGGCGATCTCGGCTCCGTACTTGGGAACGACCACGGCGCTGGCGTTGATACAGCTCCGCCCTCCGTTGTCAGCAATCGACGACGCGATGACATCGATAAACTCCGGCCAGTGCTCGATGCAGTCGTTGCCGATAAGCACCTTGCTCCAGCCGGGGCCATGAACACTCACGCCGGGGTTGCCCGCGTAGCGCTCGACCGTGGCCTGGTCGCCGAAGATAATCGCCCGCTTGCAGTGCTCCATCACGGCGGCGCTGCCCTCGTGGTCCGTCGGGTAGAAACTAAACGCCTCGGGGGGGGCACCGGCGGCGAGAAAGGCCTGAATAATCCGAAACGGAGTCCACGGCTCTTCGCGGCCTGGCTTGAGCACAATCGGAATCTTGAGGGCGATGCAGGGAATCCAGAGCGAGTTGACGCCCGGTGAGTTGCTCGGAAGCACGACGCCCAGTGCCTCGGTGGTGGCATAGTAGCTCACGGGAACCCCGTTTTGCTCGCCGTAGCCGTTATCCAGAACATCTAAGGGCATTCCACGCGTCAGGCCCTTGAGAATGGTCGGCATCTGGGTGAAGACCTGATTGATCTTGGCCATGTTGCGGCGGATCATCACGTGCGGCAGGCCGCTGGTGGCGGCAAGCTGCGCGATGTAGTCGTCGGGGGTCTGCACTTGGCCGTCGCCGAGGGGCAGCGCGGACTCCATAAAGTGCTTTCCGGCCTCAGCGCTGATCTCCAAGAGCCGCTCCATCGGAATGTCCCGTAGGCACTCGCGCGAGGGCTTGCGCAGATCACGGCGGATCACGCCAGCATTGACCTGCCCCACATGGGCGACAATCTCGCCGCTCTTGACGCTCTTGAGCTCGGTACGCTCTAGACTCTCATACACCTGGCCCCGACGAAGCGTCGGCAGATACGGCAATGACATGTTTTGATTCCTTTAATGTTCCGGCCGATTGGAACGGCCAGACTGTAGAGCCTGCGGCTACAAAGGCCGTTCCGGCCATACCAAATGCAGAGTTTTATGGGCGGCACGTCCTTCGTAGCTTTAGCTATCCAGCACCGCCGTTCCAATCGGCGGTGTTACTTCCCGCCCACCGCAGTGAGATGGCTCAGGGTGCGCAGGTAGAGTGTCTTCTCGCCAAAGGCAGGAGTGGCGTTGGTGATCTCTCCCAAATCGCGCCGAGCCAGAAGCTTGAAGGTCTTCTCGGCGGCAATCACGATCAGCTCGCCTTTATTGCTCATCGCCCAGAGCTTCCCTTCACAAAACACGGGCGAGCCGTAGAAGTTCCCGCCCACGCGCTCCTGCCAGACCGTCTCCCCCGACTCGGGCTTGACGCAGTTCACGACCCCACCATCGCCCCAGAGAAAGAGCAGGTCGTTGGCATAGAGCGGGCAGGGGACATACGGCGTCCCACGCGTGAGCTTCCAGGCGACCTCAGGTTTTGCGCTCGCCGTGCCCGGCTTGAGTGCCACAAAGAGCCGACTGCCATTGCCCACACCGGTTCCTGCAAAGATCAGCCCACCTGCCACGACCGGGGAGCCGACGCAGCGGTAGGTAAAGAGCCCCGGTGTCTCCCAGAGCACTTTTCCCGTCTTGGCATCCACGCTGGTGATTCCCTGGAGCGTGCTACAAAAGAGCAGCTGCATCGGGGCGTTTTTCTCGGGCTGGTAGAGCGTCGGGACGGCGTAGGGGGCGTCTTTACTGGGCCGCTTCACCTCCCAGCGTGTCGCTCCCGTCTTTGCATCCAGCGCCAGCAGGCTCCCCGGCGCGTTCTCGGGCTCGCGGGAGAAGATCAGCATGCCATCGTGAAGAATAGAGGCGGATCCGCCCCCGTGCTGGGTAGGAAACTCGCCAAAGTCACGCCGCCAGACCTCTTTGCCCGCCAGCGTGTGCGCCACTACTACAAAGCTCTCGGGCGCGGGCCACGTTGAGTAGACCCGCTCCTTATCCACCGTAGGCGTCGCGCTAGCCGCCGTGTTCAGCTCGTGGGTGTGGTAGGCCTTGTAGTCAAAGCTCTGACGCCAGCGCTCTTTGCCTGTTTTTGTATCCAGACAGACCAAGTGCCGCTTGCCCGTCTCCCGCTGCGCCGCCGTCATAAACACCGACTCGCCCATCAGCACCGGCGATGAGTGCCCCTCGCCAGGCAGGGTCGCCTTCCAGCGAATGTCTTTGTCGGTAAAGTCCGCCGCAACCCCCGTTGGCAACCCGATCCCCGTGCCATTGGGTCCTCGAAACCGTGTCCAGTCTTGCATACCACCATTTTACCTGGCAAACTGAGTCGTGACGATTCGAATGGATGATTTACACGGCCCGGAGATTGCGCAACTTCTACAAGCGCACCTTGCAGACATGCGAGCCATCTCGCCGCCGGAGAGCGTCCATGCGCTGGATTTAGACGGCCTGCGCCAGCCCGAGATCACGTTCTGGACGCTCTGGGAGCAAGACCACCTCGCAGGATGTGTGGCCCTCAAAGAACTCACCCCACAGCACGGCGAGCTCAAGTCCATGCGCACTGCCGCCGCATTTCGCCGCCGTGGCGTCGCAACAAAGCTCCTTCAGCATGTCCTCGACGAAGCCCAGCGGCGCGGCTACCAGCGCGTCAGCCTAGAAACTGGCACACAGCCGTTCTTTACGCCCGCCCACCAGCTCTATTCCCGCTTCGGATTTGCGCCCTGCGGCCCGTTTGGCAGCTACCAAGAAGACCCTAACAGCATTTTCATGACACGACTTTCCGGGGTGCGTTGAGTTGCCGTAGTAACGAGCTATGAACGTAGGAAAAGATCTCCTCAAATCCCTCATTGGCTCATGGGAAGGCACCTGCCGTACCTGGTTTGAGCCCGACGAGCTCGCCGATGAATCTCAGGTCAAGGGCACGATTCGTCCTCTACTGGGTGAGCTGTTTGTCCGTCATGAGTATGTCGGAGCGATCCAGGGCAAGCCACGCCACGGGGATGAGACCATCGCGTTTAACTCCGTGACGAAGAAATTCCAAATCTCTTGGGTAGACGATTTCCACATGAGCTACGCGATCATGTTCTCTGAAGGCGACGCGACGGCAAATGGGTTTATCGTGAAAGGCCACTACGATGTTGGCCCCGATACCCCACCCTGGGGCTGGAACACGACCTTTGAGCTACTCGATGAAGACCACCTCACGATCACTGCCTACAACATTACTCCCGAGGGGCAAGAAGCAAAGGCCGTGGAGACAACCTACGCCCGAGTCAAGCCATGAATCCCTCCCTAGAGATATAATCAGCACATGCGCTCTCCTATAGCCCTGCTCTCTCTCCTGCTACTCGTGCTTGTCGGTTGCCATGCGAGCGCACCACCCCCAACTCCGCTAACTATAGTGGTCCAGGAAAATCGGACAGTCGGACGGGCTTTTCTAAGAAATTCGGAAAGCCAAAATAGACACCATGAGAAAGCAACATAGCCCCGCCTTCAAAGCTAAGCTCGTCCTGGAGGCACTACGCGAAACAAAGCCAC
>NZ_JANNYP010000296.1:0-7995 GCF_031410135.1 Armatimonas sp. | reverse complement strand
GTGATGCAAAAGCTGAATTTACATTTCCATGAGGTGTGCCCCCGCTGGAACTATACCTTCAAGCCGCGCTTGATAGAAACACACGAGCAAGGTTCAATCGCATAACCAAGAAACGGAAGTAGATTTTGGACGACTACTTAGAATCTTTCCAACCTAGCTGAGGATACTTATCCAAGGTTTAGGTCGTCGGGGAGATTATACCTGTCTGCCGAGAGAGCACTCTCTAGCCATGCTCAGATTTCGGTCTGAGTAACGAGAGTGCTCTTAAAGCAAGAAGGAAAGGGATAGCTCTCTGGCGAACCCCTTTGCCATGACAAAGAAAGTTGCGGTAGTGGGTTATGGGGCGGCATTTAACATGGGCCGACACCACCTACGAGAGATGGAGCGAGCGGGCATGATCCCGACCGCCGTGTGTGATCTGGACAAAGAGCGGCTCAAAGCGGCTCGCCAGGACTTCCCTGGCATCAAGACCTATACCCGCGTCGCCTCGCTGCTCAGCAAGACCGATGTGGACTTGGTGACAGTTATCACGCCCCATGTCACCCATGCTCCTCTAGCGCTTCAGTGCCTCAAGGCGGGGCGTGCCGTGGTGATCGAGAAACCAATGACCGTGACAACAGCCCAGTGTGATCGTCTGATCGCTGAGGCCCAGAAGCAAAATGTCTTACTCTCGACCTACCATAACCGGCACTGGGACGGCCATGTCCTCAAAGCTCTCGAAGTCATCGGCAGCGGCGAGATCGGCGAGGTCTATAAAATTGAGGCGCACATGGGAGGCTGGGGTCATCCGCGTGAGTGGTGGCGCTCTCAGCGGAGTATCTCCGGCGGGATTCTCTACGACTGGGGCGTGCACCTGCTCGAATACGCGCTCCAGATCCTCCATCCCTCAGAGCTGGTCGAAGTGAGTGGCTATGCCAAAACGGGCTTCTGGCAAGATCAGCTCCCCTACGGCGACGATGTCAACGAGGATGAGGCGCAGCTCACGGCCCGCTTCGCGGATGGCCGCTGGCTCTCCCTCAATGTCTCCCATCTCGATAGTAACCCGAAAAACGAGCGCGGTGTTCTGGAGATTACGGGGACGAAGGGCACCTACATCATGCACTTCGACCGCTATATTGTCCGCAAGCACGAGGGCACGGAGCTGACGATCCGCGAGGACAAGAACTCCCCCAGCGAGGGCCAGAAGTTCTACAACAATATCGCGGCGGCGCTGGAGGGCAAAGAGGAGCTGATCATCACCCCGCAGTGGGCACGCCGCCCGGTGCATATCCTTGATCTGGCTGTCCAGAGCGCCCAAAAAGGCCGCGCCGTTCCCGCCAAGTACGCCTAAGCACCACCCGTTGTAGGGGTGGTGCTGGAGCACTGCCGATTGGAACGGCGGTGCTGGAGAGCCTTCGGCTACAAAGGCCGTTCCTGCCATAAATCCGAAAATTGGGTATGGGCGGCACGCCCTTCGCAGCTTTAGCTCTCCAGTCCCCTCGTTCTAATCGAGGGGACTCTCGGAAACCTAGCGGAAACAGTGGGCGGCTAAATTAGGCGTAGAATGGTCACTGTGGCCCATGACGCTTTTTTGCGTGAGAAAGTGGGCTTTGAGCGTGTCGCTTTTTGAAACATATGAGCTGGGTGGGTTTTATGATGAGCTGATGCAGGCACCTGGCGTGCCGCAAACACACTCACGGGCGCTGATGACCCACCTACAGTCCATGTCGCCTCTCGAATTTGCCCAGCGCGCTCGCTTGGCCGAGACGCTGATGATGCAGCAGGGCATCACGTTTAATGTCTACGGCGCAGATGGGGGCGTGGAGCGAGCGTTTCCCTTCGATCTGGTGCCGCGTGTGCTCACCAGCCACGAGTGGGAAACCATCGAGCAGGGGCTTACCCAGCGGCTCACGGCGCTCAATCTCTTCCTTTGGGACATCTACCATGAGCAGAAGATCCTCAAAGATGGTGTCGTCCCTCGGGCACTGGTGATGGGGGCGGCGCACTTCCGCCGCGAGTTCATGGGAGCCGATCCACCCGGTGGGGTCTATGTCCATATCTGCGGCACCGACTTAATCCGCGACACCGATGGCAAGTTCTATGTCTTAGAAGACAATCTCCGAACGCCCTCGGGGGTCTCCTACATGCTGGAGAACCGCGCGATTCTTGCTAGGGTGATGCCCCAGCTCTTTCAGGACATGGGAGTGCGCCCCATCTCCGACTACACCGCGCATCTCCTCAACAACCTGCGGGCGCTCGCTCCCGCGCACCGTGGCGATGACCCGACCGTGGTGCTTCTGACGCCCGGTGTCTACAACAGCGCCTACTACGAGCACTCGTATCTGGCGCAGCAGCTTGGGATTCCTCTGGTCGAGGGCCGCGATCTGATCGTCGAGGAGAATATCGTCTTCATGAAGACGACACATGGTCTGAAGCGTGTGGACGTGATCTACCGCCGTGTGGACGATGACTTCCTCGATCCGCTCCTCTTCCGCTCAGACTCGAAGCTTGGCGTGGCAGGGCTGGTCAATGCCTACCGCGCGGGCAATGTCGCACTGGCAAACTCGATTGGAACGGGGGTCGCCGATGACAAAGTGATCTATGCCTACGTGCCGCAGATTATCAAGTACTACCTTGATCAAGAGGCGATCCTGCCCAATGTCACCACCTATCCTGCGTTCGAGGACAGCCACCGCGCCTATATTCTGGCCAACTTAGATAAGCTAGTCGTCAAAGCCGCCAACGAGTCGGGGGGCTACGGCATGCTGATGGGGCCGCAGGCCAGCCTCTCGGAGCGCGAGGTCTTCGCCGAGCTGGTGAAAGCAAATCCGCGCAACTACATCGCACAGCCCCTGATACACCTCTCCCGAGCGCCCGCCTTTGTGGAGCCAGGGCGCTTCGAGGGCCGCCACGTGGACCTGCGTCCGTTCGCGCTCTGTGATAGAGACTTGAAAGTGACTATTGTGCCGGGGGGCCTGACCCGCGTCGCGTTGAAGAAAGGCTCATATGTCGTGAACTCGTCGCAAGGGGGCGGCAGCAAAGACACCTGGGTTTTAGGAAAGGAGAGCTCTCATGCTCAGTCGTGAGGCCGACGCGTGCTTCTGGATCGGGCGGTATGTCGAGCGTGCCGAGGCGACGGCGCGCATGCTGGATGTGCACTACCACGCCACGCTCGAAGGCGTTCCGGGCATGCTCGCCTGGGAGTCCGTCCTCGCCATCGCGGACTGCGCTGAGGACTTTCACAAGCACCACGACCAGCTCAACGAGCGCACCGCTATCCAGTACTTTGTCTTTGACACCAGCAACCCCGGCTCGATTGTCTCGGCCCTCACGTATGCCCGGGAGAACGCCCGCTCGATTCGGGAGATGGTGGCCTCGGAGATATGGGAGTGCCTGAATATGGTCTATCTGGAGCTAAAAGAGTGGGACGTCGACCGTGCGCTCGCTGGGACGCCCCATGCTTTTTTCACCAAGATCAAGAACGCCGCGCATCTCTTCCACGGCATTACCTACCGCACTCAGCTCCTCAACGAGACCCGCGACTGGCTCCGCGTCGGGACTTTCCTAGAGCGCGCCGACCAGACCGTGCGCCTCTTAGATGTCAAGTACCACGACTTGCTCCCTGCCACCCGCGCCGGAAAGCCGGAGATCGGGGGGCTTGGGGTCGGCGGCCCCGCAGACATTCACGGCTGGATCGCGGTTCTGCGCTCCGTGAGTGCCTTTGAGATGTACCGTAAGACCCATCGTGAGGGGATCCATCCGGCAGGCGTGGTGGACTTTCTGGTGCTCAACCCGATCTTTCCGGCGTCGGTGCGCTACAGCATCGGGCAGACCGAGGAGGCACTACGCCGCGTCAGTGGAACGTCGCCCAGTAGCCCTGCCACCTGTGACCCTGAGCGCCTCATCGGTCGCCTCCGCGCCGAGCTCAACTACGCCCGCGCCGATGAGATCATTGTCGCAGGCTTGCACGAGTATCTGGAGAGTGTCCAGAAGCGCTGCACCGAAATTGGCGGTAGTATCACCAAAACGTATCTCTCGTACCAGTAACCGTGCCGGTTGGGCGCCTCCCCCGTTAGAGGGGGGAGGCTGGAGAGCTAAAGCTACAAAGGGCCACCCAGAGGGTACCCGGCCCATATTACCGAGTAAACTCGGTATGGCCGTGACGGCCTTTGTAGCGGAGTGCGCGACGCTCTCCAGCCCCGCCCCGGGTACCCTCTGGGTGAACGGGCGGGGGAAAATAAATTGTGATCTATCGCATTCGTCACACAACTGAATATGCCTACCCCGCTTCTGTGCGCAACAGCCACAACGAGCTACGTCTCATGCCGCTGAGCGATCTGTGGCAGACCTGTCGCCGCTTTGAGCTACACGTAGAGCCGGAGACACGCCTCTTTACCTACGAGCTCCCCGACGGTCATGTGCACCACTTCAGCCATAGATTGCCCCACCACTTCCTGAAGATCACCGCCGATTCCGAGGTGGAGAGCATCAAGAGTAACCCTTTTGCGTCCCTGGATCTCATCAGCGATGATGCCGCGTTCTACCGACAGACCTCTCTCTACAACAACTTCTGCGAGTTTCTGGATCCCAGTGAGCGCGTCCCCAACGACCGCTACATCCAGATCGAGTGCGAGCAGATCGCCGCCTCGGCGAAGATCGAGGCGCTGAGCTGTAGCACTGCCTCGTTTCTGATCGCCCTTACCAAGCTCCTGAAGCGCGAGTTTCGCTACGAGCCGGGAAGCACGCATGTCCACACCAAGATCGAGGAGATCTTTATCTACCGGCGTGGCGTCTGCCAGGACTTCGCTCAGGTGATGCTGGCGGTCTGCCGGAACCAGGGAATCCCCGCACGCTATGTTAGTGGGTATCTCTACACTGGCCACAACGGACTGGTCAGCAACGATGCCACCCATGCCTGGGTCGAGTGTCTTCTTCCCGATGGTCACTGGCACGGCTTCGATCCCACCAATGACATGGTGGTCAACGATGCCTACATCCGAACCCACACAGGCCGGGACTACAGCGATGTTGCCCCTGTACGCGGTATCTACAAAGGCCCTGCGGCGACGAAACTGGAGGTCATGGTCACGGTCAAGCGCGTAGAAAGCGAACCGTAGCCACGATACAATAGCCGCATGTCCTCCCTCACCCTTGCCGGACTTGATCCCCATGCCTGCGGCCTGCCAGCTCCTCTCTCAGATGACATTGTGCGCTTAGAAGCGCTTTTCTCCGAAGTGCTCGCCGAGCAAGAGGGGGCGGAGTTTGTTGCACTCTCTCGCAAGCTGATGGAGACAGCCCACACGGAAAATATCACGCCCTCAGGCCTGCTGGCGGCGTTACCGGAGCTGACAGACTCTGCGGTCTGTGCGCGGCTACTGCGGGCGGTGACCGTACTCTTCCAGCTCCTCAATACGGCGGAGCAAAAAGAGATTGTACGGGTGAACCGAGGGCGCAAGGAGCCGCGCTCGGAGTCTATTCGTGAGGGAATTCAAAAGCTTAAGGAGCAGGGGCTCAGCGCAAGTGAGGTGCAGACACTTCTCCATAAAATAGAGATCTGCCCGACTCTGACCGCCCACCCCACGGAAGCGCGTCGCCGGGCGGTGCTCGATAAGCTACTACGCGTCGCGGAGGGGCTTGCGCTGCGAACCCAGACCGCCGATGGTTCGCACCTAGACCAGCCGTTGGAGGGCGACCCGAGTGTGCGCGCCGATGAGAACCTGCGCCGCGCCCTCACCGAGCTCTGGCAGACCGATGAGATTCGCATCACCCCCATCACCGTTCCCGAAGAGGCCCGCAACGCCTTGTACTTCTTTGAGCGGACGATTTTTCGGGTTGTCGCCTGGCTTCACGCCGATTTGAGACGTGCGCTGGAGGAGAGCTACCCGGGTGTCGCGTTCGAGGTGCCCGTCTTTGTGAGCTACCGCTCGTGGGTCGGGGGCGATCGTGATGGCAACCCAAACGTGACGGCAAAGATCACCTGGGAGACCCTCAAAGAGCACCGGCGAATCGCGCTGGAGTTCTTTGTCGAGCGCGTGGAGAGTGTCCGTAAGGCACTGACACTCTCCGTGAAGCGTATCGCGCCGGGCGATCCTCTGCTGGCCTCGGTCGAGCGCGATCTGGCCGAGGTGCCGATTCCTGAGAGCCGCCGCCTGCGCCATATCGGGGAGCCCTATGTGCTCAAGCTGATCTGCGTGCGAGAGCGCCTGCTTGCCAATTTGGGCAATGCGCCCCACGCCTACGCTAGCGCCGATGCCTTTCTGGCTGACCTGACGCTGCTCCAAGACACCCTGCGCCGCAACCATGCGGCATCGGTGGCGGATGCGGGTGATGTGGCCGATCTCCTCGTACAGGCCCGCACTTTTGGTTTTCATCTTGCGCCGCTCGATGTCCGCCAGCACAGTGATGTTCATGTGAAAGCAGTCACCGAGATTCTCGCTCTGGCGGGAGTCACGGCCAACTACGCGGCTCTCTCGGAGGAAGAGAAAGTCGCCATTCTGCGCTGGGAGCTGCGCTCGCCCCGGCCTCTGGTCAGCCGCGATGCCCTCCTCTCCGCCCAGACTCGCGAAGTCCTCGATGTCTTTGAGGTGATCCGTCGCGCCCGCCGGGAGCTCTCCGAGAAAAGTGTGGTGTGCTACATCATCAGCATGACCCACGGCGCGAGCGATCTCTTAGAACCACTGCTGCTTGCCAAAGAGATCGGCCTCGCCGGGGAACTCGATATCGTGCCGCTCTTTGAGACCATTGACGACTTGCACCACTGTGGCGACTTGATGGCTGAGGTTTTTAAGATCCCCGAGTACAAGGCGCACCTGACCACCCGAAAGAACTTCCAGGAGATCATGCTGGGCTACTCGGACTCCAGCAAAGACGGCGGCTTTCTCGCAGCGAACTGGGCCTTGCAAGCCACGCAGGAGAAGATCGCCCAAGTCTGTCACGAGGCGGGGATCACGCTCCGGCTCTTCCACGGGCGCGGCGGGACGGTCGGGCGGGGTGGCGGACGCGCCAACAAAGCGATTCTTGCTCAGCCTCCGGGAAGCTTCGATGGTCGCATTCGCTTCACCGAACAGGGAGAAGTGATTTCTTTCCGCTACGGCCTCGCCCCGATTGCCCACCGGCACTTGGAGCAGATCGTCAACGCCGCCCTTCAGGCCGCCAGCCCCAAGCGCGAGGCCAAAGAGAGCGAGGAAGGCAAGGTGGTGCTGGTGCAGATGGCGCAGAAGAGCCGCGAGCTCTACCGCGCCATGGTGCACGACGACCCGAGCTTCTGGACGTTCTTTGCCCAGGCCACGCCCATTGCGCACATCAGCAAACTCCCCATCGCCTCACGCCCTGTCTCGCGCAGTGGAAAAGCCCTTGCCAGCGTGGACGATCTCCGAGCGATCCCATGGGTCTTCTCCTGGATTCAGAGCCGCTACATCGTCCCCGGCTGGTTTGGCCTCGGGAGCGCTCTGGAGTGGTACATCGGCGAGGACGCGGAAAAGCTCGCCCTGATGCAGTCGCTCTGGCGCGACTGGGCGTTCTTTAAGACCGTGGTGGACAATGCCCAGCTAGAGCTCACCCGCACCCACCTGCCCACCGCCAAGCTCTACGCCGACCGCTGCGACGACCCAGCCCTGCGCGACAAATTCCACAACCTCATCGCAGGCGAGCACGCCCGCACGATCAAGTGGGTTCAGCGCCTCACCGGTCAGACCGGCGAGCTCATGGACCACGCCCCCGTTGTCCGCGCCACGGTTCATCTGCGAAACCCCGCCGTCCTGCCGCTGTCTTTGCTGCAAGTCGCACTCATGGAGCGACAGGAAAAAGAAGGCGAGAGCGATCTCCTGCGCGAGGCGATTCTTCTCTCCATCACCGGAATCGCCGCCGCCATGCAGAGCACGGGGTAGAGACCACCCCATGGAATGGGGCGTCAACAGTGGCTTTGTGGCGCTTGCGCCATTGCAGACGCCGGTTTCCAACCGGCGGCACGGGGTAGAATGAGCCATGAAGCCGTGGCGTAAAGTTCTGGGCATCCTG
>NZ_JANNYP010000295.1:0-15603 GCF_031410135.1 Armatimonas sp. | reverse complement strand
CGTTATCGCAATGACAACCGCCGATGCCGAGGGAAATTTTACTCTGGCCTTGCCTGCGGGAACCTATCGAGTGAGCGCGGAGCAGATGCCTGGTTTTGGGGTTCTCATGACCATCACCGATCCGCCCAAACCCGTCACGCTTTCCTTCTACATCCCTCCACCGTAGCTTATGATTTGGTTTTAGAGAATCTGAGGCGCTTTCGGCAGAATATCTGGCAACACCCAGAGTGCGTTGTCGTACCGAAAGCTGAGCTTCTTGCCACTCGGGAGCCATTCGAGATCTTGAAGCGGATAGCGTGAGGTGACGGTTCCCAGGCAGACACGCTCGCTACCATCGAGGCGCATCGTGTGAATAGACCAGCGTTCTCGGTCACTCTCCGCGAAGGTAAAAGTTGCGAGGCGCTGGCTTCGGGGCGAGTAGGCGATGTCTAGCACTGTCGCCCCCTTGGGAAAGGGAACCTCAAAGGGAGTCTCGCGGCGGGAGCGCTGGCCTTGCGAGAGCCGGAACTCCCACCGCCAGAAAAGAGCTGATCCTGTCTTGAGTCTTTTTGAGTAGTCATTGACTCTGCCGATGCCACGGATCAAGTCACCATCCGGACTCTCGATCAAGTGCCCCATGACAATCGTATCTGGCCACAGTCCATAAGCACCCGTTGCAGAGTTAGAAGTTCCCAGAGAAATGATTCGTGCGGATTGATCTCCAAGGAGGCTACCTGTGAGGGCATAGAGTTTTTTGTCTTGGAAGGCAAGCATGACCCAGGCAGTGCCATTAGCAATCCAGAGCGGTTTTGAACCTACGTCGATTATTTTGTGTTTTCCAACAGCCCAGTGCCGTTTTTGCTTACCATCTAGGGTTATGGCCGTGAGATCAAGCGCAGTGGGATTACTCCGAGGGTCTGAGAGTACCCACTTGCCGTTGGGCGAAGGCACTCCTGAGGTGCGGTAGAACAAGGCTATGTCGATATTTTCACCAAGTGGCCGACGTTTACCGCTAGGAAGTTCCATCTCAATATTGCGAAAAACATAGCGTCCCTTTGCGAGCTTAGTTGGCCACTCTACTGCGAGCTGTGTGGTATCGGTTCGCCAGCCGAGGAAACGGACGTGCCGACCCTGCTGGGGCGGCATGTAGACCCGTACTGCGTTTTTGAGAAGATTGTCCATGATGTTTAAATGATTTAATGATTTGTGGCTTTTGTGGTGGCGCATCTGGGAGCACCCAGAGTGCGTTGTCATAACGAAAGCTCAGCTTCTTGCCACTTGGGAGCCACTCCAAGTTGAGGATACGATCGCTGGTTTTGAGAGTGCCAAGGCAGACACGCTGGCTACCATCGAGGCGCATGGTGTGGAGCGATTTCTGCCACCCGTCTTTCGAGGAAGTCGTAAGAAGTGCGAGGCGCTGGCTCTGAGGGGCGTAGGCCACCGTCTCCACTTCTTCCTCTTTTGGAAAGGGAACCTTGAACTCCCGCCGGGAGCGCTGGCCCTGCGAGAGCCAGAATTCGTAGCGCCACAGATCAATCTTGGAGTAGACACGCGACTCTCGAATGCCAACGATCAGATCGTCTTTTGGGTTAGCAACGAGGTGACTTGCCCCAATGACATGAATTTGCGAACCCCAGCCGCCTGTTGCCTCGCTTGGTTTGCCTAGAGGAATGACTTTTGCCTTTGTCGAGCTTGCCAGCTTTCCCGTGACGGCATAGATTTGCTTGTTGTCGAAGGCGAGAAATACCCAGGTTTTACTATCCGATAGCCAGAGAGGTTTTGAGCAAGGAATCAGCATTTTGTTATTCAATTTGGGAACGAGCCAGAGATGGGGCGAGAAGCCGTTCATGGAAAAAGCCCAGACATCGCGTGGACTGTCGTTGCTATGTTCAAGCAACCATGTCTTATCAGGAGAGAGTATTCCTCTACGATGACGCTGGTTTATGACTTCAATTGTAGTGATCTTTTTGGAAGGAAGCTCAATAGAAACAGAACGAAAGAACGGATTTGCCCCTGTGGTTCCCTCTGCAAATCTCCACTCTTGTGCCAGGAGTTTTCGATCTGTGGCCCATCCCAAGAGCATATAACGATTAAGCAGTTCCTGAGAGAGAGCACGAGTCGCATTCTTGAGTAAGCTGTCCATAGATCTCTTTACCTTCTCTAACCTGTGGGCGTGAGCAGGTAGGCTCCGCTGACGAGAATCTGGCCCTTGTCGTTGATGGCAATCGCATCATACAGAGGGAACTTGGTGCCGGTGGGCAGGCGGCTCTCCAGAAGAATGGGCTGCCCGTCTTGCCAGAGGCTGGCCCACCAGCGGCTTTCCCGTTTCGTGTAGCCGACAATCACGCCGTGGGCGTTGATGGCTTTTGCCGCGCCCTCTTGCTCACCAAGTGGGTATGGTTTTGCCTCGCGCCAGAGCATTGGGAAATGCGCTGTGCCTGTGGGAGCAACCCATCCCACGATCTCCTTGCGGTCGTTGATCCCGAGTGCTGCACTGGTTTTCGCGTCAGGGGAGAGTTTCTTCCAGCGCCCCCGTAGGCAGAGCCAGGCTTGCTGCTCAATCTCGATAGACACCGGACTCTGCACAGAACGGTACGAATAGCCCACGATCGTGCCGTCGGTGTTGATGCCCGTGGGCTTGAAGCGATGACTTTTGGGCATCGGAGGAAGCGGGAGTTTCCGGTGCTTCATGGTCTTGCCGGAGACACTCCAGTGTGCCCCGCGCGTCCCGATAACCTCGCGACGGTTGTTGATAACCTCCGCACTGTCGCCGGGAGAGCTGGGGAGGCGCAGGGGGAACCACTGGGGAATCCGCTGACGATCTCCGACCCACATGACTGGGACTAAGACATGCTCCTCGTCGTCCTCACCAAGGCCCGTGCGCTGTGCTTCTTCTACCCAGCCCACCACATCCCCAAGGTCATTGATCGCCAGAGCACTACTTTTCTCGCCAAAGGCTCGCAACTCCTCGGGCGGGTGCCCCGAAACCCAGAAAAACGCCCGCCCAACTCCTAAACCATGCGCGGCGAGTAGGGTATAGCTGTCGCCCACCACGTGGCCTAGGTTATTGAGGCCATACGCCCGCACATGGTCGAACTCTGGCAGAGGATTGATCTTCTCAAGGGTGTAGCGGGGGTGTCCATTAGGTTTTCGGGGTGAGCAGAAAGGCACTCAGCGTCTCCTTATCGAGTTTGCCTGTACCAGTGATTTGGCCTTTGTCATTGATGTCCAGAGCATCGTAGAGTGTCCAGCCGGAGTTTTTGGGAATCAGGTCATTCAGATCATGCGCCTTGCCGTCTTTCCAGAGACAGGCGTGGAAAGACTTGTCACGGTAGACCTTGCCGACAATGGTGCCTTTATTATTTATCCCTAGTGCCTTGCCCTCTTCCGTGCTCAGAAAAGCGCCTCTGTTGTCGCGCCACTGGTAGGGGCGATATTGGCTTCGTCCAGGACGTACCCAACCGACAACTACGTGGGAATCGTTGAGGGCGGTGGGAGCCGCCTCGCTGTCATCGGAGAACCCAGCGAGGGGCAGGCGACTCCACTTACGATTCCGGTAGACCCAGGGTTTCTCGTGTCCATACGCCGTCATTCCGCTGACCCAGCCCGTGGGTTGATGCGTGTAGGCGATCGCGCTGCCGTGCCGGTTCAGCGCAACCTGGAGCAACTCCTCTTTTTCTTTCTCTTGGAGAGGTGGTGTTGGTCGCGCTCCAGGGGTAAGCTTTCCCCGGATCATGCTCCAGAACTGGTCGGGTGTCTGGCCCAGAATCTCCCGGTTGTCGTTGAGGGAGACAGCCGAGCCGTACGACTGTGAGAGCGGCAGGGGCGCTTCGTCCGGCCCCCAGCGCTCATCGTAGGCAACCCAGAGGGCGGGCCAGTAGTCGGCATCGAGGTCGCGCTCCTCCAGGCCCGTCCGTCGCTCGTAGCCTGCGTAGCCGACCACATCCCCACGCTTATTGATTCCAAGAGCCTGACCCCACTGGCCGCCAAACGTTCGCAGCCGGGTTATGCTACCCTCCTGCCAGAAAAACGCATGACTGAAAGCCGAAACGCCGTGTCCTGGCCCCACGAACTTGTAGCAGTAGCCACAGACCTGTCCCTGGTTGTTGAGGCCCGTTGGTACGGTAACATCGCACTCGGGCAGGGGAGCAATCTTCTCAATGGTGTAGTTTTGAGTATCTCTCATTTTTGAGGTGTGAGCAAAAAAGCGCTCAGCCTCTCCTTCCCAAATTTTCCAGTGCCGACGATCTGGCCTTTGTCGTTGATGTTCGTAGCATCATAGAGTGTCCAGCCGGAGTTTATCGGGATACGCTCGTTGAGGTTCAGTGCCTTGCCGCCTTCCCAGAGGCAGGCGTAAGAGCGATTGCCACTCCAAAAGCTACCGACAATCCTGCCTTTGTTATTGATTGCCTGCGCGTCTCCCTCTTGTTCGCTTAGCGGCGTGCCCTTCCCATCTTTCCAGAGCATCGGCAGCTTCTTCGCTCCCGCGGCGCGGCCCCAGCCGACAACAAACTCCTCATCATTGAGATCTTGGGGAGCACTTTCCTTAAGCTCCGGGCTGAGGCGCACCCACTTGCCCTTGCGCCAGAGCCAAGCCTCCCACGCCGAGTCGCCAATCAGGGGTTCCCGTGAGTGAAAGTACGAAACACCAATCATGCCTCCGAAGTCGTTGATTCCCGTGATACGAAATGTCGGGACTTTCTCAGGAATCGTGAGCCGCGTGTGCTTCATCCGGTGCGCCGATTCGGGCCGCCAGAGCGACTCTGGAGATCCGACGATTACACGGCGGTTGTTGATGCGATACGCCGCTCCTTCTGAGTTATCTGGGAGGCGAAGCGGCCTGTCGTCGGGACGGTGGTCTTTGGGATCACCCACCCACAGAGCTGGCCACCAGTGCGATTCCTCGTCGTGCTCGGCGAGGCCCGTGCGGAGATCCTCAAAGGCTGTCCCCACCACATCCCCATTATCGTTGATGTCAAAGGCACGGCTCATGAGCCCATATCCCCGAAGCGGGTCGGTAAAACCATCATCCCAGATAAACGCATTGCCTAGCTCCTGCCCATGAGCGATGCCAAAAATGTACTTGTCACTGTTGCCGACGACCTGCCCATGGTTATTGAGCGCAGTTGCCTGCGTCATATCACAGCCTGGCAAAGGCTCGATTCGGGTAATTGTATAGGCTCCCTTGCGCATACAAGATTATACAACTAAGGCGATGGCTTAAGACTCTGGGTTTTCTCGACAGCGCTCTTGAGAGGTGGTCCTTTTAGGGCCACAAGTATATCTGGCAGGTGAGTGAATGATTGAAACAACGACTCTCCGTCCTTGCCGTACCACTTATCCTCAAGAGCGGCGAGGTGGCGTAAGAGCTCGGGAGAGTCTGCGGGGTAGCGGCGTAGGGTGGCGTAGACCTCGCTCCAGAACCGTACTAGTTGCCGCTCCCAGATCGGAAGGTAGACAGGGGCTAAGAGACGGAGTGTAGGGTCTTTAAAGTATGCTGTACGGCGGAATTTTTGTGCAGTGATGAAAGAGAGAACGGCCTCGCCGCTGAAGAAGAACTCGGGGGTAGGGGGCTTGGCAAAGGCCAGCTTTGCTTTCAGGGACGCGGGGCTGGCTCCAAAACGAGCCACCAACTGGGCATGGCCGTCGCGGGCTTGCCGATGGGCCGAGCTACTAACGACCGCCGCCGTCAGAAGTGGGGTCTGTGCAGTGAGATTTCCGAGGCGTGCCGCCCGCTCAATGTCGGCAAAAGCGGCGCTCGCATCGGGGCTTAGAAGGGCACGGGCGGTAAAGAGTGTCGCGCCTTTGCTAAAGACCGTCAGCACACCCTGGTTCAGGCCCTCACCAAGCTGGTAGTTAAAGCCTATATCGCAGCGGGGACGCTGGGTGGCTTGGGTATAGAGGGCCAGAAGCTCGGTGTGCTGTGAAAGGCCCGCACGAAACGTCTGCGCGGCGGTGGCATCCTTGGGATTCTTCACAACGCGCTTTGCCGCATCGAGCCAGGTTGGGGAGAGCGCCTCTTTGCGGGCAATGAGCTGGCGGACGAGTGGCCCGGCGTTATCGTCTGTGTGAATCGGTGCGGAGGGGAGAAGGGCCTCGACGGTCAGAGGCACTCCGGCTTTCTGGGCCGCTTGATACTCGGCATCGCGCTGGTACGGGGCACGCAGAAAAACAACCAGCCCGAGGGATAGAAGGAGGCAGAGGCCCCCTTTCAGCCCTCGGTCCAGTCGTTGTTTTAGTGTGATCTCCTGCTTGATAATTTACCGTCCGGTTTCTAGGCGGCGGACAATATCTCCCACAGTGGGCGCAACGCGGCCTTCCCAGCGTCCGCAGGAGGAGAGCCCATCCACTTTGGTAATCACCACGGTGCCGATTTGCTCAGTGACATCGCGGATCACGCGGCCTGTGTCTGGGTCTTTAACCTGACGCACGACTTTTTCGACGATCAGAGCGTCCCCGAGCTGGATGCCCATATCGCTGCCGATGTTGAAGATAACCGTGTCGTTGTCAAAGTCCGCCACTTTGCCGCGCACCTCAGCCTTGCTGAAGCGCACTTTTACCTCGGCTTTTGCCAGCTCCGTAACGAGCTGATCTACGCACTTCTTCACCGCTCCCGCCATAAACGTATTCTCAAAGGTGCACTTGCTCATGTTGATGCCCCCTTGCGACTTTCCGCCGCTGGGGCGAGCGCGGCCCATCTCCTCACCTCGGGCTGCGATTGCTCCCAGAACCTCCCCGGTAACCGGGTCAACGATGCGGGCATTGATCGCCACAATCGCGCGGACATCGCGGGCACGTCCCATTCCCAAAAAGCCCTCGCTGGTTCGCTCGTCGAAGCCAAACTGAGTGACTGAGCCCACAATTACCGCATTGACGCCTAGAACGCGGCCCATCTGTACCATGCTACGAGGATCGACAATGCCACTGGCGGAGATCGCTTGTTCACTGAGAATCTGATCCAGCATCTTGCGCTCCAGAACCGTGAACGCGCCGTTGTTGACCAGTCCCACTTTGAGCATATCGGAAAGATCGCGTCCGATGTCCCAGTCGTCGTTGCCCCACCAGTGCTTGATCGAGCCAAAGTCGAATGGGACAATCGCGATGCGCTTACGCTCGGTAGGCCGACGAGCGAGAGTGGCTGGCGCTCCCGGTGCGCTTGTCGCGGACACCGGAGGGGGAGTTTGAGCCTGAGCAGGCAGCAACGCACTGCTCAGGACAATCAAAGAGAACAACGCAGGATACTTCATTTTCATTTCCTCTGGTTCCCTAAACAGGAGAAAGAAGAGTCAGGTTCCAGGAATCATGAAAATAAAATCGCGTTTTTTATCGCATGCTCCACACGGTTTTACTCCAACAGACCACCGATGCTGCCGCCGGGGGGCAGGACACCGGCTTCCTGATAGACGGCGAGTTTTTCGCGGGAGTCTAAAATGTCTAAGTTGCGCATCTGGAGCTGCCCGATACGGTCCAGCGGGGAGAAAGCTTCGCCTTCGACGCGCTCCATCGAGAGGCGCTCGGGATGATATGTCAGGTGTGGGCCAGTGGTGTCCAAGATCGAGTAGTCATCGCCGCGCCGTAGCTCCAGTGTCACTTCTCCTGTGACCGCACGCCCAACCCATTTTTGGAGTGTATCGCGTAGCATTAAACTTTGCGGGTCGAACCAGCGGCCCTCGTACAAAAGTCGCCCGAGCTTGCGGCCCAGCGTCCGGTAGTTGTCAATCGTCCCCTCGTTGTGGATGCCCGAGAGTAGTCGCTCGTAGGCAATAAAGAGCAGCGCCATCGCGGGGGCCTCGTAGATTCCCCGGCTCTTGGCCTCGATGATGCGGTTCTCAATCTGGTCCGAGATGCCCAGCCCGTGCCGTCCGCCGATGCGATTTGCCTCCATCACCAGCTCCACGGGGCTCTCAAAGCTCTGGCCGTTGAGCGCGACCGGAAAGCCTTCCTCAAAGCGCACACTGACTTCCTCGGGGGCAATCGCGATGCTGGCATCCCAGTGCTTGACAGACATGATTGGCTCGACAATTCGCAGGCCCTTGCTTAAGAACTCCAGCTCTTTGGCCTCGTGGGTCGCGCCCCAGATATTGGAGTCTGTGGAGTAGGCCTTCTCTGTGCTCATCTTGTAGTCAAAGCCGTGCGCGATCAGCCACTCGCTCATCTCTTTACGTCCGCCAAGCTCCGTTACGAAGTCTTGGTCCAGCCATGGCTTGTAGATACGGAGCGCGGGGTTTGCCAGCAGGCCGTAGCGATAAAACCGCTCGATATCGTTGCCTTTATAGGTCGAGCCATCGCCCCAGATATGGACATCATCCTCTTCCATCGCCTTCACCAGCATCGTTCCCGTAACGGCGCGGCCCAGCGGCGTGGTGTTGAAGTAGGTCTTGCCGCCCGTGGAGATATGAAACGCACCACACTGGAGCGCAATGAGCCCCTCGTGAACTAGTAGCTCACGGCAGTCAATCAGTCGAGACTTCTCCGCGCCGTACTCATCGGCACGTTTTGTAATATCGTTGTAGTCTTTTTCATCGGGCTGGGCCAGATGTGCTGTGTAGGTGTAGGGGATCGCGCCATGATGCCGCATCCAAGCAATCGCCGCCGACGTATCCAGGCCGCCCGAGAAAGCAATGCCGACACGCTCGCCTTTGGGAAGAGAGAGTAGAATCTTATCCATAGTTTTGTCGGTGGTTATTGTATCGTGCCAGCAGGAATCGCGTGTGCCTGTGACGAATAGCAGGGTATGAGAGTGACGGTAGCAGCTTTTTTGATGATTTCTTGTGGTGTGGCCTCGCTGAGCCTGAGCGGTTGCGGGGGCTCGTCGGTGGCCCCGGCGACGGGTTTGCAGATGCGGATTCAGTGGCCCGAGGTCTCCCGACTTCTGCCCGATGCCACGAAGAGCGTGCGGGTCGAGGTGCAAGATGCCGGTGGCTTCAGGACTTTCCGCGTCGCCAACAAGCCCACCACGGGCAACTTCAGCACCTTAGTTTTCTTCGGGCTCCAGCCTGGCGATCTGAATGTGGAGGCGCGTGCGTTTCCTGCTGCCGATGCCCAGGGCGTGGCGCTGGCCTCGACCACGGTGAAAGTGGGGGTCTCCAGTGGCAACCAGACCAACCTTCAGATCGCTCTGGCCAGTACCGTGGATCGTGTTGAGGTGAGCCCGGCTAGCGCCAGTATTCGTCCTGGCTCCGCGCAGACCCTGACGGGCGCTGCCAAAGACACCGCGGGGAACTTAGTGCCGCTCACCACCGGCAAGACCCGCTGGGCATCGAGTGATGCAAGCGTGGCCAGTGTGGATGCGAACGGAAAAGTCACAGCGATTAAAGAGGGCGCAACCAATATTTCCTTTACCGATACCGAGTCGGGTAAGTCTGGCTCATCACTGGTAACGGTGACCAGCGCGGCGGCAGGGATCGTGGATCGGGTCGAGGTGACACCTACGGCCAACCCGATGACCGTCGCCCAGACCAAGACTCTCACTGTCACGTTGCGTGATGCCTCAAGTAGTGCCCTCCCCGCTGGCCCCGGCACTTGGGCGTCCTCAGATGCGACCGTGGCAAGTGTGGACAGCACGGGGAAAGTCACAGCGCTTAAAGTGGGGACAATTAATATCACGTTTACCCACGCCGCCAGCAGCAAAATCGGGACGGCCAGTGTGACGATCAGCGCGGCCACGGTCAATAACGTCACCATCAACCCGGCGAGCACGTCGCTGGCAGTGAACGGCGAGACGACGCTTCAGGCGATCTTAAAAGACAGCTCGGGGACGATCTTGCCGCTGGAGCCCGGTACTTGGGCATCGAGCAACAGTGCGCTGGTTTCGGTGGACTCCAGTGGAAAGATCAAGGGCTTGGCCGCTACTAGCAGCCCGGTTCTGATTTCCTTCACCCACACGGCGAGCAGCAAGTCCGGTAGCGCCAGTGTGACTGTCAATGCGGCCCCCTAGAAGACTAGAACTGGAGCTTACGGCGGCGCATGCGCACGGAGAGAAGTATCCCTAAGGCGGTACAGTTGATCCAAGCGGCTGTGCCGCCGTAGCTAAAGAGGGGGAGTGGAATTCCCACTACCGGGGCGATGGAGCAGTTCATCGCAACATTCACAAAGACGTGGAACCCTAAATAGCTCACCACCCCACCCACGATGAGCCGCCCGAGGAGATCCTCGCTCTCCGCGATGCACATGAGCCCACGTGCGATCACCAGTAGATAGAGCGCAATCAGAGCGATACTACCCACAAAGCCTTGCTCTTCGGCAAAGGCGGAAAACGCAAAGTCCGTCCAGTTCTCCGGCACAAAGCCTGCGCTGGTCTGAAGCCCCTGACGGAAACCTTGCCCGGTCACTTGGCCGCCTCCGACGGCGGCAATTCCCTGATCGGCTTGATAGGCCAAATCTCGCTGGGCTTTGGTCATGTTCTTGCGGGACATGAACAAGACATTGATGCGATCCTGTTGGAACTTATCGAGGCCCTTGCCCGTTTTCCAGCCAATCCCGAGGAGAAGAACCCCTGCCAGACTTACTGCAAGAAGATGTTTCCAATTTGCGCCCGCCAGAAAAACCATTCCTAGCCAGATCGCACCAAGCACGAGGGCTGTCCCCAGATCCGGCTGGATCTTGATCAGAAACATCGGAAACCCGACATGGGCGAGAGACTGTAGAAAGACCGGTAGTTCTTTGATGTGCGAGCCGACACGAACCAGAAACGCGGCAAGGGTCAGGATAATGATAACTTTCGCAAGCTCGGAGGGCTGGAACTGAAAGTCACCGATACTGATCCAGCGAGCGGCTCCTTTTTTCTCCTGTCCGATGACGCGTATGAGAAGCAGCAAGCCAATATTGACCCAGTAGAGAACATTGGCACTGCGCGGGAAGCTACGGTAGTCACGGGTGGAGATATAGAGCATGAGCACCAACCCCGACACATAGAAAAACCCTTGTTTGACCATCTGCTTCATTCCACTGGCCGGGCCAAAGTGCCCTGCGAAAGCGGAGTAGATTGTCGCGAGGCTAGCACACATGATCAGGACAACAGACAGGATCAGAATCCAGTCTATGTTCTTTCGGTGGCGAGGCTCAATCAGGTTTTGGATGGCTTCAATCATGGCAGGAATTGAGGAGGGAAATGGCGAACCCTATTTGGTGAATCGTCGTCATTTTCTCACAGTCATTGGTACTTATGCAAGTATACCGCCCGGTCTGGTCTCTGCACAGGAAAAACGGAAAACGGAAAAACCAGTAGAGCTACCAGGTACCCCCCAACGGCGTGTTTTGCCGTCGGGCCTGCGCCTGATTGTGGTGGAGAAGCCTGATGCGGCCCTAGTAGGCGTGAGCCTCGCCGTGCGCGTGGGCGGCGGCGATGAAGACCCGGCCCGCAGTGGTACGCTGCACTTTATCGAGCACATGGTCTTTAAGGGATCGACCACAAAGACACCGGGTGCATTTGACCAGCTTACCGAGACACTGGGAGGCGAAGTGGCCGCCCGCACCCTGCGAGACATGACCGTCTTTGAGACCACGATCGCGCCGCCGAACTGGCGTCCTCTCGTGGCGGCACTGGCAGAACTGACACTGCGTCCCGCGTTTCGTGAGGAAGATATCGAGGCGGAGAAAAAAGTGGTGGAGGCCGAGATAGCGCTAGAGCTCGCCGATCCTCTGCGGGTGGGGCTGGATAGTACTCTACGTGCGCTGCATCTGCCTGGAGAGCCTTACGGGATGCCGCTCTTTGGCGAGTGGTCGGTGGTGCGAAAGCTAACCGCCGACAACCTTCAGTCGGTTCATGTGGCCTGCTACCGCCCGGCACGGATGACCCTGTGCGTGGTGGGGCCGGTTGTGACCGCCGAGGTGGAAGCCGCCGCTGCGGAGCTCTTTGCGGGGCCGCGTATGAGCCCCGTGGTTCGTCCTTTGCGCCAGACCTTTCTGGTGCCCTCCTCTCGGGATGGGCTGGGGCACCGGGCAGGAGCAGACACGGCAGCGGCGACCCGTCGCCTGACCACGGTCGTGCTCGCGTGGAGTACCCCTCCCGTCGCGGATCTGAACATGTCTGCAAGCCTCGCCGTCCTGGCGGAGATTCTGGTGCAGGGAGACGCGGGACGCCTTGGGACTGCCCTGCTGGGCAAGCAGCGAGTGGGGCTACGAGTGCGGGCTGAGTGGGTCCCGCAGCGCTGTGGGGGGCTGTTTTATATCGCGGTGACAGGGCTCGCGCGTGATGCGGGGCGCTTAGAAACTGCCGTTCTGGACGAGCTTCAGCGGGTCTTTGAAGATGGCTTTAGTGCTGCCGAGCTTGAATCAGGGCGACGAGCCGTGCTCGGAAAGATCGTCACGGAAAAGGCAAGTGTGGATGGCCTAGCACGGCGGCTGACGCTCTACGATGCGCTAGATACGCCGGGGCTGGAAGATGAGCTGGAGAAGCAAGTGCCTCAGGTGCGGGGTGAGACGCTCCAAGGGCTCTTGCGCACGACTCTTCACCGAAACCTACGGGCCGTGGCACTGCTGGGGCCAAACCCGCCTCTTCCCACTGAGGGCGAGATCAAAGGAGGACAGCTCTAATGCGCCAGACCGCAATTGAGCCGATTCGCTTGCCCAGTGGAACATCGCTGGTGATCGTCCCCGATCCCAACGCCCCCGCGACGGTAGTGGCCGTGAGTGTGCGTATCAGTGGGGTGGAGCTACGACGGCAGCCGGGCGTGGTGGCTCTGCTGGCTCGAATGCTCGGGATGGACTCCCAAGGGCGCACGCCTGAGCTGCTTCAGCGCGATGTGGACGCTTTTGGGGCACTGGGAACGCGCTACGATGGCAACCAGCTCTCTGCCTGGAGTGTCTCGCCTCCCACGGAAGAGGGGCTGATCAAGTCCACCCAGACTCTCTTGATGAACTCCCTGGCGCAGCCTCGCTTTACGGAAGAGTCTCTGGAGCAGGCACGCACCGATCAGCTCCGGTCGGTGGCACTCTTTGAGGAAGAGCTGGTTCCCAAGCTCCTTCTAGCGCTTCGGGCACGGGCGCTGGGGACAGAGCTGAGCTTGCAGGGCGATGAGACTAGCCTGCGACGTGCGAGTGTAGCGGATGTCCGTGGGGTCTACACGCGTTTCTGCACCCCGGAGCGAACGAGTATTGCCGTGATCGGGAAGTTTGAGCCCGACGTGGCACGGCGCTGGGTGGAGATAAGCCTGCGTGTGGGGGACTGGAACCAGCGGTCCCTAGGCATGAAAGAGAAGCTCCCTGTCACCGAGTCTATTCCCGCAGGTTTGCGTGACCAGGTGCTCCGTGGAACACCCCCTGGGGTCACCGCTCTGGGAGTTGCCTATCTTTTCCCTGGCATGAGCAACCCGGAAGCGCGCGCCGACTGGGCCGCGCTTCTTGTGCTCGATGCGGTACTTGGTTTGGGGAAAGCCTGCCGGCTCTTCCGACTGCGTGATACGGAGTCCGTGGGCTACGAAGTGCGCTCACAGCTCTTGTCTGCTCGAGACAGTACACTTTGGATGGCCTATGTTCTGGGTAACCAGGACCCTGCCGTGATGAAAGTAGCACTTCTGAACGTGCTCAATCAGACAACTCGCAAGCCCATCGCCGACTCGGAGCTTCTGCGGGCCAAGAATCTCTTACTGGCCCAGCACACCCAGCAGCGCCAGCTCGTTCTCAGCCGCGCCCGTGCCCTTGCCTGGGCAGAGTCCAGTGGTCTCGGAGCCGCCTTCGAGCTAGAGCTCACCCGCCGCATTGAAGCTGTCAAGCGCACCGATGTCGAACGCGTTGCCAAGCAGCTCTTCAGTGGCAACCCCGCCATCGTCCGCACGCGGTAGCCACCCAGTCCCCGCCCGGCGAAGGAGAGGGGCTCTGCCCCGCGGCTCCCATGACAGCAACCTGCTCGGCAAGGTGAACTTGTCCCAGAACCTCAACAGCTTCGGCGGTCAGTCCTATACTACTCGCCGTATCTTGGCAGGTTTATTGGTGGTGGCGGTCTCACGCATCCGCTTCCCCATCCTCTGGAGACGCTACTTCAGGCTCTGTGCGGATGCTGAAGTGGGCCAAGAGTGTTGCAAGCTGTCGCTGCGCCTCTGCCAACTCATTCTGAAGTGCTTGATGCTCAAGGTCGGCTTGTTGATCACGCAGACGCAGGTGACGGTTAGCGACGAGGGGCAATCGGTTGAGTTGGAGCTTGTCACAGTGGAACTGGCAAACCCGTCGCGCTGGCGTACCTGTCTACGGAGCGAGAGACGCATTTGTGGGCGGCAAGTTCTCGGGTCGTCTTCGCAATCGCCTGGTCAATCCGGGCGCTCTCCTGCTCAACCTCGCGCAGAAAACTCTCCAGGCGCTGAACAAGCTGTTTTTTCTCTAGGAGGAGCGCCCTGAGCTGAGAGTTTTGTTGCTCCTTCCCCATTACTAGTGCCTCAGTGCGAGCAAAAGATTCTGTAACAAGGGCATCTTGCTCCTCGACAGTTAAGGGATTTTCCATAACGGCAGTATACCGTAAGGCTCATGGCGTAACTATGGTTTGAGTCGCTTTTCCAGGGCTTCCACCTGCGCAAGTTGCGTGGGCGACGGCTTACCCGGGCACTAGAAGAAGCCGCCGAGGCCGGTGTCTACGGGAGTGCCGTTGCGGCTGCCTTGGTTGGTCTTGGGCGAGGGGAAGGCTTTGAGGCGGAGCGAGAGGTTGATGCCTTTTTCGCTGCGAAACCCGAAGGGCTGATCTACATAGCTGACCGTGATCTCGTAGTCGTGGAACTCGCGGGTGAAGGCGAAGGAGTTGAACTCGAACTTGCGGGTAAGGTTGTTGTAGTTACTATTGCCGATCAACCGGGTCTGGTTGTCAAAGATCTGTGTGCCTAAAATCGCACGGACTTCGCGGAGCTTTTTGAGTGTCGGGTCGTAGCGCTCGCTGGTGTCCAGGAGAAACTTATTGCCGCGCTGGAAGTGGGCGTAGTGGTCTAAAACAAGGAGTTTACCGCTGTTGATATCGTAGGTTGTGTTCAAGCGGCTATGATGGCTGTCTGAGGGGCGAAACTCGGTGGTGACACTGAGCTGGTTCCAGGGGCGGTTTCGCAGGCCCAGCACGGGCTCTTGCTGTGCTTGGAGAATATCATAGCCGGTGCTCAGGCGGACGCTGGCATGGCCGCCGGTTTGCTGGTAGTTGAAGTTTAGTCCATTGACGGTAGAGGCGAAGTCGTTGCGGAAGCCAGGAGGCGTTCCGCCGTAGGGCCGTGAGTAGTTGTAGGCAAGCCCCATCGTCCCATTGCGTGAGGTCGTCTGGCTCAGATTGGTGGTCTGGTTCACGACATACTGCGCCGCAGAGCCACCATCGTAGATTGTCTGCCGAAAGCCGCCGCCTAGGTCTAAGCGCAGGCCGCCGCCCAAGGGCTTGCTCTGCCGATTGAGTTCCGACTGGAAGAGCAGGCGCTGGGTATGGAGCTGCGTGGCAGTGCCCGAGGTCGAGAGACTCTCCAGAAAGTCGCCGTAGCCCAGTGTCACCCCGGAGACATACTTTCCCAGCGAGCCCTTGAGCTGGTTTGTAGTGAGCGTTAGCTCGGGGAGCTTCTCGGTTCCAGCGAAGAAGGAGCCTCCGCTACTGGTGCCCGATGTCGAGTTGCGCAGGTTGCGGTTGGCGACCAGCTCCGCCCGAAACGGCCCGAGAGTGCTAGAGGCTCG
>NZ_JANNYP010000294.1:0-2569 GCF_031410135.1 Armatimonas sp. | reverse complement strand
CCTTAGACTTCCCTGTCGTAGCTATCCCGCTACGTTTTGTCCTACCTCTCCTCCGAAAGGGTTGTGATCTCAATGGGCTCCGAAAAGTGTTCGGCCTAGGGGACGATGTACTTCCAATACTCCTGGGGGTCGCAAGGGACTATGTGCTGGAGAACTACTGGGCCAATCGCTCAGAGTTCGGCTGGCCTGCTCGCTTGGCTCAGTTAGGATTTCAGACTGCAACCTCGCCCAACTACAGCTTTTTCCAAGATGCACCTGGTTCAGACATCATCTATAACCGACGACGCATCCTCATCACTTCCGGGGAGCTATCTTCGGCAGGGATCTCAACTATTCCCCACCTGAATGCCCTTACTCCGTCTGACTGGAAATACTGGTCTTCTCTCCTCAGTCAACAGACGGACATCGTCTACATTGCGAAGGAGTTTCAAACAGGGCTTCACCACAGCGAAGAGGGCAGAAATGCGATCTATGAGTTGGTGCGGCTTCAGGACCGAGTCGGTAGAGAGCTGCGACCGGTCATCGTTGGGGGAACTCAGCACCTTGAGCTAGTCGCCCGCTACTTCAAATACCCTACCTTCATAGAGTCGTCCTCATTCATGCGAACCGTCAAGCGCCGCAGGGCTATTCTTGTTGACAACAGACTACGTTGGCACCCTGAATTAACACCAAAGGGAGAACCTCTCGATGACCTGCTTTCACACAATGTGAAGCTCACAGACCAGTGCATACGCGAACGCTGGCAAAATGCTCCCACGACTGTGCCGAGCGACGTGCGGGTCAAGAAATCGCACATCCGTAGAGCAGTTCGGCCAAGTTCTGTATCGTCAAGCCAGATGGCGTTTCGCTTCTAGTTCTTCAGGGCTTATGAGGACAAAGGACCAGATTTCTACGTGATGCGAATGGTTGACAAAAACATGATATACTATGTACAGTGTAAACTAATACTGTACATCATGAAGAACCTCATCACTAAGACAGGAAACCGATGATCGGACAAAGACTCAAGCAAGTGCGACTTGCGAGAGGGCTTTCTTTGGATGAGCTGGCCGCCCATCTGGGAGGCATCGTCACCAAGCAAGCACTCTCAAAATATGAGATCGGGAAGTCACAGCCGTCTTCCCCGGTACTGGCACGTCTCGCTGAGACTCTGGAGGTCAAGATGGCCTACCTGCTTTCCGAGCCCACCATCTCCGTTGACTTCATCGCCTACCGCAAGAAGGCTTCCATGTCCGTCAAGGAGCAGGAGCAGCTCAAGAGCCGGATCGGGCAACAGATGGAGGATCGGATTCGCCTCCAAGAAATATTTTCTCCTGACGCTGCGTTTATCTTTCCGCTTCAGGAGTACACCGTGAGTACTTTAGAGGATGCAGAAACAGCGGCACTCCAGCTTAGGGGGAAACTACAGCTGGGAAGCGATCCGATAGGGAGCATGGTAACGACGCTGGAAACAAGCGGGGTGCATGTACTAGAGGTGGATGCCAGCGACAAGTTCGATGGAATCTCCGCCATCATTCGCAAATCGGGCGGCATGGCCGTAGCCGGTGCTGTCGTGACACGCCAGGGACTTCCCGGTGAGCGCCAGCGCCTTAACCGTGCCCATGAGCTTGGACACCTGGTGCTGGACGTTGCGGAAGGTGTGGATGAAGAGAAAGCAGCCTTTCGCTTTGCGGGGGCGTTTCTGAGCCCAGCCGATGCCTTCATCCAGGATGTTGGAGCCAAGCGCACCAGCGTCTCGGCCAACGAGCTACTTACGCTCAAGCAGAAGTACGGCATGAGCATACAGGCACTTCTGTACCGGATGAAGTCACTCTCCATCATCTCCGACACCTATTACACCGACTGGTGTATTTCGATCAACCGTAGGGGCTGGAAGCGTGATGAGCCCGGACAACTACCACCCGAGACTCCGCTCTGGCTCCGCCAGCATGTTCTTCGTGCCCATGCAGAAGGGATGGTCAGTACGATGGAAGCCGAGACAATGCTCGGTGAGAAGATTAACGATGAGTCCCTCTCGCTGGTAAAGCGCCGCGCCTTTATGAAGCTGCCTCTCTCAGAGCGGCGGCGACTAATGGCCGAGCAAGCCGAGCAGCTCGCAGCACACTACGAGCAAGACTCGGGCTGGCGCGAGGTTGAGGGCGGAGAGGACATCGTTGAGTACTGATCCTATGGCATCACCAGGAGCAGCGCCCACGCGAAACACTCCCAAGCGGGGGGAGATTTGGCGTGTGAATCTTGACCCAACCATCGGAGCGGAGATCAAGAAGATCCGCCCGGTGATCGTGATAAGCTCCGATGCCGTAGGAAAGCTCCCTCTCAAACTGGTCGTGCCCATCACCGAGTGGAAAGCCGTATTTGAGGCCAATATTTGGCATGTGAAGCTGGAAGCTACTCCGGGAACTGGGCTAACGAAGGCTTCTACAGCCGACACACTTCAGATGCGGAGTGTGGACACCCAGCGGTTCGTCGAGCGGATAGGAGTCCTGCCCGCCGACGTTTTAGAAGAAATCGCCACCGCCATTGCGGCGGTAGTCGAGTACGAGTAAAAGTAGAAAAGGAAGAGACTATG
>NZ_JANNYP010000293.1:0-12296 GCF_031410135.1 Armatimonas sp. | reverse complement strand
CTCGGGGCCACGGCGGCCCAGAATCTTGCCGCGCGCCTCGGGGTCGGTGGCATGAACCGAGACATAGAGCGGTGAGAGGCGCTGCTCACAGATACGGTCTAGCTCGCCCGGCTTAAGGTTGGTCAGCGTGACATAGTTGCTGTGCAGAAACGAGAGCCGGAAGTCGTCGTCTTTGATGTAGAGGCTGGGACGCAGGCCCTTGGGCTGCTGGTAGAGGAAGCAAAAAACGCACTTATTCTTGCAGATGTGCATCCGGTCGAACAAGTCCTCGGAGAACGTAATTCCGAGAGGCTGGTCGAAGCCTTTCTCGATGAAAACATTCCGAAGCTCCTCGCCGCGCTTGATCGCCAGAGTCACTTCCTCGGCGGCGGAGTAAAAGCGCCAGTCCACGACATCCGTGAGCGGGTGGCCATTGACCGAGAGCACCACATCCCCGACTTGCAGCCCCGCTTCTTCGGCGATACTGCCCGCATCAAGCGCCTCGATTGCATTGCGAGGAAGCGGCGAGCGGCGCTCAAGATGCTCAAGACGCTCATGGGTCGCGACGGGAAGAGTTAGGGCCATAGCAGAAAAACACCTTCCGCATCCCAAATCCCCTTATAAAACTCTAAAAATATTAGATCTATAAACATTAAAAATGTCACTCAGAGTCCCACAAACTGATTAACGGATTTGAATGACTACGTGCACCATTAAAAACGTTCGTTTTTTTCAAAACAAACACTCTTTTATGTACACGTGAACGCCTTCGAGAAGAAAAAATTTTCCTCCTCATTGCCCTAAATTCCTCAGTGCTACAAAACTCTTCAGAATTAAATGTATCCAGCCGTTTAGATTCTTCAGTACGTAGCAAGACACCAGATGAATTATCAACATAATACCATCCTACTGGTGCAACTCTTTTTTCCATTACGACATCTCCATTTTTCTATGTATGAGTTTCACATCAATATGTTCCCCAAAACACATGTTTTCACCAACACACTCAAAACACCGCTTATGTTTTATTACTTCCATTTCCCCTCCAAAAGTTCCGTGGCTAGCAAAGTTGCATATTTCTTAAACAAAATTATATTATCGGGCATTGCGAAATAATCTTTAGCTTTAGGTGAGTCAGAATCGATAGACAAGACCCCTAAATCATTACTCATTTCAATATCAGGCACAGGCATTTTCAAGGCATTAATTGGCATTTTCACCTTCACACACAACATACAGCTTAGATTAGGACGTATAAAATCTTTAATATCGGGATCAACAAAAAAACCGTGCTCAGGATCAGACTAAATTAAAACTTCATTATCATTTTTATCATTCCAACACTTACCAACTGGGCCAGAATCACTATGAAATTCAATATTTCTATCTCTATCATAGGATGAATGACCAGAATAAGCAGCAATTTTCAGTTTTTCTTTATTTTTTCTTGATTTTAAGATCAATGATCCTCGAACCAAAAAATCTAATTTGTTTTTTTCTTTAAAATCCCGTATCATATCTGTCAATATCTTAACCATATCATGACGAACATATCCATCTACACTATAAAAATATTCTAATGCCCCCATTCGACCATCCACAAACAAAGATCTCAATCCTTCGTTTTCGATATCGAAATCTAGAGTATTAGCTCCAACAGTCCTCATGAAGATGCTTCACCACAGAGCATGAAAATCTCGGAGCGGAACCCTCAGGGAGGGCTGTCAGGAGGCTATTTTCAAACCAGACAGAGGTATCACGTGTAAGTTTTCTACTCGTCGTGTCTCGAGAGGAGATTCACCCAAGACCGAAGTATATGCAATATCAGCAAGATATCTTATAATACTCTCTTTATGAGGACGTATCTGATTATTCCTCTCAACTAATTTCAGCCCAAATATTGGCATTTTCTTCTGCTCGTTATCTTCATCAAAAACCCAAACAGGAAAATTCGACATTAGTCCACCATCAACATATAATCTCGTTACATCATTATTTTTTATACGGCGAGGCTTAAAAACAAATGGAATACTAATCGATGCAGCAACAGCCTCTGCAACTTTCAATTCACCAAATTCATTATTGCTATTACTAAATACCACCATAGAACGGTTAGTAACATCTGTAGCGATTATTTTAAGAGGCATTCGAATGTGTCGAAATTTAACCCCATCTTTCATATCTTCTTGCATAGCTCTTCTTCGCATACGCATTTCATCATCATCTTCGCCGTATCGTTGCATCAAACGGTCACGCAATAAAAAATCCAACCATTCAACAAAGAGTTCATGGCCAAACACCCCTCTATTGCGAACAGAAGATATAAAATCGGCATTAGAAAGCAGCCCCATAAACACCATAATAAACCCACGTTTTTTATCAAAATGCTTTTTAATCGAGTTCCATTTCTTCTTATCTTTATCAGCCAAAATAGAAGTCATGTTTACGTCTAGAACACCTCTATTTGGAGGTTCAGATCGATAATCGAATAAATCGTAAGGTTTATATCCTACAGAAACAAGCGCAGCCACTATAGCTCCAGCCGAAGTCCCAGCCACACCAGCAATCTCAAAACCAGCATCTCGAATTGCGGAGAGAGCACCAGCATGAGCCAAACCTTTAACTCCACCCCCTTCAAATATCACTAAAGCCTGCTTCTTGCTTGACAACTATATCAACCCCTGTTCCAACAATAGATTGGGGGATTATAACATAACATTGCCAACATTTACTAGTCAATTATTTCATTTTTGCCGGGCGATGGAGCGGCCAAAGGGTGTGGCGGACTTGACTTTGGGGGCTTGCCCTGCGATCAGAAAATCAAGGGCGTTGCGCAGGTAGTGGGAGAGGATCGCTTTTTCGTCGCGGCTGTCGTCGATGCGGCCGTGGTAGCACAGAGTCACCTGTGCGTCCATCACAAACGCCTCGTGGGTGACTCGGGCGTTGAGCATGGGAGCGATTTTATGGTTGGTGTCGCGCAGGACGGGGAACGTCAAGGCGTGTGCCTTGGCGGCGATCTCCGCGTTGGTCTCGTCGGTGCTGAAGTTCACCACAACAAAGCGCATGCCCTTGGAAGTATAGGGCATCGGCAAGCTCTTTATTGCGCTTGTCGTAGCCGCCGGAGCAGGTACAGCGGGCCAAGAGCACGACATCCCCGACTTGCAGCCCTGCCTCTTCGGCGATACTGCCCGCATCAAGCGCCTCAATTGCATTGCGGGGAAGTGGCGAGCGGCGCTCAAGATGCTCAAGACGCTCATGGGTCGCGACGGGAAGGGTTAGGGCCATAGGGATTCATTGTATCGTGCGACAAAGTTTAACAAATCGGGGGTGGGCGGCGGTATAATGTTGTGACTACTGAAAGAGGCCAGGTCTCGCCCTCAAAAGAGATCGAAATAGAATTGCACGAAAATATTGTTCTCGCCAAGCGAGAGATCACAGACAACCTGGATCAAATCCTCGCCGTCTTACCGGAGCGGGTGCTCGCCGCTCTTGCGCCGCACTTAGAGGAACACTCCGATCTTTTGGAGCTGGTGCTCGACCTAGGTCGCCCTGCGGAGGCGCGCTTTGGCAACAACCTCCAGATCGAGCTCCTGCCTGCCTGCGAAAACCCCACGGACCCGGCCAACGAAGTGACGCTGGACGATATTGCCCATATCACCAGCCGCATCTCCGACTTTGGCTTTGACAACCGTGCGGGGATTGAGCGCACGCTCCACCGTATCTCCTGTATCCGCAACCGTGGGGATCAGGTGATCGGGTTGACGCTTCGTATTGGTCGCGCGGTCTATGGCACCGTGGACATTATTCGGGACATTGTCGAGAGTGGGAAGTCTATTCTCATGCTGGGCCGTCCTGGCGTGGGCAAGACCACCAAGCTGCGCGAGGTGGCCCGCATCCTCTCGGAGGAGTTCCGCAAGCGTGTCGTGATCGTGGATACATCCAATGAGATTGCGGGCGATGGTGACATCCCCCACCCGGCGATTGGACGCTCACGGCGCATGCAGGTCAAGCGGCCTGAGGAGCAGCACGCGGTGATGATCGAGGCGGTGGAGAACCACATGCCGCAGGTGATCGTCATTGATGAGATCGGCACCGAGCAGGAGGCCTTCGCCGCACGCACGATTGCGGAGCGCGGAGTGCAGCTTGTGGGAACGGCGCACGGCAATACCCTGGAGAACTTGCTGCTCAACCCGACCCTCTCGGACTTGGTCGGTGGTATCCAGACCGTGACCCTGGGCGATGAGGAGGCCAAGCGACGCGGCTCCCAGAAAACGGTGTTGGAGCGCAAAGCCCCCCCCACCTTCGAGGTAATTATCGAGATCCTGGAAGTGGACAAGCTCGCCATCCACCACGATGTCGCCAAGGTGGTGGACAAGATGCTCCGTGGCCAGCTCCCACGCCCGGAGATTCGCATCCGTAACACGGGTGGCATTGTCGAGGTCGTGCAGAAAGCTGAGCTCCCCCCGGATCGTCCGGGTGAGCAGACCGGCGGCACGTATGGGATGACCTTTGATCCAGAACCTACCCCTTACTCCTCTCCCCTGGAACAGGGAAGGGCACCCAAAGGGTACCCGGGGATGGGTTCTGGCATGGGTACGGAGCGAGGGCCGAGTACGGAGCGTAAGAGCTTCCGCCAGGAGGGTAAAACGGTTCATCTGTTCCCCTACGGCGTCTCCCGCTCCCGGTTAGAGCGGGCGATGGTGAACCTACGTGTCCCGGGAGTCGTGGCGCGGGACATGAAAGATGCCGATCTGATTGTCGCGCTCAAGGCCACGTCGCGCCGGGAGCCCGCCAAGCTCCACGAGGCACGAGGCAAGAACATCCCGACCTATATCGTCCGTAGCAATACCTACATCCAGATCGAGAGCGCCCTGCGTGAGGTATTCGGCCTCCAGCCCACCGTGCTCCCCACCGATGAAGAGGCCGCGATCTCCGAAGCGTCCGATGCCATTGAGCACGTGCAAGCCACGGGTGAGGCCGTCGAGCTTGCGCCACAAAACGCGTATGTCCGACGGCTCCAGCACCAGCTCGTCGAGCGCGCCGAGCTAGGCAGCGAGTCTATCGGCGTTGAGCCTAGGCGTCGGCTGAAGATATTGCCCAGTATAGCCATTTAAAATATGAAGGCTCACGGGCAACCGTGAGTCTCACTCGGCAATGAAAAGCCTCCTACTCGCTCTTAGTTTTACACTTCTTGCCACGCCCGCGCTCGCACAGCCACGTCCGTTTCGGATGACGCTGGGGGGAGCGATTGCCCCGGCGGCGGACACTCTCTGGCTGGGGCTCTCTCTCGATACCAAGCGCCTTCCACAAAATCGCACCTTAAGCCTCTATGCGGACAGTGCGTTTTCGCTGGGCGGCGGCTGTGGCGGCTCGATCAATCTCAGTGCCCCGCCTTCCAATACCTACGCGGGATTTGAGGGTATTGGTGTTTCTTTGCGGCAGTCGGGGCGCAGTGGTTGGGTCGGGGCGGGACTGGGTGGCTACACGACGCATTTTTCGGAGTGTGGCGTTCGGGATAGAAAACATGCAGGGCTGGGAGCCAAGATATTTGTAGGGACAGGCGGCGGCCTGTACTTCACCGAGCTTACTCTCACGGTTCCCTCAGTCGCTAAACATTCTCGGGTTAGTGTGGGTGTTGGCTTTCGGCTCTAACGACACATCCTGTATAATGCGTCTGTGAACCAACGTGCTGTGACGCCGCGTGCGCTCTTTATTGGGATCGCTTTTGCTTTGTTCTTTGCGGCGGTGACGCCCTACAACGACTTCAAAGTGGCGGCGACCTATATTGCGGGAACGCAGTTTCCCATTGGGGCGCTCTTCATTCTGTTTGTCTTTGCCTTCGCCATCAATGCCCTGTTGCGCACGGTCGCGCCCAAAGCCGTGTTCCAGCGCGGGGAGCTTCTGACAATTTGGACACTTATTCTGGTGGCATCAGGGATACCGTCGTCGGGGATGATGCGCTATTTTATCCCCGAGATTGTCGCACACAAAGCCTTCGCCGACGACACGAACAACTGGGAGCAGAAGTTTCTCAACCAGCTTCCCAAGTGGACTCAGTTTCAGGACAAAACCGCCGCCGATGCCTTTTTCAATGGCTACCACAAGGGCGAAGAGCGGATTCCCTGGGAGGCGTGGCGTGGGCCACTCTTCTTCTGGGGAATGCTGGCGATGCTCTTTCTGCTGGCAACATTCGCGATCTGCTCTCTGCTGAGACGCCAGTGGGTAGAGAATGAGAAGTTTTCCTTTCCTCTTGTTACCCTCCCTTTGATGATCGCCGAGGACCCGGAGCCAGGGCGAAAAGTGAATGCTTTTTTCCGCAACCCGATGCTCTGGGGGGGCGTGCTCTTTAGTACCGTCATTCACACTGTCAAGGGCCTGCACCTGCTCTATCCCTCGATCCCCGATATCACTTTAGAGTGGTCTTTCAATGACTTTCTCACCGTGCGTCCGTGGAACCTAGTCGGCTGGTTTCCGGCACGAATTCTCCTCATGGTGGTCGGAATCGCCTACTTGCTCCCCGCCGAGGTCTGTTTCTCGCTCTGGTTCTTCTTTTTGGTCTTCAAGGCACAGGTGATGCTCTGTGGGTTCTACAACTGGCTCATGCCGGGGCCACAGGGCTACAGCGACACCAACTTCTCGGCCTTGCAAGCCTACGGCGGCGGGATTGCACTGGTGCTCTGGACGCTCTGGACGGGGCGACAGCACTTTAGTGACATTGTGGAAAAAGCGCTGGGCGGCCCCCGCGCCAAAGAGATCGACGACTCCGGGGAGCTGCTCTCCTACCGCACGGCGCTGATCTGTCTATTTATCGCCTACGGTGGAATTGCACTCTGGCTCACTCTCGCAGGAGTCTCGATTCTGCTGACTCTGGTCTCGCTCGTCACGATGACTCTGGGACTCATCACGATCTCCTGGGCGGTCTGTCAGGCAGGGCTGGTGTTTATGGCGCAACCCTACGGCTCCATTGACATTTTCTCTTTTCTCTTTGGCACCGCGCCGTTTAAGACCAGCGAGCTCTTCACGATGACCCGCTGGGAGACCATGTTTCTCTTCGATCCCCGCGAGATGCTCGCGCCGTCGGTGATGATGGGTGCCAAGACTACCGAGGTCGCTCCCCGAAACACACGTCCACTGATGACCGCGATCGTGGTTACGGTTTTGCTGGCCTTCGCCGTCTCGCTCTACGCCAGCCTGGCACTTCCCTACTACAACGGCGGCGGCAACTCGCTCAACAACCTCTTTACCTACAAGTGGAGCCCTGAGAAACCGCTGAACTTCCTCGGTGGTGCGGCCTCCGTGCCCTTCAAAGGCGATCTCAGCAACGGCCTGCACCTACTGACGGGCTTTGTGGTCTTTTTAGGGCTGCTGATCCTACGAGCGCAGTTCAACTTCGGCGTCCACCCCATCGGGATCCTCTGTGCCGGCGTCTGGGCGATTAAGATGCTCTGGCTCTCGCTCTTTATCGGCTGGGTCTGCAAGTCACTCATCCAGCGCTATGGGGGCATGAAAGGCTACCAGTTCTTCCTCCCGTTTTTCCTCGGCCTGGTACTAGGCGATGTCATCAACTCCGCCATCTGGGTCGGCCTCGGCTACGCCACCAATGTCGGCTACATGGTCATGCCCAATTAACGTTTTTGGGAACCCAAGCGGGTAAAATAGGGTCGTTCAACTAGGGCTTCGTGCCCAAAACCTATAAGGATAGTTTTTTAACATGCTCGTTGGTAAACCCGCACCTGACTTTACCGCACCCGCCGCTTTTCCGGGCGACGGCGCGGCGGACCCGATCAAGAACATCTCGCTCTCGGACTACCGAGGCAAGTGGCTGGTCTTTTTCTGGTACCCGCTCGACTTTACATTTATCTGCCCCACCGAGATTCTTGCACTGGCCGACCGCTTGGAAGAGTTCCAGGACGTGGACTGCGAAGTGCTTGGTGCCTCGACGGACTCGGTCTACTCCCACCGCGCTTGGGTGCGCACGCCCCGCGACCAGAATGGGATCGCCGGGACGAACTACCCCATTATCGCCGACATGACGCGCCAGATCGCCGCCGACTACGGTGTGCTGATCGAGGAGGCCGGGCACTCACTTCGTGGGCTGTTTATCATTGACCCCAACGGCGTTGTCCAGCACGCAACCATCAACGCCAACAACGTGGGACGTAACGTGGACGAAGTCCTGCGCACGCTCCAGGCGTTCCAGTCTGGTGGGCTCTGCGCCGCCAACTGGAAGCCAGGTGTCAAGAACCTGACGCCGGGAAGCTAGGTTTCTATGCCCCTGCGAACCGGTTCCCCGCTGCCGGAGCTAACCGGCGCGACCGACTGGCGCAATGGCGACGTGAGCCGAGAGTCTCTTCTCGGCTCGCCCGTCTTGATCCACTTCTGGTCGCTCTCTTGCTACATCTGCAAAAACAATCTTCCGCGTTTGAGAGAGTGGAAAGAGGCGTACGGCCCGCAGGGCCTGAAGGTCATCGCCGTTCACATGCCACGCGAGGAAGACGAGACAGATCTCACCAAAGTCGAGGCGGCACTAGAGCAGTTCTCCATTACTGAGCCCTGCGCCATAGACAACGAGCACGCTCTCTCCAGCGCCTTTGGTAACGACCAAGCCTGGGTGCCCTACTACTTTCTCTTTGATGCCGACGGCAACCTCAAGAGCCGAGGCGCAGGCCAAGCCGCCGCCGATGTGCTCCAAGGCGCACTGGAGCGCCTGTTTCCCCAGTAACGACCTATGAAAAAACTAAAATCCACTCGTGATGAGCACCTGCTCACACCCCAGCGCCCGCATCGTGGCGAGGCCTGGCCTACTGACTCCTGGCGCGTCCTGCGTATCCAGAGCGAGTTTGTCCAGGGCTTCGATGCCCTCGGCGACCTTGGCCCTGCCGTGACGATCTTTGGCTCGGCGCGGACCAAGCCCGACGATCCCCAGTACCTTGCGACGGTTGATACGGCTCGCCTGCTAGGCGAGGCGGGCTTTAATATCATTACGGGCGGCGGACCAGGAATCATGGAAGCGGGCAATAAAGGCGCAATGGAGGCCAAGGTCGAGAGCGTCGGGCTCAATATCGAGCTTCCCTTTGAGCAGCACATCAATCCCTACTGTACCGAAACCATCGACTTCCACTACTTCATGGTTCGCAAGACCATGCTGGTGCGCTATGCCCAGGCCTTTGTGATCTTCCCCGGCGGCTTTGGCACCCTCGACGAGCTGATGGAGTCGCTGACACTGATTCAGACCGGAAAGATCCACAACTTCCCCGTGATCCTGGTGGGCACCAAGTTCTGGGGTGGCCTGGTCGAGTGGCTGCGCAACACGGTGCTGGTAGATGGCAAGATCAGCCCGAACGATATGAACTTGTTCTACCTGGTGGACTCTCCCGAGGAAGTGCGCGATATTATCGTCAGTGCGCTTCATGGCGACTCGGATCAGGAAGAGCGTGAAGAGAAAGCCCGCCAAGAGACAGCCAAGGTCTTCGCGCCCTACCCGTTCTCCTAAGCCATGCCTACCCCCCTGCGCTTTGCGCTCACCGACCATGTGGAAGCCCCTTGTGAGCGTCCCTCGGGGGAGGTCTACGACGAAGTCGCAGGGTACGTGCGCCTCGCTGACTCGCTGGGTTTTGACTACTACTGGTTCAGCGAGCACCACAACCATGTCCACTATGGGCATCTGCCGTGGCCGATGCTGCTTGCGCTCCATCTTGCCTCGCAGACAGAGCGCATTCAGCTTGGGACGGCGATTATCTGCCTGAACCTCCACCACCCGCTTGCCATCGCGGAGCAGGCAGCCGTCGCGGATCTTCTGATGCAGGGACGGCTCGCGCCTGGCTTTGGCAGTGGCAGCTCCCCCACAGAGTCCACGCTCTTTGGGAAGGAGCTGGTGTCGGAACAAGAGCGCCATGCGAACTTTGCAGAAGCGCTGGGGCAGATTTTGGCGAGCTGGCGCGCCCCCGAGAGCCTGCCCAAAGCAAACTCCACGCTTCATGCCCGGAGCTGGCAGGCGGTCAATAGCATCGGGAGCGCCCAGAACGCTGGGCGTCTGGGGATGAACATGATGTACTCCCACCTGCGAACCCCGGAGCAGTACAAACAGTACCGTCAGGCCTACCTAGACGCGGGCGGCACGGGCCTGATCGCCGCCAACCGCCCGGTCTATGTCGGCCCCGATGATGCCACAGCGATGGCGGAGCTAGAGCCCGCGCTCCGCACGCTCTGGCGGCGCTTCCGAAGTGAGGGAAAGATTCCCGCCGAGACTCCTGAGCCGGGCGATCCCTGGGAGCTCTGTGGACACCCGATCAACTTCCTAGTCGGTGGCCCGGAGAGTGTCGCCGCGCAGATTGCCGCGCTCCGTGTCGAGACGGACTTCGATGTCATCAACTTAGAGCCGAACTGGGCCGGGCTCACATCGGAGCAAATCTGTGGCACGATCCGCCGTCTCGCGGAGGCGGTACGGCCTGCACTGGGTACACTCTAGCCGTGACAGAACAAGAGTGTACTCGCCTCGCCGAGGCCCAGCGGATTTGTGATGCGCTTTTAGAGCCCAACGCCGAGCGTGTGGACCGGAGTGGGCAGGTGCCGCGTGCAAACTTGGAGGCGCTCGCCGCTGCCGGGCTTGCGGACGGTACCTTTGGCAGTGATGCCTTTCGACGTGAACTGGTAGAGGCTCTGTGCGGGGCGTGTGGGACGACCTACTTTGTCCTGATCCAGCACCTGGGCTCGTGTGGACAAGTTGCCAACAGCACGAATACCTCACTCCGAGAGCGTTTTTTGGCGGAGATGATCACGGGCAACCACTACGTCGGAGTCGGGTTTGGGCACTTGCGCCGTCCCCAGCCCATGCTCCGCGCCACACCGGTTCCCGGAGGCTGGACACTCAATGGCACTGCGCCCTGGGTGACGGGCTGGCCGGTTCTCTCCGCGACGATCTACGGAGCGCACCTGCCCGATGGCAAGCACATCTATCTCTATGTCCCCGCACGTGAAGACGACCACCAGCGCGTCTCGGCTCCCCTGCCACTCTGCGCCATGAACGCCACGGAGACTGTCGAGGCCACCCTCACTGACCTCTTTGTCCCCGAGTCCGACTGGGTGCGCGATGGCTCACCTGAGCAGCTCGCCGCCAGCGATACAGCAAATTTGTGCAACAATGTCGCTCCAATGTTTGGCGTGACGCAGGGAAGCACTCGCCTCCTGCGACAGCTTGCGATAAAGAAACCCTTCCCCGTGCTCTCCCAAGCCGCCGATGCGCTCCAAACCGAGCTAGAGCAGTGCCGGGAGCGCTGCTTTACGCTCGCTGATGGGGATAAGTCCGCGCCCGAGTGGCGTGAGCAGGCACTTGCTGCCCGTACTTGGGCCATTGAGCTGGGGGTTCGTGCGGCCCACACTGCGGTCGCGGCGGCATCGGGTGGTGCCAATAGCCTAGATCACCCCGCCCAGCGCCGGATGCGCGAGGCGATGTTCTACACGCTCTTTCAGCAGACCAGCGAGATCCTCCAGGGGACCGTCGCGCGGCTGGCACGGGTTCCCACCGCTGCTCCTCGCTGACGTGCCCCCAAGAACAGGGGAGGCTCGAAGTTCGTGGTCTTGCCTCGGACTGTCAGTGTGGTCAGCCGAAGCACTCCCCACTGAAGTGTCACCGTCACCCGCTTGCCTTTTTGCTCGATACTCCCCCAGCCCTCAGCAGTGGTAAAGGGTACTTTGAAATCACCTGGCAGACGGGGATCGAGTGCAAGCTGACCGCTCGGACCGTGGTAGGAAAAGCCACAAAGACTGATAAACGAGCCATAGCTCGCCATCGCACGGGCATAATGGTCGCTACACTCCACCTCATTGAAAGGATTGCGCTTACGGGCATGGTAACGGTCATGAATGGCACGGGTGACGGCCAAGCCTTCGGTAACCAGCCCTTCTGCAATCATATGGCTGGCAGCTTGGTGCTCAAAGCCCGACATGCACTCATTGAAGTAGCCATACTGCCAGTCTCGAACATTGCCAAAAGCATCTTTAAGGCCCTTGGGGTTGGTTGCCATGATCAGGCCGCCATCACCCGCCAGGGCATACGGACGGCCCGCTTGGTTGCGCTGGCGGAACGGTCCGACATCTTGGGTGAAGTTGTAGGTGTAGAGTGCTCTGAGCGAAGAGAGGGTTTTCTCCCTATCCAGCACCCGAGGTAGCCCCACTTGCCATGCCCACGACTGCCCGTGTACCTGATCGATGTGGCAGCTCTCGTAGGTTCCCAGTGCTCCTTCACGGCCGGGTTCTGGCTTCTGAATAAAGAACTCGCCGTTAAAAAGCTCGTGCTCAATCGCAGCCTGAGTCTGCTG
>NZ_JANNYP010000292.1:0-1158 GCF_031410135.1 Armatimonas sp. | reverse complement strand
TCGTCGGAGGTTCGAACCTCCGTCTCTGTGCATAACCGAAGCCCGCTCTCGAATACCGCTAAGGTCTTCAAGAGCGATTGCCTTACCAGAGACAGCCGCAGATTCGACAAGCTTGCGACTAATGTTATGATTCACCCAACGAGTAAACCGAGATTGACGGCGGCGCAACTTCTGAAGGTGTCGCTTTGCCGACTTAGAACCTGCTTGTTGAAGCCCTGCCTTCAGCTTTCGCATTCGGCGACGCAGAGAGCGGATAGCCTCCCCGCTGTACTGGTTTCCTTCGCTGTCAGAAGCAATCTGAACAATGCCAAGGTCTACCCCCAAAAACTCGGTAGTTTCGTTCTGCGGAGCTTCTGGAATGTCACAGGCCACCATCAGATAAAACTCACCACCGATAAAGCAAAGATCGCATTCGCCTTTTTGAGTCAGAAGCATTTCCTTCTGAAGCTCTCCAGCCGCGAAGGGAATCTTCATGCGCCCGGCAACTGTCCAGAGCGAAATTTGACTCTCCTCGGTGAAGAAAGTCAAGATGCGGGAATCGTAGGCGATAGAACCCGTGGGGTGGAAGGTTCTCTTTGTCGCTTTGTCCAGCTTGTAAGAGTCGGCGACTTTGGCATTACAGCGAATAATCAACTGAGAAGCCAGCGCGAACTCTTCCCGGATGTTGTGATAACAGGCGGCGTGAAGGGCAAACTGCTTGAAACACTTGTTCTGCCAAGCGTATTCAGACATGCGGTTGCAAGCCTCGTTCGCCTTTTTGAGTGTGGCGAGAAGAACTTGCTTCTGCTGGCAAGAGGTAAGGAGTTTGACCTGAGCAACGAGCTTCACTATCGTGTTACTCCAGATCGTCTTTCAAAAGCGGAACGACGAGGAAAGACTAATTTGACGACTCAATCGCGGGAACTTCCATGCGGTTCCCGATTCCTCCCCCGCCTAAAGGCGGGGGTCTCCTCGGAGGCTTTTCTATGATACGCCTCTACGAAGATGGGCAAAGAATCCCAAGATGCAGACGCTGCCGCCCTGAGGCAGGAGCCGGGCCAACGACGATGGGTACCACATCCGGACTGCGTAACATGAGTTATTAATAAATTCTAATTTACATTCGTTATTTCGTCATCCTCCACTTCCCATGATTCATCGTAACGATTTAAACCTGAC
>NZ_JANNYP010000291.1:0-5701 GCF_031410135.1 Armatimonas sp. | reverse complement strand
GCCGCGTGATTATCGCCAGCTTCGCCAGCCAGATCCACCGCATGCAGATGGCCGTGGACTCCAGCAAAAAGTACGGGCGTAAAGTGGCTGCAGTGGGCCGCTCGATGGCACAGAACATGGACATGGCCGCCGCGTTGGGCTACTTGTCGGTTCCCGAAGGCATTCGGATGCGTGGCGACGACATTAATAGCAACAAGCCCGAGCAGATCACTATTCTCACCACGGGAAGCCAGGGTGAGCCCCTCGCTGGACTCTCGCGTATGGCGGGTGGCGATCATCGGCAAGTGACGATCCAGAAGGGCGATACCGTTGTCTTGTCGTCGTCGCCCATTCCCGGTAACGAGTCGGCGGTCTGGAGTGTGGTTAACCGGCTCTTTGCACTGGGGGCCAACGTGATCTACGATGCCCTCATGCCCGTGCACGTCAGCGGCCACGGCTACTCCGACGAGCTCAAGCTGATTCTTAACATTACCAACCCACAGTATGTGATTCCCGTACACGGCGAGCGCCGTATGCTGCATCTCTACAGTAAGTACGCCCAAGAGATGGGCTGGCTGCCCGAGGATGTCTTTGTTCTGGAGCTAGGCGATGTGCTGGAGCTGGACACGGAAAAGGGCGAGGTCGTGGATCGGGTACCGTCGGGTGCGGTGCTCATTGATGGCGACACGGGCCAGGAGATCCACGAGCTAGTTCTGCGGGACCGTCAGTTCCTCGCCAATGATGGCTTTGTCAACGTGGTAGTGGTGCTGGACTCAGAGACCAGTGAGCTAATCGGTGGCCCCGAGTTTCTCTCACGTGGCTGTTTCTACATGGACAGCGCCGACGAGCTTCTCTCGGAGGCTGCGGACGTGGTGGAGAAGTTGCTGGAAGGCGAGGGCGATGCCCCCCGCGAACCCGAAGCGCTCCAGGGCGATATCCGCAATGTCCTGAAGAAGTTCTTCGAGAAGCGCGTCGGTCGCCGCCCTGTGATCCTCGTCTCCGTCATGCGGGTGTAGTTTTATTTTGGTTTGCCCTCCCCGCACTTTTTTCCCTCCCCCGGCTCCGTTCGTTCCTCACTGCGCCACCCCCTCCCAATAATGGGAGGGGGTGCTGGTGGGGGAGCACGGGGAACTAGCTGATCTTTGCGCGTATACTTGCGAGAACCCACGATAGCTCGTGTAGGACTTCTTCATTGGTGAAACGGAGAAACTCGTAGCCATGTGCTTCGATCCAGTGTTGTCGCTCTTCATCACGCTCTCGAACTTCTGGCTGAGAATGTATGCCACCATCAATCTCAATGACTAGCTTGTGGCGTGGGCAGTAGAAATCCAGGATAAACGTCTCGACGGGGTGCTGCCTACGAAAGCGTGCTCCCTGAAGCTGTGAGCCACGAAGGGCCTCCCAGAGAACTTGCTCGGCGGGAGTACTCTCTCGCCGAAGCTGACGTGCGCGTGTCACTAGCTCTTGTGTGACATGACGATACCGATAACGGGCTGTTGGAACCATTGTAAATCAAACCTCCTGCCGTAGAACGGGTGACATCCCCCGATTCTGATAAAACCAAGCAGATATTTTTTATCTCTCCTCTCTCTGTCTCCCCCTCCCTTTCCCGTTATCGGGAGGGAGGGGGTAGGGGGGAGGGAGGGCAAAAGTGGTAAAATGCACCGCTTATGCGCCTCAAACGCCTGACTCTTCATGGTTTTAAGACTTTCGCGGACAAGACGGAGATCGAGTTCGTCCCCGGTGTCACCTGTATCGTCGGGCCGAACGGGTCGGGGAAGTCAAACTTGCTCGATGCGCTCGTCTGGTGCCTGGGGGAGCAGAAGGCTTCTAACCTGCGAGCCACCAATGCGCGCGATGTGATTTTTGCGGGCTCGTCCAAGCGCAAGCCGATGGGCATGGCGGAAGTGACCCTCACGGTAGACAACGAAGACCGTTTTCTGCCGCTGGACTTCTCCGAAGTCAGTGTCACGCGTCGAATCTACCGTAATGGCGACAGCGAGTTTCTGCTCAATAAAGTCGCGTGTCGGCTCAAAGATATCGCGGATTTGTTTACGGACACGGGGGTGGGCAGGGGGGCCTACGCCATTGTGAACCAGAGCGAGATTGATGGGATTCTCTCCGCCAAGCCCGAAGACCGCCGTGAGCTTTTTGAAGAAGCGGCGGGCATTAAGAAGTACCGGGTCAAGAAGCGCGAGGCGCAGCGCAAGCTAGAGAACACGGAGCTGAATCTCATTCGGGTGCGGGATATCTTGGGCGAGCTGAGTATCCAAGTGGAGCCGCTACGGCTTCAGGCAGAGACGGCACAAAAGCACAACGAGCTGACGGACCGACTCAAAGCGGTGGAGGTTGGTCAGCTTGCGGCGGACTACAAGCGTGCCAAAGACGAGCTTTCCGAGCTGGAAAAATCGGCGGTTGAGGCTAAGAAAGAGGCGGAGGCGCTTGAGGTTGAGGTTGTGGACCTGGAGGCGAGCGCTCTCGGGCTGGGGCAGCGCATCTCCGATGCCGAGAGCCAGATGGACGCGGCGCGAATTCGGCAGCAGCTCACGATGACACAAGTGGAGCGGCTCGAAAGCCGGATTGCCCTGGCGGAGGAGCGCAAGCTCAGTGCGCGAAAGACACTGGAAGCCCTGGCATCGGACTTAGAGGCGCTGGACTCCGATAAGCTAAGGCTCGCCACCGAGGCGGAGAGCCTGAAAATGGAGGCGAAATCTGCGGAGGCGCAGCTTGCCGAAAAAACAAAGACACTCGCCGGGCACGAGGGAGTTGCCCGCGACGCGGAGAAGGCGCTGGGGGAGCTCTCGCGGATGCTTGCAGGACAAGAAGCTGACTACCTTGCCCTTGCACGCAAGCTCGCCGCCCAGAAAGCGGAGCGCGATAGCCTTCGGGAGCGCATTCTCCGGCGTAAAGAGGAGATCCGTGAGGCGAACGAGCGAGCCTCCCAGCGTGTCGCTGAGGTGGAGAACGCTTTACAGGAGCATGCCAAGCTCGGAGAGCTTCTTGAGACCCAAAAACAAGAGCAATCCAGTGTTGCTGCAGCACTTACCACTATCGCCGAGCCCAACTTCAGCGCCGCTTCGTCACGTGTCAGCGAACTGGAAGAGCTGCGCCGCCGTAAAGAGCGAGAGCTTGCAGGTTCTGAGTCTCGGCTCCGGGTTTTGGAAGAGACCGAAGCCATGCAAGAAGGCTACTTCGGGGGCGTGAAGGTGGCGCTGAGTGCGGCGGCAGAGGGAAAGATCTCGGGGCGCTTTACGTTATTCGCGGATGCGATCAAAGTACCCGCTGAGTTTGAGACCGCCATTGAGGTCGCGCTGGGGGGAAGCCTTCAGGACATTATCACTGACACCGAGAAGCAGGCTAAAGAGGGCATTCGCTTTCTTCATGAGAGCCGGGGAGGACGTGCGACGTTTCTTCCGCTGGATCGCCTCCGAGACCAGCCTGTGCCCAGCTCTCTGCGAGCGGCGGCGAAGAAATACAGCGGTGTGCACGGCTCTGCGGCGGAGCTGGTTCGCTTTTCCGACGATGTCTCGCTAGCGGTTCGTGTGCACTTAGCCCGTGTGCTGGTTGTGGACGATCTAGATGTGGCGACCGAGGTCTCTCGGCAGCTAGATCGCGACTGGTCACGTATTGTCACTCTCACCGGAGAGCTGGTGTTGCCCACAGGAGCGATTACCGGAGGGCGTGCAGGGCGACAGGGGCCGAATCTTCTCTCGCGCAAACGTGAGATCGGGGAGCTTGGTGAGGCGGTTGAAGTGGGGCGGGGTGCTCTGGAGCGCATTGCCACCCAGCAAACCGAGGCTCGAAGCGCGGTGGAGAGTGCCCGTCAGGCCGTTCGTGATGCCGAGAGCGCGGTGCAGCGTGCCCGTGAAGCGGCTCTGGATACCGAGCGGCGTGGGCAGAATAAGAAAACAGAGGCAGATCGCCTACAGCGCGAGGCGCAGCAGCTCCAGACCCGCACTGGACAGCTGATAAGCTCGGGGGAGGCCGATGCCAGCCGGGAAGCCACCCTCTCGGCTGCCATTGACGAGGCAGATCGCACCGATGAGTCTACGTTGGCGAGCCGGGAGGAGCTGACACGTCGGCAAGTGGCACTGACGGTTCGGCGGGATGAGGCACGCGATCAGGCCCGGGTAATTGCCACCGAAGCCGCCAGCCTGCGCGAGCGTGCCGTGGGGCTGGCACGCGATGCCAAGCGCGCGGAAGAAGGGGCAATGCGGGCGACTGTCACCGCCGACGACCGCCGCCGCCGTACGCGGGAGGCTGAGAGCACGATTGCCACCGAGGATGCTGAAGCGATCCAGCGTGCAGGCGAGCGCGACATCGCCAAGAAATCCTTAGGGGAGGCTGCCGCTGAGGTAGAGAAGTGGCGCGAGCGTCGGCAGGCGCTGGTCAATGAGAACTTCCAGCTCACCGAGCGCATCCGGCTTGTCCAGCGCACAATTCAGTTCACCAATGAGCGGGGGCAGCAGGCCCGGCTCCGTGCGGCCCGTGTCGAGACTCAGGCGGAGACGATCGGCCAGCGCCTGCAAGATGAGTACGACCTGCACCCCGACTCCGCCGTCGCGCTGACCGGCGGTGTGCCTGTCGAGCGTGATGTCGCACAAGAGATCGCCCGCCTGCGTCGTGAGATTCGGGCACTAGGAACCGTGAACTTAGGAGCCATCGAAGAGTACGAGCGTGTCTCGGAGCGTTTCAGATTCCTCACCGAGCAGAAGGCCGATCTCGAAAGTGCGAAAGACAAGCTGTTTGCGACGATTACCGAGATTGATGACTCTACCCGAGGGGTCTTTGCGGAGACTTTTGATAAAGTAAACGTCGCCTTTCAGAAGTTCTTCACCCGGCTCTTTGGTGGCGGCTCGACCGACTTGGTCATGACCGATCCCAGCGATGTTTTAGAGACCGGCATTGACATTCTTGCCCAGCCTCCCGGCAAGAAACGGCAAAACCTCTCGCTGCTCTCTGGCGGCGAGCGTGCGCTGACTGCCACTGCACTGCTCTTCGCGTTTCTGGAAGTCCGTCCTGCGCCTTTCTGCGTCTTGGACGAAGTAGATGCGCCGCTGGATGGCGCAAACGTGGAGAAGTTCGCGGACTTAGTGCGGGAGTTTGGTCAAGAGAGCCAGTTTATTCTGATCACCCACAACGCCACGACCATGGAAGCCGCCCCGCTCTGGTACGGCATCACCATGCAGGAGCCCGGAGTAAGCCGTGGCATCTCCATGCGCGTCCCTGAGGCAGCGCCTCCTGTGCCTGCCGAGAGCTAGAGCCGCTGCCCAAACCAGTACGCACCGGCGAGCACGACGCCACAGAGGCCACACATTACCACGCGCCTTGCCAGCTCAGGACGGCGCTGTGTGAGAAGCGCCAGCAGCGGTGAGACGGCCAGAACGATACACGCCTGCCCCAGCTCCACCCCGATATTAAAGGCAAAGAGCGACCAGCCAAGCGCCTCGCGTGGAAGCTCTAGCTCGCGGAGCACACTGGCAAACCCGAAGCCATGGATCAGGCCGAAACAGAAGGCTAGCGTCAGACGTAAGTCTTTCGTTTTCTGCTCCGAAGACAGGCGCACCAGCCCCTGAACGCCCACGATCACAATGCTCAGCGCAATGGTCGGCTCGACTAGTTTAGGCGACGGACTCAGGATATTCAGTGTCGCCAGAACCAGTGTGATGCTATGGGCCAGGGTAAAGGCCGTGACAATCTTGAGAAGCTGTTTTAGGTTCCC
>NZ_JANNYP010000290.1:0-9883 GCF_031410135.1 Armatimonas sp. | reverse complement strand
CCGCTCGGGCCAGAGTTTTTGGATAAAGTGGACAGTAACCTGCGCGGCTTTTCCGCCAGCCACTTAGAGAACAACCAGACATTTAAGGCGCTCCAGTCCATGATCCCCGGCGGCGACACCCTCGGGCAGCTTGGCTTTATCGGGCAGACCTTTGGGGCCGTCTCGGGCTGGATCGGCAACTTTGTACAGGAGCGCGGCCTCACGCCTGAGAACATCTACGAGAGCCTAAAAGGCCGTATTGATGGTTTAGAGGGCAAGATGGACGTGGTCGCGGCGCTGATTGACACGCACACCGACTACTTCACCCACACCGGGACGCAGTCGCTCTGCCGGAGCCTGATGAACCGCGCCATCGCGGAGATCTAGCCTTCCTCCCTTCGCTTCGCTCTTCCCTCCTCCCAATCCTGGGAGGAGGGTTTATTCTTTTGCTAGTACTCTAACGAGTTAGAGTACTAGTTAAATGAAACTCCATTTTGTCTACCTTTTTGGAAAAGGTAACTACCAGAATTTTTCTGGTAACTACCGGGAACTAAGTTTAAACTCACACCCGTATACCAGAGCATACGCTTCGACTCCTAGGAGGGAGCCTAAAGCGGGATCAAGCACGGAGGGTTTTTATCATGCCGCAAGACTATTTACCTGCTAACGACCGCGAGTTTCTCGCATGGCTCAAGAACTTCAACCGAGTCGCTACGACCAACAAGCTGATTTTTGCCTTCACCGATGATGAGCTTGAGGAACTCACGGGGGCTGAGACGACCCTGGAGGATGCCATTGCCACCAATGATGCTGCTCAGAGCGCCGCACAAGCGGCAATGACGGCAAAGACTCAGGCACAAGCCGGAGCAACCAGCATGGCACGGGCTGCTGCCCAGCGTGCTCAGACCAGTAAGGCCCCAGACGCCCTGCGCGATGCTATTGGTATCACAGTTCGAGATAAAGTGCGCTCCAGACTCACGGCACAGACGCCGCTTGAGCTGGTTGCTCTCGCCGCCGCCGATGAGACTCACATTCTTAAGTGGAAATCAGGAGGGAATAAATCTGGAACACAATATCTGATTGAAGCGAAGATAGGGGAGAGCACCACGTGGACACTAATAGATGTTTCGACGCGGGTCACTTACAAGCATCTAGAACAACCACCTGGTCAAAAAGTTCGCTATCGCGTCCGCGCCAAGCGCGGTGACTCTACCAGTGGCTACAGCAACGAGTCGGGAGTTTATGGCGGATAGAGAAGTTGCAAAAAAAAGCGGTCAATCTAAAGCGATTGACCGCTTCCACAGCATGTGGAGAGAAAAGGAGATCACACAACGAAACTATAACTTACGCTAAAGATTATGTCAAGAGTTCCCGATAAAAAAGTTTCATCTTTTTTTCATGTCCCCAATCGAGTGGGGAGAGGCTAATCGCTCCCACCACCGTCGGCGGAGCTCATCGCCTGGTTTGCCATTCCCGTGTAGGCCTGAATCGCGACCATGAGCACAATCACGGCGGCCACTAAGATTGCCACAACTCCCATCACGGTTGCCAATTGATGCGCTTTGACATCTGCCTCGCCTTCCAGGAAATCCGCAACCCGCTCCAGCATCTCGTCCAGGCTGCCCGTAGACTCTCCCGTGCGAGCCATCTGCACAGCGATGGGAGACAAGACACCCGATTGCTCCAGAACCGCCGCGATTCCCTTACCGGACATCAGGAGCGGCACCCCATCCAGCATTGCCTGAGCAATCGCGCGGTTTCCACAGGCACGCCCTGCGATCTCGACCGCTCGGACAATATTAATGCCTCCTGCAAAAAGCGCCGCAAGTGCTCGGCAGAACCGCGCCGTGGCGTAGCGTCGGGAGACACCACCGACACCGGGGATGAACATCTTGAAGTTATCCCAGGAGGCACCAAATGCGGGGAACTGATTGAGAAAGCGTGCCAGCCACCAGAGAAATGCAAGAGTCACGGCCACAATCGCCGCGAACTTGACCTTCTCCAGAACCAGCGCATTGCCCGTCGCTCCCATTCCCGCGCGGGTCCACTTCACAATCAGATAGACAATTCCTGCCAGCGAGAGCACGATCTTGGGGTAGAGCGACTCGCGGGAGAGCTTGCGCCGAATCGCGATCTCTCTTTCTAAGTAGTCCGCGAGGCGATTACACATCGTCTCCAGCATGCCGCCCGTCTCGCCTGCGCGGATCAGCTCCACCTGCATCGTGGTGAAGACCGCGGGGTAGTTGGCCATCACTTGGGAGAGAGGAGCCCCATTGGAGATCGTCGCCTGGCACTCGCGCAGAATTTGTTTCAGGCGCGTGTGGCGGGTCTGTTGCTCCAGTGCATTTAGTGCCTGGATCAGGGGAACCCCTGAGCGCAGGAGAGTCGCGAACTGTCGGTAGAACATCGCCAGCTCTTGCAGGGGCACCGAGACCGCAAACGGAGCAGCCTCGATCCGATTGGGCTGATCGAGCGAGAGAGGGCGGTGTGGATTGGGCGTGGGGGGGAGCGTGTGGTCGTAGGTGGTGCCTGGGGGAGCCAGCTCGATCTTATTGGGAAAGAGCCCCTGCTCCCGAAGTGCGGCGGCGGCGAGGCTCGGGTTGACGGCTTCAATTAGGCCGGAGATCTGACGCCCCTCGGTATCTTTTGCGTGGTAGGAAAATGTTGGCATGAAATTATTCTTGTGCGATCCCGTCGGCGATCTGGAAGCCCATCTTGTAGATATAGTAGGTCGCCAGAATTGTCACATAGCCCATGGAGACAATGGTAATGATACCCGCGAGCTGTTTCTGGGACTTTCGAGCAGCATCGGTGGCACGGGCGGCCTCTTCTTGGTAGAACGCCGTGACCTGATCCAGAGTCTCGGTGAGCTGGCCGGTCTGCTGGCCGGTGACGAGCAACTGGATGGGGTCGTGGTCCATGAGTCCCGTGGCTTGGATGGCACTGTCAAGCCCTCGCGCCGAACGAATCTCGGGGAGGCCACGCATCAGCTGGGTGCGAAGAACGGAGTTGGGGACTGCATTGGCAGCAGCTTCGTAGGCCACCGACGATCCCACGCCCGCCCGTAGTAGTCGAGAGAGCACGCGGGTAAAGCTGGCAAGTGCCCGTGCTCGGTGAAGCTTTGCCATCACGGGGATGCGGAGCGAGAGCGAGTCGCGCAGGTGCGCTCCCGCAGGGCTTGCCCACCACTTCCCCCCTAGATGGGCTCCCAAGTGCATCGCGATTCCGAGCGGGACACAGAGAAACCCCTCCCACTTCAGATAGGTCAGCGCGTGCCCTCGAACATCCTCGAAGTGCTTGGTGTCAATGCTAGGAAACATCGGCTGGAAGAGCAGTACCGACCAGACACTCTGCCAGATCAGAAAGCGCACCCAGCCTAGCCCTTGGCGAAGTGCCGCGTCCTGCTCGGCTCCCAGCGCGGCCTCTTCGCAGGAAAACGGCAGAAAACCACCCGCCTCCCCTGCGGCCACGAGTCCAACCATGTGCGACGGAAAGAGGCCATTGGTGCGTGCCATCTCTCCAGCCCAAGACGCCCCCTGTGCGACATTCTGTGCCATCGCCAGCCCCGCCGCCTGAAGCTGTGGGTTGGCCGTGCGCGGTGCGAGGTTCGAGAGCGCAGCCCCTGGTGTCATCCCTGCATGCAGGAGCGAGCCCATCTGCCGAAAGAAAAGCCCCAGATCCTCTGCCCGCGCCGCCGGAACGAGTCCAGCCCCCCCCGCCCCGACACTGGCTCCCCCAGTATTGGGGGCGGGGGGGGCTAGAGTCTGTGCTCCCTGAACCTCAATCCGAGTGTAGCCCTTCCCCGAGAGGCGCAGCTCTACCTCTTGTGGGCTGGTGGCATCCATCGCGCCACGCAGAACGCGTCCATCGACCTCCGTGGCTTCGTAGCGGAAAATTGGCATAGTCTCCTATTGTAACGTGCCGACGCAGCGTTTGGTTGCGGTTTTGCCTCCCGGCCTCGCACTACTCGGCCACCCTCCGGCTCCGCGAAGGGTTGAGCGTGCTAAACTACCCCCTTCGCAGCGAGGCACGAGCGGTCAGCCGGAGGGGGTGCCCGAGGAACGAGGGCGGGGGAGGTTAGACTGAGCGTCGGCGCGGCGTTTGGTTGCGGGCAGGATTTGTTGCCCTGCTCGGTGAACCTGCGGGGCATGAATGATAAGGAATTGTTGCGCTCGGTGATGCGCCGACAGGCAGGGCTGAGCCTGCGGGTGGCAGCGGTGTTTCTGGGGATTATCTTTATCCTGCCCCTGGTGAATCTCTACGCGCCAGAGCTGGCCGCGACCAATGTCGGGGGCTTCTCGCTGACGTGGCTGATTCTCGCCGTGCTGTTCTATCCGATCACGTGGGGGCTCTCGGCGTATTTTATTAAGCGCTCCAACGCCCTCGAAGACGCAATTGTGCAGGAGAATGCAAAATGATTCCTCTGTTCTTTGTTATTCTCGTAACCATAGCGACCGTAATCTTAGGTGTTGTTGCGACCAAGCGCGCCCAGTCCGCATCTGACTTTTTCGTGGCGGGACGACAGGTCTCGGTGGGAATGAACGCGTCTGCGATCTCGGGTGAGTATCTCTCTGCGGCGAGCTTTATGGGAGTCGCGGGGCTAATCCTCAAAAACGGCTACGATGCGCTCTGGTACCCCGTTGGCTACGCGGCTGGCTACTTGCTGCTTCTACTCTTTATCGCCGGGCCGCTGCGCCGCTTTGGAGCCTACACGATCCCGGACTTCGCCGAGGGCCGCTTCGACTCACCGCTCTTTCGCAAGATCGCGGTGAGCTTCGTGCTCTTTATCGGCTTCTTCTACACCATGCCACAGATGAAGGGCGCTGGTGTCGCGATGCAGACCATCATGGGCTGGCCTTACTGGGTCGGAATCGTGGTGGTGGGCTCGGTGATTACGTTTAATGTGGCACTCGGCGGGATGAAAGGCATCACGTTTGTTCAGGCATTCCAGTACTGGGTCAAGCTCTTTGCGATCTCTGTGCCTGTGTTTGTGCTCATGGCGGTCTATGGCGGCTACAGTGGCAAGCTCGGGACATTTACCGGGGAGCCCAAGGGAATCCCGAAGGTTACCAAAGACACGCCTCTGAAGTTCGTGGGCAAGGACAAGGCCCCCAACAATGCGGTGAGCTTCTCGCCGGGCGCGGAGACGGTGATTACCTTCACCAAAGACACCGAGATTGACAAGATCAGCACTGGACGCAAGCCAGAGCCCGGCGAGGACAAGCTCGATGCCAGCCTGGCGATCCTGCCTAAAATTGAGGGAGTGATCCCGGCGGGGACGCAAGTGACGATCCTGCCGCTCGTGGTCACCAAAGCGGGCCAGGCGGTGCTGAGCAAAGAGGGCAAGCCGATCAAGACAGCCCCCAAGCTGGAGTTTGCCAAGCCGACCGAGGCAGTTCTTGCCGCTGGGAGCTTTGTGCCCAACACACAGAACAATGCGAAGTGGGGCCTGCCCTATGGAACTCTGACCAGCAAGCACGGCTTCCCCGTACTCTACACCTACTCGCTGATTATCGCCCTGATCTGCGGAACCGCAGGGCTGCCGCATATTCTGGTGCGCTTCTACACCAACCCCGATGGGAAAAGTGCAAAAGCGACCACCTTCTGGGTGATGGTGCTGATCGGTGCGTTCTATGCCTTTACTCCGATCTGGGGAGCACTGGGCCGGGCGGATCTGCCGATGCTCTATGCCAATAACAAGACCGACTCGGTGGTGATCGCGCTTCCGAGGGCTATCGGCGGGGTCTGGGGTGATGTGCTCTCGGGAGTCACCAGTGCGGGGGCCTTTGCGGCGTTTATGTCCACGTTCTCGGGTCTGCTGGTCTCTATGAGTGGCGCTCTGGCACACGATATCTACGGCAAGATCATTAAGCCCTCCGCAACTCCCGAAGAGCGCATTAAGATGTTCAAGATCGCAGCCGTGATCTTTGGCTTCGCCTCGATGGCGCTGGGACTTCTGGTGGAGACCTTTGATATTGCTATGCTGGTAGGCTGGGCCTTTGCCATTGCCGCCGCGAGCTACTTCCCGCTCTTGCTCCTTGGGGCGTGGTGGCGTGGGCTGACCATGCCAGGGGCGGCAGCGGGGATGCTGGGGGGCGGCCTGCTCTCACTGGGGGCCATTATTGCCTTCATGCTCTCGGACAAGAAGATTATCACCATTGACGATCCCCTGACCAAGGCACTCTGTGAGCAACCCGCCGTCTGGGGTGTTCCGCTGGCCCTGGTCATTATGTTCGTGGTCTCCAAAGTCACTGCGAAGCAAATCCCCTGGGATGCCGATCTGAAGATGCTACGCCTGCATGCACCCGAGGCACTCGGACGGAGCAAGGACTATATCGAAGACACAGGTAGCGACCACTAGAGGCACTTGTGGAAACCGTTGAGGCGCTTCTGCGGCAGCAAGAAGTCTTGCGTGCCGTCATTGAGTCTATTAGTAGCGAGCTGAATCTGCGCCCGCTGCTGACTCGGATCGTGCGCCATGCCTGCGAGCTAATCGGGGCGGACAACGGAACCATTGGTTTAGTAGACGAGCGCCGCGATCTCGTCCGCACCGAGGCGATCTGGCAGATGCCCGAGAATGAACTGGGTGCGGAGATGGCGCGAGGTGTGGGGCTAGCAGGAACTGTCTATGCCTCGGGGAAGCCGCTGGTATTGGCACGCTACGGCCAAGTTGAGACCCCAACACAGCCCAAGCTCGCGGAGAACTCCGTGATTGGCGTGCCGATCTGGTGGCGCGAGAAGATGATCGGCTTCTTTGGGATCGGCACGGATGCGCTACATAATCCTCGCCCGCTCACGGCCCAAGATGTGGAGACGTTGACGCTCTTTGCCCGCCATGCCGCCGTCGCCATTGAGAACGCTCGGCTCTACGCCGCCTCGGAGACGGCGCTGGAGGAGATGAAGCTTCTCTACGAGACCAGCGCTAAGATTGGGACGGCGCACAGCACGCCTGAGGTCGTGGCTGCCTATCTGAACTTAGTGGCCACGGGCGGGCGTTTTGCCTGCACGGTCACGCGCTATGAGGCGGGGGAGGTGCGCATCCTAGGGCGCTGGGCTCCGGCAACTGGGCTGGATCTGACTCCGCTCCGCTATCCGTACCAGCGCGACTCGCTCGACGAAGCCCTGGATCAAGGGCAGACGATTGCCATCGCCGATGTCCACACCGACCCCCTTGTCCCCGAGACTCTGCGGCGGATTCAAGCGGAGTCAGGACGGCCCGCGCTGGCCCTTATTCCCCTGCGCATTGCCGGAGCCGCCCGGCTGGGGCATGTGATCCTGAGCCACTCCCAAGTTCATCTCTGGGACGAAACCGAGCTGCATCCTTTTGAGATCACGGCGCAACAGCTTGCCAGCGCTTTGGACAGCCGACTCCAGCAAGAGCGCCTCGCCACGCAGGGGCAACAAGTGGCGATCTTTGAGGAACGGCAGCGCATCGCCCGCGATCTCCATGACTCCGTGACACAGCTTTTGTTTACGATGACGCTCATCGCCCAGACCACGACCACGGCGTGGAAGCGCGATCCCGACGAAGGCGAGCGCCGTGTGGGGCGGTTGGTGGAGCTGAGCCAGACCGCACTCTCCGAGATGCGAGCGCTCCTGGCCGAGCTGCGTCCCCCCGCACCTCAGCCCACAGGCCGCGAGCTTTTGGAGACCAAGGGACTGATTGCCGCGCTGGAAGCCCACCTCCGCGCCACTTCCGATGAGAGCACTCCCGTGGCCCTCGATTCCTCACGCTACCGGCCCGCGGCGTTTGCCACAGAGCACGCGCTCTATCGTATTGCCCAAGAAGCCGTCGCCAACGCCCGCAAGCATGCAAAAGCCCAGCAGATCTTTGTGACGTTGGCAACACGGCGCGGCGGCACCACCGTGCTCACGGTTCAAGACGATGGAATCGGCTTTGATACCAAGGCTCCCGCAGCTCCGCGCCCCGATGGCACAGGTATGGGCCTCTCCAGCATGCGCGAGCGCGTGGACAAGCTCGGTGGGACGCTGACAATGTCCTCAACGCCGGGCCGGGGAACGAAAGTGGAGGTGAGAGTTGGCTGAGATTCCGAAAATCCGTGTGCTGATTGTAGATGACCACGAGATGGTTCGCGAGGGCCTCATGCTCCTGCTAGAAGAGTCCGAGGAGCTGGAAGTCGCGGGCCAGGCAGGTTCCGTAGCACAAGCCGTTGCGCAGGCGGAAGCGCTCCAGCCCGACGTGATCTTGCTGGACATGATGCTCCCCGACGGTGATGGGGTCTCGGTGATCCAGCAGCTTAAAGCGAAAAACAACCCCGCCCGTATCGTGGTGCTCACCAGCTTTGCGGAGGACGAGAAAATCCGCGGGGCGCTGCAAGCCGGTGCGACGGGCTATCTGCTGAAAGATGTCCTGCGCCACGACCTGCTCGCCGCCATCCGCGCCGCTGCTGAGGGCAAGCCGACGCTTCATCCCGTGGTGCAGTCCCATCTCATGCAACAGATTCAAGCGCACCAGCGCAAGCAATCCTCGCCGCTCGACACGCTCACCGAACGCGAGCGTGATGTGCTCAAAGCGGTCGCGGAGGGCCGTAGCAATAAAGAGATTGCGACGAGTTTGGGGCTGACGCTAGGCACGGTGAAAGGCTACGTCAGCATTGTCTTTGGCAAGCTTGATGTCGCCAGCCGCACCGAAGCGACCTTGCTGGCGATTCGGCACGGACTAGTGAACCCTCACTAAAGTTAGGGGGACGCCACGTACTTTTTGGAGTGGGGGCGTGGGGCTCGCTGGCTTATCCTAAGCCCATGAAAAACCTAAACCTTCCTCTCACTCTTGCTCTGCTCGCTCTCCCGTCTCTGGCCCTCGCTCAGACCGTCGTCTCCGGTACGGGAGCAAACCCTGCCGCCCTTACCCCGTTTCGTGATCAGTTTCGCACGAACCTGGGCGGTGGCACAACCGCTGGGGCTAATGGCTCGTTTGGGGGCTTGCGCCGCGAGATCAACTGGGACGGGGTTCCCGCAGCCTTCTCCGCGCCCAACAACCTGCCCGCGAACTTCTTCAACGCCAACTCGCCGCGTGGCGCCGTGTTTTCAACATCCGGAACGGGCTTTCAGGTTAGTAGCGCAACCACAGATGCGGGAGCGGGCCAGCCCGTCGCTGCCCGATTCGGCAATATCGAGGCAAACTACACGTCTACCTTCCAGACCTTCAGTGCTCAGCGCCTCTTTTCGGCAATTGGCAGTAATGTCTACGACGTGGATTTCTTCGTCCCTGGCACCACCACTCCCGCACTGGTGAGTGGCTTTGGCTCTATCTTCACGGACGTTGATCTGCTTGACAGCACAAGCATCGAGTACTTTGATCAGAACAATGTTTCGCTGGGGACTTTTAGCGCTCCCGTCCAAGACCTTGGACTTTCGTTCATCGGGGTCTCCTTCGCCAGCCCTACGATTGCCAAGGTGCGCATCACCCAAGGCAATATCGCGCTGGGAGCAGGCATCAACGACGAAGGGAGTAGCATTGATGTTGTTGCGGCAGACGACTTCCTCTACAGCGAGCCCGTCTCCGCCAGCGCCCCCGAACCGGGAACTCTTGCTTTGCTTGCCCTCGGCGGAACGCTCACCCTAATTCGCTGCCGCCGACGTGTTGCCGCCCAATAAATTAGGCGTCTGCAGTGGCTTCGTGCCTCAGCCGCAAAGCCCGTGCCGGGCTCCAGAGTCTTTTAGACTTGGGAGCTTTGGTGCGGGCTTTTTCTGCTAGAATGTTTCCATGAACCCAATGGAGACTTATGAGCGCGACGGCTACGCGGTCTTTCGCAACGTGCTGGATGCGGAGCTGATCCGCGAGGCAAGTGACCATGTAGAGTGGCTACAAAAGAAGAACCCGGAGCTGCGGCCCGAGAAGCTGGACTGGTTTCTGGTGCTCAATGACCCGTTCTGGGTGCGC
>NZ_JANNYP010000289.1:0-3323 GCF_031410135.1 Armatimonas sp. | reverse complement strand
CTTCAGGAGCACGAGCCCCATGTCCGAGGAGTCGCTGGGATTTTTGTCCCCAGCACAGGCATCATTGACTACAAAGAAGTGGCACAGACACTAGCTCAGCTCAGCTCCGAGCATGGGGCAGATATGAGGCGACAAACAAAGCTTCTCGGGATTGACCACAAGCCCGATGGCGTGACACTACAAACCACGCAAGGCGATTTTACGACGCGCTTACTCATTAACTGCGGCGGGCTCTACTCCGACCGTATCGCGACTCTGTCCGGAACGACTAGCAATGCCAAGATAATCCCGTTTCGCGGGGAGTACTACGAGCTCGTCCCTGAGAAACGCTCGCTTGTCAAGGGCCTCATCTACCCGGTGCCCAACCCCAGTTTCCCGTTTCTAGGCGTGCACTTCACGTGCATGACCGACGGAAGTGTTCACGCTGGACCCAACGCCGTCTTGGCACTCGCACGCGAAGGCTACCGAAAGACAGACCTAAACCTCGGTGAGCTGTGCGAGACCCTGACCTATCCTGCGTTCTGGAAGTTGGCAGCAAAGCACGGAGGCGAAGGGGCAAGAGAAATCCTGCGCTCGCTGAGCAAGACACTCTTTGTCCGCTCGATGCAAACCCTGATCCCGGAGATTCGGGCAGAAGATGTCATTCCCGCTGGCGCTGGAGTTCGTGCACAGGCGCTACAAAACACCGGCGAGCTGGTAGATGATTTCTTGCTGGTGGCAGGAGAGAGGCAGCTGCATCTCTGCAACGCACCCTCCCCTGCCGCCACGGCCTCGCTGGAGATCGCGAGAGAGCTGGTGGCGCAGCTTACTTGCCGCCGAGAAGTCCCTTAGCGGCGTCGCCTGCGCCTTTGAGCGCATCGCCCGCGCCCTTCACAGCACTTCCTGCTTTCTCCATGCCGCCTTTGACAGCCTCAGCACCCGCTTTTGCCTTTTCGGCTCCGGATTTGACTGCGTCGGTGGCGCCTTTTGCCTTCTCGCTGAGCTCACCTGGAAGCTTGGTCGCTGCCTCGCCCGCTTTGTCAGCAAGAGCGCCGACTTTTTCCGCGCCCGCTTTGGCTTTCTCAGCCCCGTCCTTAACGGTCTCCGTGATGCCCTTGTCTCCCTCCATCTTAGGAGTCTCAGGTTTGGGTGCTGCCGCCTTTTTGTCTGTGGGCTCTCCCGCAGGCTTGTCGGTCTTAACAGGCTCCGTTGGCTTACTTGCAGGTGCCTCGGCTTTAGGTGCTGCTTCCATCGGCTTTGCGGCATCCGCAGAAACCGGAGCAGGTGCGGACTCTTCCGCAGGCTTGTTGTCGCAACCTACGGTCAGTGCTCCTAAAATCATCATGCCCGCAAGTGAGGCCAGCCATTGTCGTGTTTCCAATATAGTCTCCTTGAATCAAATTCAGTCTATTCTACCGATCCTGCATTGACGTTCGTGCCGGAATAGGGGATAATTTTTTAGGATTTTTCAAGGGAGACTTTTCATGACTCAAAATCGGACTCGCGGTGGGATCTTACTGGCACTGACCGTGCTGGCGACAGGACTTGCCGTTATCGGCCCACGAGCACGCGCAAACACCAGAGCGACGGCACCGCAGTTTCTGCGCGATGTCTCTCCCATCCTCGACAAAAAAGGCTGCTCTGTCGCGGCCTGTCACGGAAAATTCGGGGGTCGCGGTGGCCTCCAGCTCTCACTACTGACGCTAACACCCGCCGATGACTTTGAGCCCCTCGTGCGCGGTGGTCGTGGTCGGCGTGTGAACTTAATCGAGCCCGAGAAGAGCCTACTTCTCATGAAGGCCACCAACAAGACCGCTCACGCTGGCGGCGAGCGTTTCTCCGAAAAATCCCCTGAGTACAGAACCATCCGCGACTGGATCGCTGCCGGAGCACCTTTTGACGAGGCCATAGACGCGACTCTGAGCAAGCTGACCGTAACACCCGCGCAGATCACGCTCAGCAAAGTCGGGCAGCGCGTGCCACTCAAAGTATTGGCAAGCTTCTCCGATGGCACAAGCCGCGACGTGACTGCGCAGGCCAACTACGAAACCAGCGACCCTGCAGTGGTAACCGTGGACGAAAAAGGCACCATGACCGGAAAGCGCTGGGGCGGTGCGGCCGTCGTCGTGCGCTATCTGGGCACCGTCCACGCCGCCTCGCTGACCTTGCCTCGCGAAGACAAAGCCCCCTACCCAAAACTCGCACCCGGTAATCTGATAGATGAGCTGATCTATGCGAACCTAAAGCGCCTCAATGTCCAACCCTCGCGCCCCACGAACGACTCGGAGTTTCTGCGCCGAGTCTCGCTGGATGTCCGTGGGATACTTCCCTCGGCTGACGAGTTCACCGCCTTTATCACCGACAAGGCTCTTGATAAGCGCACCAAGATCATTGATGCGTATCTGGACTCTCCCGAGTTTGTGGACATGCGCGTTCTGCGCCTTGGGGACATGCTTCGGGTTCATCCGCGGAATCTAGGCAACAACATCAGTGGAGAGCGAAGTGCGGCCCTCTTCACCGAGTGGCTCAAGGACTCTGTCGCACAAAACACTCCCTACGATCAGTTTGTCAAGCAGCTTCTGATGGCGCGTGGCTCGAGCTATACCAATGGCCCGACCAACTTCTATAAGATTGACCGTAACCCCGACGAGCGCATGGAGACCACGGCACAGGCGTTTTTAGGTCAGCGGATGGCCTGCGCACGCTGCCACAAACACCCCTTTGATAAGTGGACGACCGACGACTACTGGAACTTTGCCGCGTTTATGGGCCGTGTTGGGACGCGCAATGGCAACCTCGACGGTGAGTCGGAGATCTACTACAATCCCAATGGCCGTGTGAACAACCAGAGCGTCACGGGCAAGAACCGTGGAAAAGATGCCCCTCCGACGCTGCTGGGAACGGGCGCAGCTCTGGACACCAGCAACATGCGCTCCAGCCGTAGTAGCAATAATAATGGCCCTGACTTGGTAGGTGTCCTGTCGGACTGGGTCACCAGCCGCGACAACCCGTACTTCGCCAAAGCCACCGTGAACCGTGTCTGGAGCCACTATCTGGGCCGCGGTGTGGTGCACCCCGTGGACGACATGCGGGCCACGACTCCTTCCGCCGTTCCTGGTCTCCTAGAAGCCCTCGCCAAAGACTTCACCGACCACAAGTACGACCTGAAGCACACGATCCGAACGATCCTGAATTCCAAGACCTACCAGACCTCCAGCGAGGTCAACGCCACCAACGCGCTCGACAACCAGTTCTTCAGCCACTTCTACCCACGTCCCATGCTCGGCCAGGTGCTTCTGGATAATCTCAACCTTGCCACTGGTAGCACCGAGCGCTTCGGCGAC
>NZ_JANNYP010000288.1:0-10153 GCF_031410135.1 Armatimonas sp. | reverse complement strand
GCAAGACCATTGAGGCGATGTGCGGGGCGGGTGACGAGTACGAGTACCCCTTGCCCGGATCGCACCAGAGCGGCGTCTGTAGCGACGATTGATCTAGGTCGCGGATATTCTGGCCGGGAACGGGTGTCAGGGGAACGATCTTGCCGTCGGCGAACCCCGGGCTGCTTCCCTCACCGTGAAAGCCCGCCGACATGCAGAGCAACTGGCCGAGGGTGATGTCGGCTTTCCGGGGATCGTCGAGGGGGAATGCCTCCGGGAGAAACTCGCGCGTGAAGACTTTCGTGTCGAGCCCCTGGGGGATCTTGTCTTTGAACTCCTTGAGCATGATGCCGCAGGCAATGCTCGTGAAGCACTTGCCGGTCGAGGCCATGTCCGGGTTGCACGTCCGGCTTGCTCGCCCCGCGTAGTTCTCCGAGACCAGCCAGCCGCGCCTGACGATCACGAGCCCCGAGTTTGCGCTGCACCGCTGGCACTGCTCCCACGCCTGCTCCAGCCGCGTCTTGTCTACACCCGCTTTTTGCCGAAGCGCCTTCGCATCCTTGAGAGTTCGCCAGCCGCCGGCACTATCCGGCGGCGGAAAGTAGTTGTCCATGCGGCGATTGTACCAAAAATATGCTATCCTGATAGCCAGGAGAACAGTCGTATGCCCACTCTGCTAGAAAGAACTAAGACCTACCAGCGCTTCCCTCCCGAGCGCGTGATCGGCACGATGAGCCTTGAGGAGTGGACTGCGTATTTAGAAAGCTCCAAGCACAAGTCTCACTATATCTGTGGGGAGGTGGTGGAAGTGGCCGGAGCAAGCCCAGAGCATAATTTAGTTGCCATGAACATGGCTCTTGCGCTTCGCAATAGCTTGGATGCGCAGGATGCGCAGGATGCTGACTGTGATGTCTTAGGGAGCGACCAGAAAGTCTATGTCGCGCCGGAACTCTACTATTTTCCTGATCTCTGTGTGGTCTGTGGCGAGTGGAAGGTGGATCTGCACGATGCGCTCCAGAACCCCTGCGTGATCGTCGAGGTGCTCAGCCCCAGCACCGAGGCCGATGACCGCACCGATAAGTTTCGGGAGTACCAGCAGATTGCCAGCCTGCGCCACTACATCCTTATTGACCAGAGCCGCGTTGCCGTGACTCACTTTAAGAAGCTCGCGCAGGGCCTCTGGGCGATTGTGGGGGACTTTCGTGCTCTAGACGACACGCTCAAAATAACCCTGGGCACAGCGACAGTCGAAGTTACCCTAACGCAGGTCTACCGGCGCGTGGCATTTCCCGAGACCACGTAAGCTACTTGCTCAGTGGTACTTCTTCTCGCCTGCCGGGATCTCGATCTTGAGGTAATTGGCAACGGGTGGCAGAGGACAGGTCGCGAACTCAGTGACGGCGCAGGGGGGATTGATGGCTTTATTGAAGTCCAGCACGACCTTGCCATTGGTAGGCTTTTCGGTGTCCAGAAAGCGCCCGGCGGGGTAGGTGGTTTTGCCGCTGGTGAGATCGCGGAAGTTGAAGAACAGCCCGGTGGGTGTCCCTTGCGCCTCCAGACGACAGAGCCGTCCGTTGAGAGGGAAAGTGACGTAGCCAGGGCAGGGGACAGGCTGGATGTCGCCTAAAACATTAGTGATGTCCATCGTCTTGCCCTGCGGATACGGGTGGAAGGTCGCCGTGATCTTGTAGCCCTCATCGGGGGCGTACCACTGCTGACCCTTGAAGCTCTTTCGCGCCGGGCTCTCGCTGTCGTAGACACGCACCCCGAGCCGCTTGCCCCGCTGGAGAAGCTGCGCCGTCACCGAGCCTTGCGTGAGTCTCTCCGTGCTATTGGGCTTGAGCAAGCGCCGCTCGCCGCTGGGTGTGTAGAGGCGAACGGTCTCTCCCTGCCGTACCAGCTTACCAAGCGCACGGAGCGCGGGAGGGAGCGCGTTGTCGCCCTCGCTCAGCCAGTAGAGACCCACCACACTCAGCCAGCCCCCGTCACTAAGGAGCCCGGTCTCCTGCGCCTTGCGAAAGGTCGTAAGCTCATCGGAATATGTCTGCATGCAGGTATTATACGCCCCATGAAGCTCTTTGAACTCGATGCACTCTCTCCCGATGCAGGGGGCGAGCTCTGGAGCGGCTTTCGCCGTGTGGGGAGCCCGACTCTGCGCTTGATGGGCGGTCAGCACGCGGTCTTCTTCGATGGCAAGGGCGACACCTACGAGCACGCAGCGCCTGCCGAGTTGTGCGGTGCGCACCCACGGAGCATCGAGGTCTGGGCATTTAAGGAATCGGTGCGCGGCGATGAGGAGACGCTGGTTGGCTGGGGGCGACGCGGTGGCCCTACGGCGACGAACATGGCGCTGAACTGGGGCAACAACGGTGCCTACGGTGGCGCGACCCACTGGGCGGCGGACATGGGCTGGCACGGAGCCCCCAAAGCAGGCCAGTGGCACCACCTGGTCTACACCTACGACGGCAAGACCGCCCGCCTCTACGACAACGGGGCGGAGAAGGCCAGCATGGACATTCGCCTCGCGACCCCCCAAGGCTTCCCGATTCGCCTCGCGGTGCAGAATGCCGCCGATGGCAGTGCTGCGTTTAAGAACGAGTACAACGGCTCCGCGATGTCGGGGCCAGTGGGGATCGCGTTGCTCCGGCTCCATGACTCCGCCCTGAGCGAGGCCGAGATCCAGACGGCATTCCAAGCCGATCAGGAGCGCTTCAAGGCGGTCGCGCCGCTGACCTTGACGAAGCTGCGTGAGGGTGGCGTCACGAAAATTTCGGCGGGCGGGCTCACGCTGACCGTCTCCAAGAGCGAGGGCAAGCCGCTGGGCCTTGTCGCCGATGCCACGGGCTTTGATTTTTTGCCCACTGACCGCTTGCTCACGCGCCTCGGGGAGGGCTTTCACCACCTGGGCGATGTTCTGGTGCGTGCCAGCGGCCCGGTGGAGACCAAGAAAGAGTGGCTCTCGGAGCGTGGGCAGCTTGTCTTGCGCGCTACGGTAACCAACAACGGAACCGTTCCCGTGGAGCTGGGCGCGGTGGGCTTTCCGGTGATCTTCAACAACATCATCTCGGATCGCGACCTGCCCCAAGCACACGAGAAGTGTGTGTTCTTCGATCCCTATATCGGCCAGGACGCGGGCTATCTACGCGTGACACGGCTCTCCGGTGCAGGGCCTGCGCTCGCGGTGATCCCGGATGGCAAGACCCCGTTTGAAGCCTACCAGCCCCTGCCCGAGCCCATCCGTCCCAGTCAGACCTTCGAGGGCGCGTATGCCTGGCTAGCGCACAGCGCCGCCTATGCCGAGAAGGAGTGGGGTAAGGCAACTCCCTGGAATGTTCCCACGAAGGCGACGCTTGCGCCCGGCGAGTCCCGCACCTACGGCCTGCGCTTTGTGCTCTCGGAGAGCATCCGGGGGCTGGAGAAGGCGATTGCGGCGGCGGGGCGGCCCGTGGCGGTGGGCGTGCCGGGCTTTATCGTCCCCCAAGACAGCGATGCCAAGCTGATCCTCAACTACAGCAAGCCCGTAAAGAGCATGACGGTTGAGCCGTCAGGGGTACTGGAGCTTAAACCCGCCGGAAAGACCCCTGCGGGCTGGGCGACCTACGCCGTAAAGGCCACGGGCTGGGGACGGGCGCGCCTCACCCTGACCTACGCCGATGGCCTGACTCAAACCGTCCACTACTGGCTCACCAAGCCCGCCGCACAGGCCGTCGCGAGCCTGGGCGAGTTTCTCTTCACCAAGCAGTGGTACGAAAAGTCCGGCGACCCGTTTGGCCGGAGCCCGTCAGTGATGAGCTACGACCGTGAGCTCAATCAGATGGTTGAACAGGACAGCCGCGCCTGGATCGCAGGCCTCGGCGATGAGGGCGGTTCGTCGTGGCTGACGGCGGCGATGAAGCTGTTTTTGCAGCCCGACCCGGCGCAGGTCGCACAATTCGAGCGCTTTGTGGACGGTGTCTTGTGGGGAGGCTTACAGTACTCCACCGGCCCGAACAAGTACGGCGTGAAGAAATCGCTGTTCTACTACGATCCCAAGGCACTCCCGAGCTTTCCCTACCGCAAGGACATCAACTGGGGCTCGTGGACCAGCTGGAGCAAGAAGGCCACCGAGGACATCGGGCGGGGCTTCAACTACCCGCACGTGGTCGCGGCCTACTGGAGCCTCTACCGCATTGCACGCAACACGCCGGGCATGACCAAGCGCCACGACTGGAAGTGGTACTTGGAGCAGGCATTCCAGACCACGAAGTTTCTGTTCTCGGGACGCGTGGGCTACGCCGAGCTGGGGCTGATGGAAGGGACGGTCTTCCTGCGCCTGCTTAAAGACCTGCAAGCCGAGGGCTGGAGTGCGCAGGCCAGCGAGCTGGAGGCTCTCACGAAGAAGCGTGCCGAGAAGTGGCGCAAGGAAGCCTATCCGTTTGGAAGCGAGATGGCCTGGGACTCGACCGGCCAAGAGGAGGTCTACGCCTGGACTAAGCACTTCGGTTACGACGATAAGGCAACCGTCTCGATCAACTCCATTCTAGGTTACATGCAGCCGATCCCGCACTGGGGCTACAACAGCAACGCCCGGCGTTACTGGGACTTCCTCTACGGCGGCAAGCTGTCTCGGATCGAGCGCCAGATTCACCACTACGGCTCCGGGATGAACGCGCTCCCCGTGCTCACCGAGTTCCGCACCCACCCCGATGACACGTATTTGTTGCGGATCGGCTACGGCGGGATGATGGCACCCCTGAGCAATATAGATCAAGGCGGGTTTGCGTCGGCGGCGTTCCACTCCAACCCGGACACGCTCCGCTGGGACGACTACTCCGGCGACTACGGCCCCGGCTTTTTAGGCCACGCCCTCAACACCGGCTGCTATATCGTCAACGACCCCGAGCTCGGCTGGCAAGCCTTCGGCGGCGCACTCACGCAACGTGGGACGACCATCACCGTCACCCCGCAAGACAGCCTCCGTCAGCGCGTCTTTGTCGCCCCCCTCAAGCTCTGGCTGGTACTCGATGCGGGTCAATTCGAGAAATTGACATTGGACACAAAGACAAAATTCGTCACCCTCACCTTACCCCCCAAGACTGAGCACGCTCCCGTCGCCCGGCTACGGATCGAAGGCCAGCACAAACCCATCACTAAGCTCCCCACCGAGCGCGGCGCGATTGTGATTGCACTGGGAGTGCGAAACAGCATTCCTCTCCGCTTGTCGCAAGGAAGGTGAGCGCACCGATACGGCTCGGAGTTTGGCCATGGCGGCGGCGAAGGCTTTTCCTAGGGCAAGCTGTCCGGTAGCGTCGTAGTGGACGGTATCAGGCATCAGAGAGAAGCCGTCGGTGGAGACCATCCTCGTGTTCTTCATCGCCTCGGGCTTGCCCGAGGTTGAGTCGCAGGCAGCCATCTGCTCGCGTAGCTCTTTGCGGTGTGTGAAACGGGGGGCGGGTGGTTCGTGTGGCAAGACCTGACCGAAGACGAGCGGGAGATCCGTGGCACACTGCATGTCCTCGGTGAGCCGTCGGCGGAGGCGGTTCAAACTTGCTGCGTAGGCTGTCGCGGAGTCTTGGTGCTTGGCATCCTGCTCACCCTGCATCCAGACGAAGCCACAGACCCTCGGGGTAAGTCCCTGCTCACGCAGATGTTGGAGGCCGCTCTGGAACTGCCGACACATCTCCGTGTAGAGGGTGCCCGTGTTTGTATCGTCTGGCCTCTCGCCGGGGTAGAAGTTCCGTCGGCTCGCTGCCGGTTCGCCACCCACCCAGCTGTTCCCATCCCAGCCGTGGTGCAGCGGCATCCCGCTTGCATGGTACTTGATGAGATAGAGGGGGCGCTCAGTGGTTACCGTACCCAGAGCAAATCCCACCTCCGGGCCGAACTCCGTGGGCCGTGCGGAGGTCTTGGTCGTGCCTAAGATGAGTGGCTCGAACGCCTTGCCGGTCCAGAAGAGGGTGTTCGGAAGCGCTCGTGGCACGTCGGCGGGAAGGTCTGCGATCTCGCCAATCCCCTGCATGTTCGACTGCCCCCCGAGTAGATAGACATCCACCTGTCTGGTAGATTTCTCTTGCGGGGGCAGCCGGTCGGGCCACTCGACCGGCTGCTTTTTTGCCTTATCCATCGGTAGCTGTGCATCTAGTGCGCGTAGCCGCTCACCGAGAACCTTGGCCAGCTCGTCCGTCTTATCAGGTTGGACTGTCGCTAGGTCGGTCGTCTCCCCAATGTCATTGTCTAGGTTAAACAGCTCCCGTTTCCGGCTGATGTGGTGGTAGATTAGCTTCCACGGCCCCTGGCGAACGGCGCTGAACGGCGTGCCACTGTACTGATGCGGGAAGTGCCAGACGAATGCGCGCTCGGGCGAGGTTCCTCCGCTGCCTTTCAAGAGCGGCACAAAGCTCTTACCATCTACGGCTTGCACGGTCGTTGGCTTCGTTATCCCGGCCAACTCCAGAACCGTGGGGAAGAAGTCTTCGACGACGACCGGGTTGGTGTTCACGGAGCGTGGCTTGGTAACACCGGGCCACTTTGCGAGCATCGGTACCCGGATCCCTCCCTCGTAGGGCGTGATCTTGTGGCCCCGTAGTGGCAGGTTCTGAGGACACTGCGACGGTGAGCCATTATCGGAGAGGAACAGGAGGATAGTGTTCTTGTCCACATGGAGCCGCTTGAGGGCATCCATGACATCACCGAGCGACTTGTCCATTCCCTCGATCATCGATGCCAGTGTGGCTTCGAAGGGCTTCAGGTCCGCATCTAGGTACTTCTGGTAGAAGCGGGTGTCTTTCTCCCACGGGGCGTGGATGGCGTAGTGGGACAGGTAGAGGTAGAAGGGTCTCTTCGCGACGACTGACTTCTCCATTGCCTTGAGTGCTTCTTGGGTGATGACCTCGGTCAAGTACACGTCTTTTCCGTGGTAGGCGGAGAGTCCGGGGACATCCCAGATCGTGTCTGGGGGATTGGTGCGCCACGCCGCGCTAAAATTCTTCTCACCCCAGTAGCTGCCCGGACCACCCGCAGCATGCCCGGCAATGTTCACGTCGAATCCCAGATGCTTGGGATCTTCCCCCGGCGTGTCCTTAGCTCCGAAGTGGGCCTTGCCTGCGTGGATGGTATGGTAGCCCACGGCCTTGAGCAGGGCGGGCAGGGGCGTGATGCGCGTCGTCCGCGCGGCACTCGCCTCGGTCGTGACCCCGTTGAGATTCCACAGAGGTGGCTCAACAAACTTGCTCTCGTTGTCTGGGGAGCGATCCTTGCGTAGCGTCCAGTTGGTCACCCGATGGCGAGCGACATTCATCCCAGAGAGCATACTGACCCGCGAGGGGGAGCAGACGGCGGAGGCATAGGCTTGGGTGAACTTCATCCCCTCGGCGGCGAGCCGCTCCATGTTGGGGGTATGGTAGCGCCTATTGAGCTCCGTCACTTCTGTGTGAAAGGGGACGGAAGTCTCCTGCCAGCCCATGTCATCCACGAGGAAGACAATGATGTTTGGCTTTTTTGTGTCTGCCAGAGTGGGGGCACACACGAAAAAAAGCAGTGAGATTGCGAGGGTGATAAGTTTGAAATGCACAAAAACCTCCCTAGCATCCTATCAGACCTCTCCTGAGTCTCTCTCAACTTGTTGCGGCTCTGCTGAACTTAGCCGTCTCAAGGCACACTGACGGGAATCGTTGTCGGTGGCCTGAAAGTCCACCTCTGAGCCGCGCAAGCGCGAAGCAGGCCGAGTCCGCAGAAAAACCCAAGACCACAATTAAGTCCTGCACCCAGGCTTACTTACTGAAACGCTGCTGATACATCGCCTCGTGCATGCCGGAGATGCCGTTGAAGGGGCTCCAGACGTTGTAGATCGCGGGGTCGTCGTAGCGGTATGCGAAGACGACGCCGGGGTTGGGGAGGATTTTTTCTGCCTTTGCTCCACGTAGCACCCAGAGCCGGGAGTCGCGGAACGTGGGCGGGTTGGGGCGCTCGGCGGGGAGCTGCAAGAGGGCTTCGAACACACTGCGCAACTTGGGGCGCAGGGCGCTGTAGGCCAGGCCCGCCTCACTCGCCGCTAACTCGCGCTGCTCCGCCGTGAGCTGGCTGAGCAGGCTCCAGTGAGGGCGTGCTTGCTCGGCACGAATAATGGGCCACTCGGTAAGATCATAGCGTGCGATGAGGGACTGCGCGACGTGGGAGGAGTCGAGGGCGGCAACCGGGAGTGAGCCCATCTCCGCGATCTCATGGATCGTGAGACTGCCGTTTTTGCGCTTGGCGGCTGACCAGCGCTCGCGGAGGCGCTGGGGAATCTCCTGAGGGCGTGCGGAGTAGTAGTCGGGTGTGCGGAAAGTAACCCAATCCTCACTCTTGCCCCAGTGGAGCCGCAGGGAGTCGCCGACGGTGCAGAGTGCCTGAAAGGTGCTTTTCTTCTCCACCGAGACCGGGGCGCTGAGGCGCAGAAACTGGTCGCCGATAATATCCTGACCCGTGGCTTTGTGCAGCGCCGCCAGCGCATCTGCCTCGATAATCTTGGGGCCTTCCGTAAACTCGTCGAACTCCGGGAAGCTATGGCGCTTGAGCGTGCAGCTTGCGGCAATGCTAAGCGAGACGAGCTTTTGCAGCGCGGGGTCTCTGGCGAGGGCTTTGTTGCGAGCCGCATTGTCTATCGCGGCATTGGTGGGGGTGGGAGCAAAGGCAAGGGGGAGCCCGATCCCGCCCTCGTTGCTCTGAAAGTAACCTCGGAGCGTCCACGCGTCCTGCTTTTTTTCGAGCTGAAGCGTACCCTTGAGCGCCGTGAACGGACGACGCAGAGTGGATTTACCTGTAATCGGGTCTTGAAAGGCGGCATCGGCCTGTCGCTTGATATCTGGGGAAAGCGCTCCCTCGGGCATCAGATCCCACTCGTAGACTTCGCCGCTACGGATCTTGCCCAGCGCATCAGGGGAGAGCTGCTGAAAGCGTGTCAGCAGAGTATCCGCACCCTGATCGAGCCAGCCGAGCTTGAGCCACTCGTCGAAGGTGGTGGGGTCTTTGCTGATTTTCTCCTGAAGCTGCTCGCGTCTGGCCTTGCGCTGCTCCGGCGCGAGCTCTGAGAGCCGCTGTAGGCTCTTGACGCCCTCCTCGATCTTGGTGAGCATGGCATCGCGGTCTTGCTGGCGTAGGCTTTCTTCTAAGAGCTGGCGGCTCAGGGACTGGGTCAGCTCATAGGAAAACTGCGGCTCCTGGCCGGTGCGTCGCCACTCAAAGCCGAAGTGCTTGGCAAGCTGGCGCATCACCTCCCGCAGAGGCCGCGCCGTGCAGTAGAGCGTCACTTCATCGTCGGCGACCCGTGGGTTGGCCGTGAACGTGATCCCCGTTTCTTTAGTGAGCTGCTCACAGAGCTGAGAAAATGGCTGCGCTTTTATGGCGAGTGTCATGGTTCGCACCAGCCGTGCATCTACAATCGCCTGCTCTTTTTGCGCCGCCTCCAGCGCCGTCCCTATCCCCTTTTCGGTTGCCGCAATCGCCGGAAGCGCGACTGTGATAAAGTCATCGCCCCCCGCCACCGAGCGCCACAGAGCCTCCTCACGCTGCTTCAGCTCAGGAGCTGCCAGGGGAGGATTGAGATAGAGAAGGTCGTCCTGTCCGCCGATTGAAGTCTCCGGCGGCGGTAAAGTACGGTTACCCTCTGGGTGCGGACGGGGGAGCTTGTGTGTGTAGCCCGTGGCGGGCTTGGTTTCCTTTGGCGGCACGGCGTTTACGCCGTGCTGTCGTTGCGAAAGTGCAGGGAGAGCCGAAGCGTTTTTTGGATGTGGGCGAAGCGCCACGACTTTTGTCGGTTGCTTTACGGCAACGGGACGAGAGAAATACAGAGCCGCACCCACTCCACTGGCAAGCGCAACACCAAGAACGGGCAGCTGCCAGGCAAACGCACGATGGGGCGTTTGCGTGCGGGGCAGGAGCAAGAGCAGCTCGTCGTAGGTGCGAGTGGACGAGGGCGCAAACGCCCCGTCGCGCTTTTGCCTGGCAGCTGCCCGTTCTTGGTGTTGCGCTTGCCAGTGGAGTGGGCATCGTTCTTTATTTCTCTCGTCCCGTCGCGGTAAAGCAACCCACAAAAGTCGTAGCGCTTCGCCCACATCCAAAAAACGCTTCGGCTCTCCCTGCACTTTCGCAACGACAGCACGGCGTAAACGCCGTGCCGCCAAAGGAAACCAAGCCCGCCACGGGCTACACACACAAG
>NZ_JANNYP010000287.1:0-2960 GCF_031410135.1 Armatimonas sp. | reverse complement strand
GGCCCACCCAACCGTGCAGCAGTTCTGGAGCCACAACCCACGGATGCGCCGCCACACTGAGGCTGATATCGTTTACGGCAATGCTCCTGCCATCGCCATCACGTTTGAGAGTGTCCCCACCAGCGCGAAGCTCTCGGTGATCGTGCGCCGCGACAGCTTCGCGCTACTGGGGATTGAGAAGGGCTAGATCGGCTTGGCAGTGCTCACCGAGAGCTCCCGCACTTCTTCGGCTGTGACTTCCCGACTTAGCTTCTCGGAGAGGTAGATACCCTCTGAGATGAGCATGGTGTTGAGCGCCAGGTCCATCGTCGGCAGGAGCGTATCGTTGCCAAGCAGCACATTGACCCAGTGACGCTGGCTGTTGTCGCGTGTGTCCGTGTCGCCGTCTTCTGTGCGGAGCTTGCGCCTGCGATACGCCGCCGCGCCCATAGACGCGCCTCCGTCGATGTCCAGGTCACCCTGTGACGTGAAGTAGCCAAAGGGGCGCAGGCGTGCACCGCCGTCGCTGCCGAGGATAAACGAGCCCTCTAGGGTGTCGAGGTGCATCGCCCAGGCTTCGAGAATGTCCAGTGCAATGCCATTAGAAAAATTCACGAGCCCCGTGCCCAGCTCCTCCACCGAGTAGCCCGAGAGTTCTTGACGCTTGGCGTCCATCGCCACTTTCTGAAACGTGCGGCCACAGATGCGTGTGGGAGTCGGGTTGCCCAAAAGCCAGAGCAGCTCGGAGATATGGTAGACGCCCATGTCGTAGAGCGCCCCGCCGCCGGAGTTCTCTTTCTGCACGAACGTCGGCTTGCCGTAGCCATCCACGTAGGGCCGACCGCGCCTTCTATGGCCGTTGGTGCGGGCGTAGTAAACCTCGCCCAGCGCACCGTCATCAATCAGCTCTTTCACGGAGCGCACCTCGTTGGAGTAGATCCCCGCCAGCTGGATGTGCAGCAGCTTCCCCGATGCCTCTGCGGCGGCTTTCATCGCCAGCGCGTCGGCATAGGCTCCCGCCATGGGCTTCTCGCAGTAGCAGTGCCGCCCGGATGCTAAGACCGCCTCGACGCCTGCTCGGTGAAAGTTGTTGTGCAGGCACACGTCTACGGCGTCTAAGTCGTCGCGCTTGAGCATTTCTTGGGCGGAGTAGTACACATTGGGAATCCCAAACGTGGCCGCGCTCTTGTCCGCCGCCGAAGGGAGAATATCTGCGCAGGCGACCACGTTGGCCTCGGGGATTTCTTTATAGGTCTTGAGATGCTGCTGGGCGATCTGTCCGCAGCCGATAATGCCGATCCGAACTTCTTTCTTGCTCATGAGGCTAGGTTCGCCAGAGCACGAGTGGGTTCCTGCTGTGGGCGAAACTGGGCTTCGTGGAGGCGCTGGTAGATGCCACCCGACGTGACAAGCTCCTGGTGGCGGCCTTGCTCGGCGACACCGGTCTCGTCCACGACCACGATTCTATCGGCGTTTTGGATCGTGGCGAGGCGGTGGGCGATGACCAGAGTCGTGCGGCCCACGGAGAGCTCAGCCAGCGATGCTTGGATGGCACGCTCGGTCTCGGTGTCCAGCGCGGACGTGGCTTCGTCAAGAATCAGAATCGGGGGATTTTTGAGAAACATCCGCGCAATCGCGAGCCGCTGCTTCTGCCCGCCCGAGAGCTTCACCCCCCGCTCCCCGATCACCGTATCGAGGCCATCGGGGAGCTGCGCGATCATCTCGTCGAGCCGAGCACGCCGCGCCGCTTCTTTGATTTCTTCGTCGCTGGCATCGAGCCGCCCGTAGATAATATTCTCGCGGATTGTCCCGCCAAACAGAAAGACATCCTGCTGCACGATTCCGATGTTGCGCCGAAGCGACGCCAGTGTCAGCTCTCGAATATCCATGCCATCTACCGTGATGCGGCCCGCGAGCGGCTCGTAGAAGCGCGGCACCAGGGAGCAGATCGTGGTCTTGCCCGCGCCGCTTGGCCCGACAAACGCGACCGTCTCGCCGGGATGGATAGTGAGGTTGATATTATCGAGCACCCGCTTGTGTGCCTCGTAGCCAAATGTCACTTGCTCGAAGCGAATCTCGCCCGTCAGGTGCTCGATGGCTTGCGCATGGGGCGCATCGGCGATATCGGGCGCGGTGTTCAGCAGCTCCGAGTAGCGCTTGAAGCCCGCGATTCCCTTCGGGTAGGTCTCCAGCACGGCGTTGATCTTCTCCACAGGGCGGAAGAAGACATTGACCAGCAGCAAAAAGCCCATAAACCCGCCGATCGTCAGCTCGCCGCGCAGAACATAGAACGCCCCGGCGATCATCACAAAAAGCTGGACGATGCGCATGGTCATGTAGCTCAGCGACATGCTCTTGGACATGAGTCTATAGGCATCGAGCTTAGTATCCCTATACGCTTCGTTGTCCTTGGCGAAGAGCTTGCGCTCGTGGTCTTCGTTGGCAAAAGCCTGTACCACCCGCATCCCGCCCACGTTCTCCTCGATACGCGCGTTAAAGTCCCCGATGCGGCCAAAGAGCGCCCGCATGTTGAGCGTCATCGCCCGCCCGTAGCGTGTCGAGACCCACGTCATCGGTGGCACGACTAGCCCCGTGATCAGCGCCAGCTTCGGGTTGAGCGTGAACATCAGCCCAAACGAGCCCAGAAACGTCATCACCGCGATAAACGCGTCCTCGGGGCCGTGGTGCGCCACTTCTCCCACTTCCTCCAGGTCTTTGGTGATCCGCGCCACCAAGTGCCCGGTCTTCTGGTTGTCAAAAAAGCGAAACGAGAGTTTTTGTAAGTGGTCGAAGATGCGCCGCCGCAGCTCGGTCTCGATGGAGATTCCCAGCACATGCCCCCAGTAGTTCACGACGTACTGAAGCCCCGTGTTCACCAGGTAGATCATCAGTAGCCCGACAGCGGCGCTGAGAATCAGCCCCCAGTTTGCGCTGGGAAGGAGCTTGTCCACAAAGTACTTCACGGCCAGCGGAAAAGCCAG
>NZ_JANNYP010000286.1:0-6690 GCF_031410135.1 Armatimonas sp. | reverse complement strand
CTATGGCAAGCCGCACGACTACTTTCTCGACACACTGGGCGTCAGGCACCATCCTCTTGCTCGGAGAACCCAGTAACTCGTGGCACTGCGCCGTCGCCGAGGTGTCCGAGAGCGCATTGCGGAGCGAGCTAGGTATCTCTGTGAATACTGCCGCTGCCCGGAGAGCCATTCGCTGAGTACCTTTGCGGTGGAGCACATTCATCCACTGGGCGATGGTGGCCCGGATGAGGAAGATAACCTGGCAAACTCCTGCTTGGGCTGTAATGGCTTCAAGGGGTTGGCAACGATGGCAGTTGATCCCCTGACAGGTGAGGAAGTGCGTCTCTACAACCCTAGACTTGATGCCTGGGCAGAGCACTTCGCCTGGAGCGAGGACACACTCACTGTGATCGGGCAAACACCAATTGGCCGCGTGACGATAGAGCGGCTCCGTTTGAATCGTGCGGGCGTGGTGAACTTGCGCAGCCTTCTCAAGCTCCGTGGAATCCATCCCCCCGAGTGAGTACAGGCTAGACGCTGGGAAGCCAACGAAACCTTGCACAGTTTTAGAGCTGCCCTAGGCATCCGGGGTAGAGTCTCCAGCCAGCAACGAAGCAAGCTCTTCCTTGCCGGGAAACAGCTCCCCCACCTCAACTCCCAGCGCCACTGCGATCTTAGCTAAGTTGATGGCGGTCGGGCTGTACTTGCCCCGCTCAATCCCACCGTAGTAGCTCCGGTCTATCCCCGCCTCGTAGGCAAAGACCTCTTGAGCGATTCCTTTTCCTTCACGAAGCGCCCGAATCCTAACAGCCACCGCCTGGAGGAGCGGGTCGCGATTCTCCAGAGTTTTTCTCTTTTGCATCCCAATAGGATTGAAGAAAAAGCGGATACAAACCACGGGAAAAATCACACAGTATAAAACACCACGGGATATATACATGGTAAAATGACCAATCTGTAAAAGCCATGAGGAGTGGCTTGGGAGGAGCAAGCGATGGTCAGTATAAAGGTGGTTTCAGAAGCAACAGGAAACGTGGTGCACATGAGTCGGGTCGTGGTCTATTCCGGGGGAAACCACGAGAAGTACACAGACGATAAAGGGCTCGCTCACTTTGAGAGCGTTTCACCAGGAAGCCACACAGTTTACATAGACGGCAAGGACAAGGGCGTTCAAGCGCTTTCTGGCGTCACCACTTTTTACATCTGAAAGGAGAATATCAAAATGTCTATACAGCAATCGCAATCTTCGAAGGAAGTAGACGTCATCATTTCCCTGCTTGAAGATGTAGAAGGGCAAGCTGATAGGCTTGCTTCCTACGCTCCCGAGAATCAAGAGCAAGTAAAAGCAACTATCGCGAATGTAGAATCTCTGATTAGCGGCGATCTACGAATCGCCTACAAACAATCCAATTCCCTTACCGGAGAAGAGGCTAATTTCTGTCGTGCCATGTGCCTGTATACCGAGGCAGACCTCCGCCGAAGATTCCACTCAGCTCAAGGCGGAGCGCGTGGAAAGCAGGCGGCGAAGGACGCTACCAGGCTGGCCGAAGAATCGCTTGCACTATTTGACGATCCAGATCACCATCAGATATTGGGACTTTTATATACGCATCAAGAGATGTGGGACAAAGCCAGAGTTGCCTATGAGAAGGCTTCAAAGAGTGATGATCCCGCGATCGCTACCGAGTCACAAAAGGAATTGCTCCGACTGAAAGAAAAACAACACGCAGCAACCGATCCCATGTTGCGAATGGAGAGCTTCGCCAAGCAATGGGTGGACTTTACTAAGAGATACCCACGCGCTTTACGCCATGCCGTCGTTGCGCTCATCTCTTTTACGATTTCTCAACTGCATAAAGAGCGTGACATCATTTGGCTTTTCTTTGTTCTAGTTGCTTTGAATCAATTTTGCACGAGCATCTATTGGTTCTATAAGATAAAGTTTCGCAGATAAAAATCTCCACTTTCTACCAGAAATTCTTGGACAAAAATCACATCGGCAGCCCCAGTCTACAATAAGGCATAGGACTGAGACTGCCCTGCGACCAGCCACACAGAGTCGTGTAGCCCGGTCTGCTCCAGGGTTTGCGCGGTTATCAACCAGAACTTTCCCGCGAGGCGCTCATCACCGGCAAGCTCCGCGATCAGGGCAGCAAGACGTTCACGACGAGGTTCATCGGGGCACAGCACTAATACCCGAGCGTTCTTGTAGCCGGTGCTTTCCAGTAGTTTCCCTGAGCTGAACAGAGCATGGTAGCGGGTGAGCTTCTCCGCCCAGCGCGTTTTGCCGCGCTCCGTCCCTCGATCCACCTCGACTAAGCCAACCAACACTACCGGGCGCTCGTCCTGGGCAATCTCGAAGACGAACCAAGCATCGGGTTTGAGGACTTGCTTCTCCCCAAGTTCCAGGGTTGCGCCTATGCCATCCTCCCAGCGAAGCGTTCGCCCGACCTCTCGATAGGCCATGCCCTCAAGCCAGACGCGCACATCACGAACGAGTAGCTCATGCCGCAGGAAGAGGCCATTTTTGGGGTTGTAGGCAGGATAACTGTGTCCGAGATAGCGACTATCCACAACGCCAAGCTCAACTAGGGCTCGCACCGCTTGGACTGTTGGTACATACAGATTCGGCGCACTCCCATAAAGCAGCGTCTCATCGGCAGGAGCACCTTCCGGCGCAAGAGCAGCACGCGAGACGGCCACAACCTCGACGAGCCCCGAGTCGAAGAGCTGGCGCATCTGCCTGCGTGTTCCCTTAGGGGAGAGCTGCCCAAGAGAAACAAGCTGAGGTAGTGAGAGCACCCGGCACTCAACCAGAAACCGCAGTAGCTTACGCTTGATCGGCGTAAGCGCGACCAGTGGCTTCGCAGCTGGGCTACGACGATAGCGCGACGTGCGCGAAACTGACATGCTAGGCAAGGCTTCCATCGTTATCCACCTCCCCGCCCTTGAGTAATGCCAAGGCAGTTTTTCCAGGGCTGACTCGTGGCGCACTACTGCTTGCGACCGTCCGCCGTGGCTGTTTTGACCTTCCAGACCGCCCTCCCTTCTCCTCATCCTGCATTGCCACAATGTCAGCCCCGACCTCTTCAAGGCGACTGACTTCACTGCGACGCGCCTGATAGATTCGCTCCAAGTCGGGGACTGTCTGTCCACTTGAAACGAGCGCTTCACTCAAAAACCTCTCAAAGCCCGCAGGAGTTGCAGGGTCAGGCACTTTGACGACCTGGGTGATAACCGGAGCTTCTGGGGCCAGCACCACCACAGCGCGAGCGGTTGGTAATTCCATCAGAAGACGCACCCACCGATCACGTCGCTCACTTTCGGTAATGCGTGTCACCACCGAGAGCTTGGGCTTAGGGAAGAGAACAGCGAGTCGCAAGGGGGCTGAGCCTGCCACTCGGTACTGCTGGCGTGAGAGCCGAGCAATATATCGTCGTAGCTCAATAGGCTCGCCGGTGTCCGCAGCATGAACATAAAGGCGCGGAATCCGAGAAAGCCTGGCAAGCTCTAAGAGCCTATCAATCGGATCAAACTCCCAGATCTCGGGCAGTTCTTCCCAGGAAGGCGTGGACTTCTCCCAGCCGTCTGGTAGCTTCTCCCACGGCATCACAAAATCAGTCTCGTACTTCGGTAGCTGAACGATTCGTCCCAGTAAGAAATCCTTCCACGCTCCATTGGAGAGACGTAGCTCGTTACCCCAAGCATCCAAAATCGGGTGCTGCATTGCCGTCCATGGCCCGATCATCTCCCCCGTCTTTACATCTTTCTTTAGCTGACTAGTGGCTTCAACCGTCACAACCTCACCACCTGTTCCAGCAGCAAGTGAGGCGGCGATGACACGGGCATCGTCATAGCCAAGTCGAAAGAACGCTCGCACCGAGGTAATAGCAAGCAGTGACTCCCGCAGCTCATCGGAGAGCTGGCCCAGGTGCTGACAGGCCACTAGCATACGGAGCTTACGAGAGCGGGCAATCGCCAAAATCTGATTTACCGCATTTCCAATAAACTTCCCGGAGACTCCCATCTCATCAAGCGAGAGGCACACCGGCACCGGGCCATCAACACGCATCGCGGTGCGATAGAGCTGCCAGGCAAGCATTCCGCCCAGCAACCGGGCACCCTCATCTCCCAGTGTTGTCTGATCCAGATTCACCAGAACTAGGCGCTGACGCTGCCAGAGCGACGCAATATCCAGAGTGTTCTTCTCGGCGCACAGGAGCGAGCGCAGAAAGCCAGAGCGCAAGAACTCACGAAGCTTGTTCATCACGGGAGCCACTGCCGAAGAGCGCTCCGACTTTCCCCAGTTGGCAAACTCCGCCGTGAAGTATTCGTGCGCTTCCTGATAGGCAATCGGGTCAGGCTGCTCCACTTCTTGAGTGAGTAGACCCTCGCGATACTCGTCTCGCTGGAGAAAACGAGCAAGCTCATAAATCGAAAGCCGATGGGTTGCGATGATCAGCAGGGCGTTCGTTAAGAGATCTTGCATTCGTGGTCCCCATGACGATGTGCTCTGAGCAAGTACCGAAACGAAGTCCGCCGCCGCTTGTCCTGGCGGTGTCCCCGTTTGCTTGTAGTCCAGTGGATTCCAGCCCGGAACGCCTGCAAGGTTCGCGTTCCCTGGCATGAGCATCGTCACCTGATCGGAGGTAATTCCAGCCTTTTGTGCCATGAGCAAAACGTGCTTTATGGTCTCAAGTTTGGGATCCATCATCACCACGGAGCACCCGGCTTTCAGCTGCTCATAAAGAAGCTGCATGGCAAGGCGAGTCTTTCCGCTTCCCGTTGCGCCACAGACTACAGCATGACGCGCAAGCTGTTCATGGCTTGCTGCAACGGTGGAAATCTTGTCGTTTGGCCCGGTGTGCCGTGGCATCGGCAGCTCGAGTTTTTCGCAGGCATGGGCGCGGAGCCACGGCTGATCGGCGTGCGGAATCAGCTCGGGGTCGTCCGAGACGACGCGGAATCGTGTGCTGGATTGCTGAGAGTCGTGGAGTATTCGAGTGCCGATTCGAACCATGAGATTTTGGTTTCCAGAGTGGGAGCCAGCGATGCGAAGTCATGTTTTCGCAGGTGTGCTGGATTTGAAAAAACGAGAGGGATGAGCATAAGGACGAATAGAGTCCGAAGGCTAAGAGCTATGAGGAATGGAGAAGACAGTTACAGCCCGAAAAAGCCACTTTTCCCTCGACAGGGTGCCTCTACAGGTGGGTTATTAACTAACCCTCCGATAGGACACCCCATTGCCCACCCGATAGGACACTAGGACATGGTTCGTCGCAGTGCTCGAATGCGTGTCTCCACCTCGTCAGCAACGTACTTTGGAAGCCGATCATGCAGCTCTGAAAAGTAGGCTTTCAGACCTTCTTCTCCTGCTAACCCCGCCGGGATATTCGATACGGCTTTAAGGGCAAGAGCCTCGATTTGCTGATCTGAGATATGCACACTCAGCGGTGGATCACCCGACTTGGGTGGGAATGGCCGAGGAACGCCATCGTCTTGCCCGATACCAAGACTATCTAAATCAGTCTGAAGTCTATGCGCTCGCGCTTGGTTTACCTCGCTGCGACCTCGTTCCCCATCTCGCTCCCCGGTAAACACCGTGCTCCGTAGATCGATCTGGGCCTGCGCGGTTCGTCGCTGCTCAAAGAGCACCGCTTGTTGTGCCTTGAGCTTGCGGATGGCAGGCTCCTTCATCTTCTCCTCTAGCCATGCTTCCCACTTGAGGCGAGCAATCCCAAAGAGACCGCTCCGACGTGCGGCGCGCATCTCTTCCTCCAGACGCCCAATACCACCATCCAGATCAAACGCCTCATGTTGCTCGATCACCCTACCCCGTGGCCGAAGCCCCTGGGGAAGTACCGCGAGGTTCCCCTTGGACTCGGAATCCTTGATTGACATATTAAGTAGCCGCTCCCTTCTCGCTGCCATAGTGCGGCAGTAGTGGGCATACTGTTATGTCATCGCAGAGCTGGATGCAACGTATATATGTGCTTAAACGTGCTTAAACTACGGCGGGGTCTGAAAGAAGCTGATACATGATCTTCTCATGAAATGCATGTGTCGAAATAAATCTAGCTCCCACTATTGTCCCCGCATGAAGGTCAAAGTAGAGTTGCCTATACCCTTCACGAAATACTCCTCGAAGGGGCAGTTGATGAAAAGTGGCATCTCCATAGCTCAGAGCAAAAGTAGAGCCTTCCTCAGCCTCGCAGTCATAGACAACAGTCGCACTCAAGAAGTAGGACTTTGGGAGTATCGCATAGGACAGATTCTGACGACGCTCCTCAACTTCAAGCCGCATCATGACTCGCTCAATGTACTCCGCACGAATGGGACGATCTCCCAATTCTTCAGAGATAGTCTCGGAAACAACTGCGGCCAGAAACAAGAAAAGATCCTCTTCGGAAGAGAATGCCAGCAAATGACGACTTTGCTGATTTGTCGGCACCTCGCGCCCATGCAAGCCATGTGTCACAACAAATGCCCGGATCATATTACGACCACCGCTAGAGTCGATGACATCTCGAATGTAAGGGGCAATGACAAAAGTAACCCCCTTATCAGCAGGATTCAGTCCCCCTGTCTTACCATGCGTCTCGTAGGGGTGTTGGCGATATGCATCAACAAAGTCAAAGCAATAATCAAACTGCTTACTCAGCTCATCAGCGTGCACCGGAGCACGCTGATGAATGCGTTCGGTAACCGCTT
>NZ_JANNYP010000285.1:0-1003 GCF_031410135.1 Armatimonas sp. | reverse complement strand
AATCACGCTAAACCAGGAGCTTGCGCGCAACCTTCTCTGGACACACAAGCTTCAGGCACAGATTGGTAAGAAGATAGCGTTGCATTACTTGGAATTGGATGGAAAATAAGGAAAACATCCCTCTTAACATATGACGCGCCAGTTGGGATTGCACCTGATCTCCAAAATGCGTCACGATGCCCAACTGTATCTTTTGCCAACACAAGATCAGCAACAAGCAAGTCCGCGTCTGAGGTATGGCGATAGGCTCGATTATGACAATCTGCCGCTTGCCTCTCGGGTCTCGTGTGAGCAGGAAGACGACTATGAGCGTGAAGTCTACCAGATGCAGTGTCGGCACAAAGACTTTGCTGAGGTGCTCAATATCGTGGTGATTGTCAAGACGCATCGGGTGACAGAACGTCGAGGTCATGTGGTCTTGTTTAGCAGCGACTTAGACTTGGTAGCCCTCACACTGGTGGAGTATTATAGTCTGCGTTTCCAGATCGAGTTTGAGTTTCGCGATGCCAAGCAGCATTTTGGTCTTTCTGACTTTGTGTGTGTGGGTGAGACCTCCGTGGCGAACGCGGTTGGTCTTTCGTTTTTCATGGGCAATCTGAGTTGCCACCTTTTGGATTGTTTTGGCGCGTCGTTTCCTGATGCTGGCATTGTTGACCTGAAAAGTTACTACCGTGGCCGTCGCTACGCTCTGGAGACCTTGAAGTATGTGCCTTCTGCGTTGAAATGTCTTGCGGAATTTGCCGATGGTATTGTTTGTTCTGGTCTGTTGTCGCGGCTGGAATCGGTCGTGGACCAGGTTTGTCGTCTTGGCTTGATTCATCCAGGTGGGAAGGTGGCTACAATGGAGCTTTGCACCTGAGTTTTGCTTCTGGCAGTGATGGCATCAGGCGTCGAAAGAGCCCCACCATTTTGGCGAAGGTATTGTTCTACCACAAGGTAATCCGTTCCTAAGGCGGTGTGGGACATTCCTACCCCCACTTGATTTTCCCACTGCCCTGCCCAC
>NZ_JANNYP010000284.1:0-1194 GCF_031410135.1 Armatimonas sp. | reverse complement strand
CGAAAGCCATGTTAGTTGGGGCAAACACGGTAAAGGGCCCCGTGCTCTGGAGCGTCTCAACCAAGTCCGCTGCCTTCACTGCGGCAACAAGCGTCGTGTGGTCTTTAGAGTTCACAGCGTTCTGGACGATGTTCTTGGACGGGTACATGGCCGCGCCTCCAACCATTGTCGTCTTCTCTTTAGCCGTTTTTTGTGCCGCGACGGGAGCGGAGCTAATCGTCAGTCCAAAAGTAGCGAGAGCAAGCAGGCTCAGGAGAGAGATTCGTTTCATTTTCTTGTTCTTTCTTAAATGCCAGGTTGTTTGTCGCCTAGCCCGTTCGTGATGTTAGTAGTTTAGGCTTTAAAGTAGCTCAGCTTCCAGGCGGAAAACTACTCACTTTTTGTTCAGTGCCATGTGAAGAAGCTCACTTGAGCATCTCCCCACTCTCCTGTAGCCAGAGGGTCTCGGTGAGCAGTGCGATTCCCTCGGCAAGATGGCGACGGTAGGTGCTGAACGGAAGATCCAGAAGCTCCGCCGCTTTTTCTTGTGTGCCGATGGGGCTCAGATAGGTATGAAGAAGCGCACGGTAGCCCCGTGCACGCTTGGGATGGCTTTGCATACCGCTTGCCGTCTCGCGGATTAGGCTCAGGAGCACCAAGGCACGTGCTTTAGCCGTAGCCGCGACTCCCCGTGTGCTCTCCTCGACGACTCGGGAGTGGAGAAGCGGATTGTTGAGAAGTGCCTCTGGGCGATCTAAGAACTTGAGGGCTTCACGTAGCGCAGCTTCGAACTCCGATTTATTCAACGCGGGATCTTTCTTACTGGAGCAAAGAGGAGCACTGGTCTCAAGAAAAGCAAGAGTACGGCCTGCAAGAAAAGTCAGGACAGTATCTACGAGAGTAAACGAGCGATTTATCATGGATTTCATCACCTTTTTAACAGTAAGAGTTATTCGTTAGAACTGCTTACAGTTTGCCGCACGCTGCCTACGCATCTGCTTCGACGACACTACAAGAAGGTTACAAAAATTACTTTCTGTCGGAAAGCTCGTGATGGGGATTTTCTGTTTAGCGTGGACGGTGAACGTCCCGCTTTGGGGCGCTTCGCGCCGCCTCCTCGTTCCTCGTCGGTATAGGGTCGGGTGCCCTCTGGGCGTCGCCCCAAAGCCCGGAGGTTTACCGTCCAGGGCTTATCACGAGATTTCCAACCCCTCG
>NZ_JANNYP010000283.1:0-4791 GCF_031410135.1 Armatimonas sp. | reverse complement strand
TAAGGGCCAAGCGATCATCTCCGAGTTCGGCGGAACCGTTGCAGGTGTCCCGATGGAAGGCCTGCGTAAAGTGGTGATTCACTCGCCTCTCAAGGTGGGAGAAGACAACAAGCCGATGACCGGTCAGATCGTTGCGGTACCGATCTTGAACCTCTCGAACAACGAGGAGATCGTCCCCGTTGGTAAAGAGCTTGTGGATCGTGATATCCGCAAGATCCGTGAGGCGGGTATCGAGAGCATCCTGGTGCGTAAAGAGATCGTCGTGCCTTACCGTGGTGAGCTCAAGGTCAAAGAAGGCGATATCATTGAGCCCGGTGACCGCCTGACCGATGGCCCGCTTGACCCGCAGAAAGTCCTGGGACTCCAGGGGCTGCGCGGAATCCAGGAGTATCTGGTTCGCGAAGTTCAGAAGGTCTACAAGCAGCAGGGTGTGGACATCAACGACAAGCATATCGAGGTGATCGTCCGCCAGATGCTCAAGAAGCGTAAGGTGGTTGAGCCTGGCCATAGCAGCTACTTACATGGCCAGCTTGTGGATCGCTTTGATATCGAGGATGTCAACCGCAAGATCGAGAAGAACGAGCAGGAGACCGGAGTTGTGGGCAAGCCTGCGACTTCTATCCCGGTGCTCTTGGGAATCACGGAAGCCTCTCTGGCAACCGAGTCGTTCCTGTCGGCGGCGAGCTTTCAGAAGACCACTCGTGTTCTGACCGAGGCAGCGGTGCGTGGCAAGCGCGATAACCTGGTTGGTTTGAAGGAGAACGTCATTATCGGGCGTCTCATTCCTGCCGGAACCGGTCTGGCGCAGTACCGTGCTCTTGAGGTGACCAGCTCCGATGGCAGCGCCATTGGCCTGCTTGAGGTGCCTGACTCCCTGCTGGGTGAAGGCGGCCCTGCGCCGGTTGCGGTGCGTGGCCTTGACGATGCCCGTCAGCTTCTTGGAGGCGATCTGGGAGAGGCTCCTGCTGCGAGCACTGAGTAAGTGAGATAAGCGCCCCCGCTCCGGAACCCTACCGGTAGCGGGGGCGTCTTTTTTTAGGAGAAAGGTTTAGAGATGACAGTTTCAACCATGACGATTGCCCTCGTGTTGGCTATCGCCCCCCAGGCAAACAAGAAGCCTGCGGCCAAGCCTGCCGCGATGTCTTCCAGCGTGATTGCTCGCTACAACGGGGTCAATATCACGGCATCGGATATTAAGAAGCAGCTTAGTGGCACCCTGGCACGACGAGTTGTGCCTGAGATGATTCAGAAGATTGTGATTGAGCAAGAAGCGAAGAAAGCCGGTGTTAGTATCACGCCTGCGGAGCTTGCTGAGAAAGTCAAAGAAGAGAAGGCCAAGGTTGTGGCCCAGATGGCACAAAGCGGCAAGATGATGACGTTCTTGGAGATCACGCGTGAGTTTGGTCTAACGGAAGCCGAAGTGACCCAGACCGTCCGTCTGAACTTGCTTGCCCGAAAGTCTTTTGAAAAGTTTTTGATCAAAATGGTTCCAGGGCGTGACGGACAGGGACACTTTTCCCATATTCTTCTGGCTACCCAGCCTCTCGGTCCCACCCCGGATCAGTCCACCCCGCTGACCCCGGAGCAGATCAAGAAGAAAGAAGACGATCAAAAAATTCGCATTGACCAGATTCTTGCAGACATTAAGGCCGGAAAGCTCAAGTTTGACGAGGCTGCGAAACAGTTCTCCGATGATAAGGGCAGTGGAGCCATGGGAGGGGAGCTACCCTGGGTCGGTAAGGGAGTCTTTGATCAAGACTTTGAAAAGGCTGCTTTTGCTCTTCTGAAAGCGGGTGATATTAGCCCGGTGATCAAGAGTCAGTTCGGCTGGCATGTCATCAAGCTCCTCCAAAAAGGCTCTGATATTAGTGCGGCAGAGAAGGCCAAGTTTAAGAAAGAGCAAGTCAACGCGAAGCTCAATGAACCGCAAGCGGTGCAAAAATGGCTAGTGGACCAATCTCGCAATGCTAAGATCGAGTTTAACCCCAACGCCAAGCTATTTTAGCTTTAATAAAAAAAGCCCCAGAGTTTTTGCTCTGGGGCTTTTTTCTTATTGACTACTTGACGAACTTGTCGGGAGTCTCGTTGAACTTCTTGATGCAGCCAGGGCAGCAGAAGTAGTAGGTCTTGCCTTTGTACTCCACTTTGCCCGCCGCTTTGGCCACGCTCTCGATCTCTTCACCCGTCACGGCGCAGTTGACCTTGCCTGCTGGGGCTGTCGTCACAACCTCTTTTACGCCATCAAGCTCTTTGAGCTGCTTTTCCACGCGCTCGATCGTCTTGAGTGCAGTGAGTTTTTGGCTGATCAGTCCTGCCTTGGTAACCGTCTTGGTCTTAGCGGCATCATCGAGCTTCTCAAACGCGGCTTTGCAGTTGGCGCAGCAGAAGAGAACTTTTTTACCGTTGAACTCAACCGACTCCGCCTTTGCGGGAGTCTTGAGAGCCTCACCTTTCATGGCGCAAACTTGAACCATGTTACGGCCTTGTGCCTGACCGGGGCGCTGTGCGGGCTTGGGAGCGGCATCTTGTGCGAAGGCGACGGCACCAATTCCAAAGGCAGCTAGGGCTGCGATAAACGTGAGCTTTGTCATTTCTTTATTCCTTATGTTTGGTACAAACTCCACTATTGTACCCGACTCTGACGGGGGATATAATCGGTTTTTAGACAATGATCCGAAGCCAGTTGTTCACTCGGGAAAAAGAAAAAGCGGGCACACCGCTGGTTGAGGTACGTCTGGGGCGACGAACCAAAGCTCTCGCGCCAACACTGACTCCAGGTTGTTTGGTGGTGCTCGATCATCCTGACCTAGATGCGGTCGCGGCGCAGATGCTGGTGCGTGCTCGGCCCTATGCGGTGATTAACTGCCAGCCGTTTGTGACGGGTCGCTACCCGAATCGTGGACCGGGTGTTTTACTCGATGCAGGGATTCCGTTGTACGAATCCCAAGGCTTAGACCTCTTTAGCGAGTTAAAAGAGGGAGAGCGGCTCACCCTCTCCGACGCGCGTTTAAAGTCATTGACCTCGCTGACGCCTGCCTTACTGGAGCAGCAGCTTGTCGCGGCTCGGCAGAATCTAGACACAGAGCTTCAGCGCTTTGCTCAGAACACACTGCAGTTTCTAGAGAAACCCGAGGAGCGTGCGCTCTTACTGGAGACGGGGGCACTCCCAGAGCTCAAGACGAACCTTGTCGGACGACATGTCCTCGTGGTAGTGCGTGGTGAGGGCTATGAAGAGGATCTAGAGCGCCTGACCTTCTACCTGCGGGATCAGAAACCTGTCGTCATTGCCGTAGATGGCGCGGCAGACGCTCTACTTGCCTTAGGAATCCGCCCGGAGATCGTGCTGGGGGACATGGACTCCGTGAGCGACTCGGCGCTGCGCTGCGGGGCAGAAGTTCTGGTGCACGCCTACCCCGATGGTCGTGCTCCGGGGAAAGAGCGTGTGGAAGCACTAGGCGTTTCCTCCATTCTCTTTCCGATGGCGGGAACAAGCGAGGACGCGGCGCTGTTACTGGCCTATGAGAAAGGCGCGGACTTAATTGTCGCAGTGGGCACTCACTCGAACCTCGAAGACTTTTTAGATAAAGGCCGGGGGGGAATGGCGAGTACGTTTCTCGTGCGCCTGAAAGTCGGGAGTCGCTTGGTAGATGCGCGAGGGGTCTCACGGCTCTACAGCAATCGGCGCTCTTCGGTGCCACTGCTGCTTATTCTCACGCTCTCAGCGCTCTTTCCGGTGATCGTTTTGGCGGCGAGTACACCGTGGGGCCAGAATGCCTGGGCGCTCTTTATGCGTTCGCTTTTTCGGTAAATTTTATGAGCTATACTTTTGATCATGTCGCCCAAGTCGTCCCGGATATTGCCGAGGCTGTTGCCTGGTACGAAGCGCATGTTGGGGCAGTTGTACTCTACCAAGATGCGACTTGGGCCTTTGTCGAGGCAGGAGGTGCACGGCTGGCCTTTGTGGTCAAAGATCAGCACCCGAACCATCTCGCCTGGCGTGTCTCTCTGGATGACCTAGAGTCGCTGGCCCAGAGATACGGTAAGGAGATCAAGACCCACCGCGACAAAACCCGCTCGTTTTACTTAGAAGCGCCCGGCGGAACCCATATCGAGATCATCCACTGGCCCACGCCATCCGCCGATTGAAATCGGCGTCTGCAATGGCGCAAGCGCCGCAAAGCCTGTTCCAGGCTGGGATATTGGTAGCCCGGCACGGGCTTTGCAGCCGTAGGCTACTGTAGACGCCCCATTTTATGGGACGGCTAAAGCCCAGCGGTTGTCGAAAAAGCCCGCTTCTAGGACGCCGCCTATGCCTTCGGTGAGGATCTTGGGGCCGAAGACGCACCAGTCGGGGTAGGGGGTGCCAGACGTAAAGTAGGCCGCTCGCTCGGTGAGGCGAAGGCCCGGAAGGCCCGTGCCGCCAATAGCCCCGACTAGCCCGAGCGCCGAGTCGGAGCGTGGGTAGACAAAGAGGCAGGCTAGGTCGGGCTGGCGTAGCGCTTTGTTGCCAACCGTGATCCCGTCACGGCGTACCTGGATCAGGCACTTCCCTAAAAGCGGTTTCCAGAGCCGGTTCGTGTCGGCGTTGCCGTAGAGAATCACGCTGCGGTCTTTTTCGCGCTTTGCGTCGAACTCCGTGTCGGGGAGCAAGTCCGGGGAAGCGTTGCCGCGATAGAGAAACTGCTCCGCATCGAAGCGGGCTTTTGTGTAGCTCCAGGCGTTCTCCTCGGGCGTGCCTGCGGTGCCGTAGACCAGCACAAAGCGCTGGGTGAAAGCTTGCTTGAAGGGGCC
>NZ_JANNYP010000282.1:0-2403 GCF_031410135.1 Armatimonas sp. | reverse complement strand
TACACAGAAGGAGCGTGCTCAGGTCGTGGCCCTCTTCATGACGGCCAATGCAGTTGCTTTTATTATTGGAGCGCCTCTCTCAGGCTGGATCACGCAAGCGACCCATAACTGGCTGGGGCTCTTCGGCTGGCAGTGGCTCTTTATCCTGGAGGGATTCCCCTCGGTTCTCTTGGGGTTCGTGGTGCTCGCCTACCTTCCCAATGGCCCTCACGATGCGAAGTGGCTCACCCCTGAGGAACGGGACTATATTCAGAGTCGCTTGGGGGAGCGAACGGATCGACATAACAATGACGAGCCGTTAATGCAAGGGCTGAAACGTGACCTTAAGATCGCGGGGGGGCAGCTACGTGACAGCCGAGTGTTGCACTGTTTCACCCTTTTCTTTTTGATGGTAGGGGGGATGTATGGGATCAATTTCTGGATTCCACAGATCGTCAAAGACATGAGTGGTGGTGGCTCGGACTTGATAAAAGTGGGTCTGCTGACCGCAATCCCCTATAGCATCTCAGCGTGTGTGATGGTGCTTAACGCGCGTCACTCTGACAAGACCGGTGAGCGGCGGCTTCATATTGCGATTCCGGCAATGATCGGGGCGATTGCCATGGCAAGCTCAGGTTTGCCAGGCCTTCCGGTGTGGGCGAAGCTCGCGCTGATGGCGGTTGCGGCAAGTGGGATGTGGGCAATTTTAGGGCCCTTCTGGGCGATCCCTCAGCTCTTTCTGCGGGGCACGGCGATGGCGGCGGGCTTGGCACTGATCAACTCCGTGGGCAACCTTGCGGGCTTTGCCGGGCCGTTTCTGGTGGGCTGGGTCAAGGACAAGACGGGTGGCTTTATGTATCCCCTGATGGTGCTGGGGCTCTTTAGCCTCTGCGGAAGCATCATGGCGATCTTACTGCCGCCTAGCCTGCGCCGTCGCAACGACGTCGAGCCACTAGCTCAATCTGTCACGGAAGTGTCACGCTAGGCTCTTATACTGCTGCTTGTCCCCAAAATCGAGTGGGGGACAAGGACAGCAAAAATGATAACAACTCTACTCTCACGGCGGGCGGTTCTGCTTGCCGTGGGAGGCGGTGCAACGGGCTATCTTCTGACAGGCTGTGGAGGGGGTGGCGGCGGTAGCGGTAGTGGGGGAGGTGGCCCGACCAACTTCACGGTAACGCCCAGTCGCGCCGCACCGGGAGCGGTTGTCCAGCTTACGGGGCTCTCTCTAACGGAAAACGACGGCGCAAGCGTCTTATTCGGAGACGTTCCTGCGATTATCCACTCCTGGGATGAGGCGGGAGGGATGCAGGTTCTGGTGCCTCCCTTTCTTGCCGCAGGGAGCACAACCCACACTCCCCCCGCCGGGCCCGTTACTGTTACCGTTCAGCTCGGTACGGGCACACCGAAACCCGCACAGAACACCTTCACGGTCGAGGCACTAGTCGCGGCACCCGGAACCACCCGCGCACTTGTCGCGGAGCTCGCGGCGTTTGGTGACTTTTTTCAGGACTTCTTGACCAAGGGAGTTCTTCCTCTCTTTGCGGATAGCCCTGTGCTAGACAGCGCCGCCCTCATTCAAGGCGCGGCCTTCATGGCGTTCTATCAGGATGCGATGAACGGCCCGGACAACCCCAACTCCCTGCAAGCTCTGATGAACGGCACCTCCACAGTTGCCCCTGGTCAGAAGCTACCCAAAGAGCTCATCGATGCGCTTCTTGCTCAGGGACCTGTGCTCGCGGGGATGTCAGATCTTGCTCAGACCTTCCAAAACGCGATTGCCGAAGTTGCCCCCGAAGCCCTGGTATCCCGTGGACGAGGCCGTGATCTTCGGTCGAGCTTCAGATCACTGGGCATTGACTGGACGAAGGTTAGCGAAGCAAAACGAATCGTTCTCACGCTACAGGTGCAGAAGTTGCTCCAGGCAGTCACCAACTCACCGGGCGCAAACTTAGTCAATATCATCTACACTGCTGGGATGATCATTGTGCAGGCTATGGCAATCGCAGTGCAGCCAGAGCTATTGCCAATGATCTTCCTCGCAGATGTCATTATCGGCCTCGGAGGTAAGGTAATCTCGGTGATCTCAAGTGTGATGCCAGGGCTGATCTCGGATTTCTATGTTGTGGTGAAAGGGGTAAACCGGCACAACAACGATCCGGCGGTCGATATCCCGGTTAATACGCCTACATCTTTGCAAATTTACGTTGTCACACAGTCCACCGGCGGTGTTAACTTCACTTTAGCGGGCATGGGCGAGCTGGTTCTCTCGGTGCTCGAGGTGAAGGTTCCTCGGCTCAAGGCCTACATCGCGAGGCTCAAAGCCGAGGGAAACCCCCTCTACGATCTCTTTACGGCTAGGATGATCTCGATCACAGACTCCCTCTGGAACATTGCGGCGGGTGTTTCACCTCCCGGTGAGTG
>NZ_JANNYP010000281.1:0-1799 GCF_031410135.1 Armatimonas sp. | reverse complement strand
CTGGCTATGATTGTTGCAGGGGTTATCGGAAGTCAGAAGTGCCATTTACCAGCCATTGCTAAAAAAGCACCCTCAGATGCCAAGCCCCAAAATAGGGTTCGGAAGATGGAGTGTTTCATGGATAATGATGCTATTGATTGTAAAAAATATTATCTGCCTTATGTTGACATTTTAATTAAGAATCTACCACCAGGCCCTCTTGTACTGATAATGGATGGAAGCGAAGTGGGACGCGATTGTGGACTATCCCCATTTTTTCGGACGGTTAGTTAAGCAGAGCGATTGACGAGACGGGCGGGGCACTCCCCGCCAGGGACGCTCGCCTCTCAAACTCAACGGGGCTGATATAACCCAGAGACGAGTGACGACGAGCACGATTGTACCAAACCTCCATCCATTCAAAGATCTTTGACTGGGCGGCAGCACGAGTGACAAAATCATAGCGATGTACCAGCTCCTGCTTCAACGTCCCAAAGAAGCTCTCTACAGGTGCGTTATCCCAGCGCAATGGGAGCGCTGCGCTCGTTGCGTCGCAGTTGCCTCGACGGCTCATACTGCACGAGATGCCAGCAGATTCCAGACGATTCTAGAAGTCGCCGCTTGCATCACCCTTCCCTTCGGGTGGGTACCCGACTGCCACGGTCGCTGTGATGTAGCAGCCCCCCACCCGGATGGCGTTGGCCAAGCGCCATTTCCAGAGCCTTTAAAACGAGCGAGCGATCCATACTCTGCTGCATACACCAGCCCACGATTCGACGAGAGAACAGATCCAAGACAACCGCCAGATAGAGCCAACCTTCCCGTGTCCAGATGTAGGTGATCACCTGTGCAGCACGGGTACCCGCTTGCCCATTTCGTATTGGCTTCCGTGGCTCCAAACTCGCGATTCAATAGGTTCTCCGCGATGGGAAACCCGTGCTTGGAATCCGTCGTCACCACGAACTTGGGAGCTACCCTTGCCTTCAGCCCCGCTTGGCGCATTAGGCGAGCCACCCGATGGCGACCGGCCCGAATCCCCGCCGCTTTTAACTTGTCACACTCCTTGAGGTCTTCCCAGATACGAATCGAGCCGTAGCTTCTATCACTTTTCTCGAAGAACTGGCGGATATGAATCAGGAGCTGCTCCCTCTCCTGTGCTCGCTTGCTGAGCCTAAGCTTTTTGAAGTCGTAGTAACCACTTTTGCTGACTTTCAAGGCACGACACAGGACGCTTACAGGAACTTGACTGGTATGCTTTTGGATGAACCGGTATCTCACACAGACCTCTGCGTGATGGAGCGTCAGCAGCTTCCAAGCTCCAAGATACCCACAGCCTTTTTTAGCACCTCGTTTTCCTCCTTGAGACGGGCATTTTCTCGTTGGAGCCGAGCGAACTCCTCATCGCGTGGATTGCCCTTGCCGGGAAAGGCTTTGAGGTTGGCAGAGCCTTGCGCCTCCAGCCAGGCATGCTTCCAGCGGTTCAGGACGCTGTTTTCCAGCCCGAGGTCTCGGGCGACAGCCGAGACGTTCTTACGTTCGATGGCGAGGCGGACGGCCTCTTGTTTAAACTCCTCCGTATAGCTACGACGAGGCTTTGACTCCGTGGTGGGGGCACTCCCCCGAGGTTTTGATTCTGACATTTTAGACTCCCAGATTTTTACAGTAGATTCTGCTTAACTGGTAGTCCGAACAAATGGGGCAGGGTCACTTTCGTAGCGCGATGATGAAAGCAACGGTTGCGGGGAGCCCGAAGAGAAGCAGGAAGGTTCCGGCGCAGTCGCGGAGCCACTGCGGGAGCCAGTTCCGCCGCTCTAGGAGAT
>NZ_JANNYP010000280.1:0-6483 GCF_031410135.1 Armatimonas sp. | reverse complement strand
GGCTTAAGAGGGCGACGGGCACCTTCGTGCCCACTAGATTCGGTTGGCTGCGAAGGCAGCCGTAGCCCTCTTAAGCCGGAACCCTCGTGGTTCTGGCTTCTTTATTTGGCGTAGTCCAGCAGGAAGGCAAGTGTCATGCGGGCCATGCTGGTGACGTAGGCGAAATCTACTTTATCGGGGGTATCGGTGGACTTGTGGTAGTGGGGATAGCGATACTCGCCTTCGTAGAGCCCCGTGACGACGTAGCCGTGCTGCTCGAAGGGAACGTAGTCCGACGCTTCGACGGGGTCTATTTTTGTAGGGACTTTGACGACGGTTCTGGCAAGCACTTCCATGCGTGCAACGAGCTTTGCCGACGCCGCGTTGTTGCTGGGAACGCCGCCCTCGTCGCGATCCAGAAAGAGGCTCTTGGCCTTGTCCGGGTAGCCCACTTCATCGAGGTTGAAGACCAACGTGAGCTTCTCACCCTTTGCTTTGCACTCCGATGCGTAGGCCGTCGAGCCCAAGAGGTTCTGCTCCTCGCCCGAGAAGAGCACAAAACGCAGGGGATGGCGCATCGGGGTGTTTTTCAGAAGCCGAGCGACTTCAAAGAGCACTGCAACCCCAGTCGCGTTGTCATTGGCACCAGGCGCGGGGGCTTCCGGGGCTCCGAGGTTCTCTTGACGGCTGTCGAAGTGTGCACAGACTAGGATCGCTCCCCCACTGCCGCCCGACTTCTCAGCGAGGACATTGTTCAAAGGCTTGCCTTGGTGCGAGTAGACGTGGCGCTTGGGAGCATACCCGAGCGCCTGGAAGCGGCCTTCGAGGTGCCCAACAATTGCCAGGTGGTGCTTGGAGAGCGTATGCCGCGTGGGCCAGCGGGTAGCCAGTTGCTTGACCTCGCGCTCTAAGTTCGCCTGAGAGACTTCCTTCAGCAGTGCGTATTTATTCATAGATGATTGTACCGAAGTTCGTCTATAGGGTACAACTACTGATGTGAGTTTTGTTATCCGTCTTGTGCGCCCCGACGATGCTGAGTCCATTCGGGCCATTTACAACGAAGCGGTTCGTACGACAACGGCCACTTTAGACACCCAGGAGCGCGACCTTCCGACGCAGCTCGCCTGGATCGAAAAGCACCGGGGCGATCCGTATCCCGGCTTTGTCGCCGAAGACCGTGAGGGCATCATCCTAGGCTGGGCCTCGCTCTCACCGTACAACCCGAAACCAGGCTACCGTGGGACAGCGGAGAACTCGGTCTATGTGGATGTCCATGCACAAGGTAATGGGATCGGGGAGGCACTCCTACAAGCCCTGCTCGATGATGCTCCCGCGCGGGAGATTCACACCATTGTCGCCCTGATCTCCAGCGATAACGTCGCCTCACTCAAGCTCCATAAAAAGCTCGGGTTTCGCACTCTGGGAACTCTGGAGCGCGTGGGGCGCAAGTTCAACCGCGACGTGGATGTCACGATTCTCCAGCGCCACATCCCCTAACCAAAAATCCACCGATGGTTTTTGCGCCGTGGTGGCGAATTAGAGAGTAGTGAACCAGATCCTGCTCGGCCAGCGCCTCAAGAGCCTCCGACGTCCTGCCCCTGCGGCAACGGAGATCATCTCGACACGGGTATCACACTTGCAGGAGGCGCATCTTGCTACGGTCTTTGCCTTTGCCCAGCGGCGCTTGCCCACCCGCGCCGATGCAGAAGATGCCACGGCGGAGACATTTTCTGCCGCCTTTTCCGCTCTTAGCCGCTGCCCTGCCGACGAGAGCCTGCACCGTGCTTGGTTGCTGGGAATCGCTCGCAAGAAAGTGGCGGATATTCTGCGCAAGCGCTACCGCCGCAACGAGACGCTCATGGAAGTTCTGCCAGAGCGCTCCGACAGTGCTCCCACCCCAGAGACGCTCGCGCTCCGTGCCGAAGATGCCCTCCAGCTACGCCGCGCCGTGCTCTCGCTCACACCCGATCAGCGCGATGCGCTTCTCTTGAAATACACCGATGGCCTCAGTCTCGCCGAGATCGCGCAGATTCTCGGGAAGTCCGAAGCCGCCGTCAGTAGCCGCTTGCAGCGCGCCCGTAGCGCCGTCTTTGAGCGTGCCGCGTATCACTTTCTCCCCGAGGAGCCCAAAACGCCATGACCGAGTCCGAGCAAGCCCAAGCCCTAAAAGCCGCTTTCCCCGCAGAGCCCGTCAGCGAGATTCTCAAACAGCGCATCGCGAACCTCACGCCGCTCCAGCCCGTCGTCACGGGTTATAAGCTCAAGTGCCGCCACGTCTTTGCAATTTTTGCAGTTCTCTGGATCGGGCACAATATCCCCGTGGCAATCAAAGTCACGAAACAAAGTTTGGCTCCCAACAGGACACATACTCGCATGTATCGTATAGAACCAACTCCTGATGGGACGGGAGTGCAGCGTGTTCTTTTCTCGGAAAGTTGGGGCAAAGAGAGATGGCTTAAAGCCCATTTTTTGCCTAGTGATCGTGACGAAGAAACCACGCAATTATTCTTAGAGAATGTCCACTATAGCTATAAACACAAGAAAAACGAGCTTGTGATTACTCATGTAAAACCATTTAAGCCATCCGTTTTTGAAGAGTATAAAATTCTTTTCATCCAGGCACTTCCCATCCTTCTTCTTCGTACCCATGACAATCGCCCCTCTGAGTTCAGAGATGGTAAGGAGCTGCGGGTAGCTCGTATCGGAACAAGAGCCTATTACTCTGATCCCAAGTCGGAGTCTATTATTCAGATAAAGAGTTTAAAAGCAGGCGAAACGCTTATGGAGATGGAGACAAATATTTCAATTCCCGACTCTATTTTCGCCGCTGATTTCCCCAAAGATGCAAAGCGCACCGAAAATTGGCCAAAGGGTAGCAGTAGCCCACTCGCCTACCCGAGAGATCCCTGGGCAGCGCTAACGGAACAGGTTAAGCAGTACACTATGGGACAGCATCCTTAGTTTCGCTGTTTGCAGGAGGGCATCCTAGGATGCTTGTCGAACTTTCTTTGTCATGAGCAACTTAGAGATTCGTGATATTTCCTATCCGCTACGCGAGGGCTTTCCCGTGTGGCCAGGGCATGAGCCGGTGAAGCTAAAGATCGTCAAGAGCCACGAGGCGGGCGATGGGGTGCAGGTGACAGACATGGCGATTGGGTGCCACACGGGGACGCACCTCGATGCACCACGGCACTTTATCGCAGGCGGCGAGCTGGTGGACAAGCTGGATTTGAACGTGCTGATCGGCGAGTGCACGGTGGTCTGCTACGATGGTGAAGGGCCGCTGGACAAGGCGTGGTTCGAGGCGCAGAGCTTGCCCAAGCCTATCACCCGGCTGCTGCTTCACTGCACGATTCACGACGGCAAGCTGGAAGAGTCACGCTTTTTCTCCAACTACGTCGGGATCACCGAGGACGCGGCGCAGTTTTTAGTGGAGCGTGGGCTGAAGCTGATCGGCATCGACTACCTCTCAATTGGGCCGTTCTACAGCGGAAACCCGGAGACGCACCGTGCGCTTCTGGGACCTGCGGTGATTATTGTCGAAGGGCTGGACTTGCGCGACGTGTCGGCGGGAACCTACACACTGGTCTGTCTACCGCTCAGCCTGCCCACCGATGGTGCCCCCTGCCGTGCCGTGCTCCTGCCCGCCGGTACACTCGGGGCTTAGCTGGCGGATTTCGCGTAGAGGCGGCGGCGGTTTGGAGAGGAGGAGCCCTCCCCATCTTCCGAGACCGCTTTGCTCGATTTAGGTTGTTTCATGGGCTCAGCCCGCCTGAGCACCACAGGGCCTTCGTCGACAAGTGGCACCGCGTTGACATCCAGCGCGACCACTTCCTCAAGGGGTGCCAGCTCAAAGACGGGCACCTCTGGCAGGGAGAGGCACTGGATCAGGGAGTCAAGCCCCTCGATTCGCTCATTGGCATGCAGAGTCAGGCGCTGGTGGTGCTCGGTGAGCTTGTCGCGTTTTTCCCAGAGCGCATCCACCGCCTCGGAGATCTTGGCAACTTGCGACTCGAAGCCCTGCTCCTGGCTCTGGAGCGCCACCGCGATACGGGCTTTCTCCTGAAGTACCTCAGCCAGAAGCTGCTGGAGCGTCTTTTTCTTTTCATCCGCCATGGTCGCCAGCGCGGAGCGAAGCGCTTGAAGCTGCTTGGCATCGTCCGTGTCTTTGGGGAAGGCCTGGAGCATGGCATAGGCGGCCTCAACACTCAGGTTGACCACGGGAGCCGTCGTTGGAACGGGAGCTGTCGTAGCGACAAATGGTGCCGGTATGGGTTGGGCCGGAGGGGGTGTAGGAGCGGGCTGAGGAGGCGTCGGAGTAGGTAAGGGCGCAGGCGGGGCTGGTGCGGGAGCCGCCACCACCACCGGAGTTTCCTCAGGAGCTGTCCCCATCCCCACCAATCCGCGTAGCCGTTCAGTCAGTCTCATATTTCCTTTACATGGTCGGAATACTAGGACAGGAAATTTAGGCAGGAATCGGGGCACAGCACGGCCAACCTTTCTAGGGCGGTAACTTTCCCGCCACAGGAGATGGGTAGTCATGAGTAATCGTGTTGGAATCGGCGTCGTCGGATGCGGCAGTATTGGCATTCGCGGTGCACTAGATCATCTGGTTTTAGAAGACGTACAGGATCAGGTCCACTTGGCCGCCTGCTGCGACCCTGCGCCGGGTCGGGCACAAGCCGCCGCGGAGAAGTACGGAGTCGCCAAGGCCTACGAGACAGAGGACGAGCTTTTCGCCGATCCGAACGTGGACATGGTCATTATCTGCTCACCAATTGGCCTGCACTACCAGCAGGGCATCAAGGCCATTGAGGCGGGCAAGCACATCCACTTTAACAAGACCATGACGGTCACCAGCGGCGAGGCTTTAGACCTCATCGCGCGTGCCCAGGCAAAAGGCGTGCATCTCGTCGCATCCCCCGGCCAGATGCTGCGCCCCACCAACCACAAGATCCGCGAGATCATCCAGAGCGGTGGCCTTGGCAAGCTCTCGTGGGCCGTGGCGGGTGCCGCGTTTGGCTCCTACCACGAGACCGAGGGTGTCCGCACCGGCGACACCCCGCTGAGCAACATCAACCCCAGCTGGTACTGGCGCAAGCCCGGTGGCGGCCCGCTCTACGACATGACGGTTTATGCCCTGCACTCCCTTACGGGTGTTCTGGGACCGGCCAAGCGCGTCACGGCGATGTCGGGTATCGGGATCAAGACTCGTCACTTCAAAGGCGAGGCCTACGAGTGCGACGCCGACGACAACACGGTGATTCTGGCAGACTTTGGCGACAATGTCTTCGCCTTTATCCACGGGACGTTCGCCGGAATGGTGAGCGAGTTCGGCCAGCCCAGCTACTTTGGCGAGAAGGGCAGTATCGTCGGTACCAAGCTCAACGGAGAGGCGATCGACTACCCTGGCAAGTCCGAGGGGCTCTCCCCGCTGCAAGTGACGCCCCACGTCGCGGGCAAGTACGCCGCCCACGGCAAGCTCGGGGAGCACCACGTGTACGAGGACACCATGCAACTCGTGCGTTGGGTGCGAGAGGGCAAGCCCAGTATTGTCACGGCGGATCACGCCGCGCACGTCATCGAGATCATCGAGGCGGGCTATGCAGCAGCAGAAACAGGCGTGACCCAGGTGCTCAAGACCACCTTCACGCTTCCTGAGGATCTGACAGCGGCTTCGTAAAGCCCCCCTCCCCTAGCCCCTCCTCCCGACCCCGAGGAGGAGGGGCAATGCCGGGAAGTATTTTCTATGGACGAAGAATTAGAGCGTGTTGGGGAGAGTTTTAACCACGGGGCGTTTGCGGACGCTGCCTGGCAAGGTCGGCGCTTTGTGAAGTGTCGGTTTATCGGGGCGAGCTTTCAAGAAGCGGAGCTGACGGAGTGCGTTTTTGAGGAGTGTGACTTCGCAGGAGCGCAGTTCAATGCCGCAACACTCACGCAGTGCAACTTTAGTAACTGCCGCTTTGTCTCAGCGAACTTCTTTGTTGCGCAGCTTTTGCAGTGCCGCCTGCTTGGTGCAGACTTCACCGAGGCAGATATCGGAGGCGTGACCATCACGGGTTGCGATCTCAGCTTTGCCAACTTCCGCAACCAGAAACTCAAAAAGTTCGACTTTCACGACCAGAGGCTAGAGGGTGCGGACTTTCACGCCGCCGATCTCACGGAGGCAAATTTTCGTGGAGCTGATCTCAGCGGCGCAAATCTCACGGGCGCGATTCTGAAAAAGACCAATCTCGTTGGGGCGATCCTGGATCGGATTGACTTTCGCACGGTCACTCTCGACAAGACCAAACTCGACATGAGCCAGGCGACCTACTTTGCCCGCTGCTACGGCGCTGAGATTGGCTAGCCCCGCGATTTGATTTGGGTGTGACTCATTTTGGTTGAAGGAGTTGGGGGTGGCAATTTCAGGCATAATGTCTGTACCACAAAAATAACGCCAGGAGACTGCCATGACCCCCAACTCCCAAGAAATTGTACAACAGATCAAAGACAAATTCGAAG
>NZ_JANNYP010000279.1:0-1067 GCF_031410135.1 Armatimonas sp. | reverse complement strand
AGTGCCCAACGTTTGTGTAGCCAAGTCATTGCTCCCCAAGTCCAAGAGTATCTAGAGCAACGCCAGCAAGAAATGCTCCCTCTTGCCTTTCAGACAGAGCAAAAGCTCCCTGCTGATTTGCCCACGCCAGAAGTGCTTTACATTGAGTCCGACGGCGTCCATACCCCGATGCGAGATGGTACTTGGCGAGAAATGAAAGTGGGGGTTGTGCGTGCGGAGTTTCGCGATGGTCGTGAGCAGATGCCCTCACGCTATCTTTGCACCATGGAGGAAGCGAGTCGCTTTGGAAAGCACTGGGAAGCCCTTGCCCTGAGTTGTGGTTATCTGAAAGCGGGTAGCCTTGCTGTCTTGGGAGATGGAGCGGCTTGGATTTGGAATCTTGCTTCTGGCTGTTTTCCTCGTGCCCAGCAGATCCTGGATTTCTATCATGCCAGCGAGTACGTAGCGGCTGTGGCGGAGGATGTTTTTGGTGATGGCAAGCAAGCGTGGCTGAGCTCGCGTCTTTGTGAGATGAAGCGCAGTTCTTGGACTTGCTTTTGGAAAGCCATTGAGGCGTTAGGTCGCTCTGATCTGGAGTCCATTTCTCGCCTGAAGACCTACTTTGGCAACAATGCTTCTCGGATGGACTATGGTGAGTACCTTGGCCGTGGTCTTTGTATCGGCTCTGGGCTTGCGGAGTCTTCGTGTAAGCGTGTGGTGAGCCAGCGTTTGAAGGGTGCCGGGATGCGTTGGAGCGTGGGTGGTGGTGAGGTGATTGCTCGCCTGCGCGGTTTTCTTCTTGGCAACGAGTTGGATGCGTTTTTCGCCTTTTGGAATCGTCGCGCGTTTCAGCCTGCTACCTCACCACTTTAATGTCTTGCACCCGTGCTCATCCAGCGAGTGGATCTGCTCGCCCTTCTGGAGCCTGCTCGTCCTGAGGAACCGGATCTCGCAGCGTGAACAAAGACAGCAAAATATCCTACCCTGCCTGAAGTGGCTCGCCAGCTTGGCCTTAGCTTCCTAAATCAGGGGGATGCCGCTCTGCAAGGGTGAGCAGGCGGCGAAGTAGACGGGGCAATCTCAGGCAT
>NZ_JANNYP010000278.1:0-14414 GCF_031410135.1 Armatimonas sp. | reverse complement strand
GAGTAGCTGATAATCCCGTGCGCCGCCAGAGCTAAGTTCAGCGCCGTGATGTCCGAGTAGCCCACTAGAGCCTTCGGATCGGCGCGAAATGCCGCGTAGTCAATCCCATCCGAAGGCTCTAGTGGGCTACTCGGACATCACGGCGCTGAACTTAGCTCTGGCGGCGCACGGGATTATCAGCTACTCCGGGATCATGGCGACCTCGGGCGATGGCTTCGGTGAGGACACACTGGATCCTTTCTCCGAGGCAAATTTTTTTCAGGCGGTGCAGCAGAAAGACCTTGACTTTGTCCAACCCGCTGATGCGCCGCTCACTGTGCACCGGGGCGGAGCGTCGGTCTCTGGGCGGCTCGTGCCCGTGTGCCTGAGCCTCTTGGAGTCGCTGGTCTCTACCAGGTACGTGCCGGACTTGACGGGAGCGTTGCTACTGATCGAGGATGTGACGGAAGAGCTCTATGCGGTGGATCGAACTCTCACGCAGCTGCGGCTCAACGGGACGCTTGCAAAACTCAGCGGTGTTCTGATCGGCAGTTTCAACGGCTGGAAAGACGAGCGCGACGAGATTTTAGCAAAGCATGTCCCAAGGCTGGTGCTCGAAATGACCCCGGAGAGCGTTGCGGTGGTCTCCGGGTTTGTCTACGGCCATATCCCGCGCCGCTTCACACTCCCCGTGGGAGCGCAAGTGAGTGTAGACTTTGCCTCAGGGACAATTCATGTGTCTCGCTGATCGGGAAGCATGAGAGCAAAGCACATCGCGAGCAAGAAGAGCGGGCTGAGCCAGATCAGCGAGAGGCGCATGTCGCCCACGGGGTTGATGAGTAAGAAAAACACGGTACCAAAGGCGGCGAAGATCCGCCCGATATTATAGCAAAATCCTGCGCCCGTGGTGCGTAGCAGTGTGGGGAAGAGCGGCGGCAGGTACATCGTGAAGAGCCCGAAGACTCCTGAGAAGAACCCAACTAATGGCAGAAACGGGAGCAGATGGTCTTTGTCGCGAGGGATGATGTAGGCCGCTGTGTTGGCAAGACAGAAGCCCAGCAGCATCAGTGCGATGGCTGCGCGGTAGCCGAGTTTTTTCGCCAGGAACGCCGCGAAAAAGTTGCCAAAGATTGAGATGCCGATAATCAGCCCGAAAGTAACGCTCTTGAGCTGTCCACGCGCGACTGTATCGAGCGCTTTCACTTCCGGCAGGCTGGCCAGGTGCTGGAGGTGCCAGAACTGAAAGGCCCACCAGGCCGTGAGCGATGTGGCGCAAACCGCAATGACCCGGAGCGTGGTGGCAAGAACCGGAGGGCGAAAGAGATCGGCGATTCCGGGGACGGCTTCGTTGTTGTTCTTGGCGTGCTGCCACTCCTCGGGCTCCGGGACGTTCTTGCGAATCCAGAAAACAAAGAGGGCCGGAAGAATACCGACCAGGAAGACCCAGCGCTCACTACCTGCCATGAGGTAGGTGGTCATTACGGCCAGCAGAACCCCAATATTGACGGCGGTCTGGAGGCAGGCCGCGATCCAGGCCCGCCACGATTTGGGCCAGGTCTCGGAGAGCAGCGCGGAGCCTACAGCCCACTCGCCGCCGATTCCCAGCGCGGCGATAAAGCGAAAAATAAGCAACTGCCACCAGGTCTGGGCAAACGACGAGAGCCCGGTGAAGACGGCATAAGTGAGAATGGTTAAACTCAGGGACTTGCTGCGGCCCAGAATGTCCCCGAGCCGTCCGAAGAACGCGCCGCCCAGCGCCCAGCCGATGAGAAACGCCGCTTGAATGTAGGCGGATTTTTCTTTCACGTCTGGCGATGTGGTCGAGGTGCTATGGAGCAAGAAAGCCACGAAAACCGGCGCGACGACCGTGTAGAGGTGAATGTCCAGTCCATCAAAGAGCCAGCCGAGCCAGGCGGCGATACCGGACTTCCATTGTTGGGGCGAGAGCGATTTCAGAGTCGCGGGTTTATCGTCTTTGTGAGGTGTCATTTTTTCTTCTTCACAGTCTTAGGCTGCGGCTTTGGTGTGGGCTTGGGTGTTGATATGGCTAGGGGCTTGGGTGCTGGAGCCTTTCCCGTGGTGAACTGCCAGGAGCGGGTAATCTCGCGGCCCATGGGGGTCTTCACGGCGATTCGAGCCCGGTAGGTACTGAGTGGAAGCAGGGGCTTCTTGGGCATCAGCAAGATCGTGTCTTCAAGGGCATCGTCGTTTTCGGGCGAGTTCGTATAGGACGCAACTGGCTGGTTGTTCGGGCCCGTGAGGCTGGCACTGAGCAGCGAGAGTTTACCGTCTTCTCCAAAGACATGGAGGGTGATCGGGTAGCCCGTAATGCGTTCTGCACCAGGGTAGAGGCGTAGTGGATCAGGAATCTCGACTTCGTCCCAGAGAACCGCAACATCGAGCTGGCCATCGGCAGGGTAGACCAGCGACTCTTGTTGGTCGGTGAGGGCGCAGAGCAGAGTCACACGGTTGCCTGCCAGTCCGGCCCCAACATCAAACGTTCCGGGCTGAAGGAGCGCGGCGCGGTGATATGGTGCGTCCATCAGGCGCTGAACCGCTACCGCGCCACTCTCCCCACTGGCGATGACTTCGTAGCTGAGGCCGAAGTAGCCTGATTTTTCACTGCGATCAGTATGGTCTTTGCCGTAAAACTCGGGCTTGCCTGGTTCTTCATCATGTGTGGGAATAAGACGGTTCACCAACAAGTAGCGGCTGTGTCGCGCTGCAGCGAGGCAGAGAGCGGGTTGGATCTTGGCATCGGGGAGCAAGGCGGCACGGCGGAGCTGGTTAAGTTTGGCGACGGTCTCTTGTTGTGCAAAATCGGGAGTGGGAGGCGGGGGGGGCTGAGGCACGCGGATAAACTCCCACTCCATCTCGACTCCCTTGTCCGTCGAGAACCATGCCTCACAGAACGCTTTCACCGTTCCTAGCGGCAGAGGCTCCTGTGGCTCCCCGGTAATGCTCTTGGTTTCGGCATCGTAGCGGGTCGGGATGGGCTTGCCGTTAACCCGCATCTGGATCCGCCGAAGTTGAGCACTGCCTTTAGGCTGCATCTGCCAGACGAGCTGGGGGCGCTCCTGCGGGGTCTTGCCCTGAGGACGCGGCTCGGAGCCTTCCCAGAGATCCTGATACCGAACTCGCTTCACCGCATCTCCTGTCCACCTGTGACATTGAGTGCCTGGCCGGTCATGTAACCCGCATCTTCGGTGCAGAGAAAGACCACGACCCCCGCAATATCGGCGTAGGTTGCACTACGCCCTAAGGGAACTTGCGACTCGTACTTGGCACGCACTTGCTCAACCGTCAGGCCCTGGGTCTCAGCATACTGCGTAAAGAGCGAGTCCTGCCAGAGCGTGCCGTCTAGCAAGTTGCCTGGACAGACGCAGTTCACCCGCACGCCATGTGGGGCCATGTCGAGCGCGAGGCTCTGGGTCAGGCCAATCCCACCAAACTTGCTGGCCGCATACGCCGAGTTGCGAAAGCTGCCCTTCTTGCCAGACTTCGAGTTGATCTGGATAATACACCCCGACTTTTGCTGCGCCATTTGCCTACACGCCGCCTGAGCCGAGATAAAGTAGCCGTTGAGGTTTACATCAATCACTTTGCGCCACTTCTCGGGATCAAACTCGCAGACATCGCCCGCAATGAGAATCCCGGCATTGGCGATCAGGATATCGAGCTTGCCAAACGCCGCCACGGCTCTTTCCACCATTGCCGCGCAGTCTGAGGCGCTGGTCACATCGGCACGCATCCCGATGGCACTTCCGCCGATCTTTGCCGCCGCCGCTATCGCTTTTTCCTCGCTCATGTCCGCCAGAAGCACCGAGCAGCCCTCGTCGGCGAGGCGCTGGGCAAGCGCCTCCCCAAGTCCCTGGGCCGCACCTGTCACAATCGCCGATTTTCCTTGAAGTCGCATAGGACAAAATTATAACCCAGTGGCACTTTACTTGCTAAGATTAATTTGTGGTAAACTAACTTACACTGCACTAAGTAAGTGTCGCAGCCCTATTTCACCGAAGGAATTTAACTATGTCACGTCGTGCGTTTACGCTCATTGAACTGCTTGTTGTCATCGCGATCATCGCGATTCTTGCCGCTATTCTTTTCCCTGTTTTTGCCCAGGCCCGTGCCAAGGCTCGTCAGACTTCTTGTCTTTCCAATCTAAAACAGATCGGCACAGGGCTGATGATGTACACCCAGGACTACGACGAGACCCTAGCGGGAAATGATTTTGCAGGCAATGGCTATGTGGCAGGGCAAGGTCGTAACTTAGGCTTTATGGAACCCCTTGTTCCAGGGGTTCCTGTGACATTCCGTAACTGGGCACGTGATGTTCAGCCTTACATTAAGAACTTTGGTGTTCTCCAGTGTCCTAGCACGACGCCACGGTCTACCTTCAGCGGGGGGAATCCTCCCTTTAATGAGTGTAATAAGGGACTCTTTCCCACTTGCCAGAACACAAGCTATGCTCTGAATGGAATTGCAGAGTCTCGGTCAATTGCGGCGATTCCAGCCCCAGCCGATATTATCTACCTAGAAGAATTTTCGATCTTTACACGTACCGCTCAGGCAAGGCCCCAGCGTACAGGAGCAACGACGACTGTTTTCAATCAGTTCAATCATATTCTGTACAACTCGCATCATAATGAAGGCTCCAACTTGCTCTACTGTGATGGTCATGCTAAGTGGAGTAAGAAAGTTGCCCTGACTTTCGCCATGTTTGGAGCGGATCGCACGTACAGTGCAGCCTGTGCCGGAAGACTCGTCACAAACCCAGCCGATATGGGGGGGAATAACGGCGTCGTCTGCTCCGCCGCATTCTAGGCTGAACAACAGTCGCGATGATCGGAAGTGCCTCTTACTTCCAAAAGGAGTAAGAGGCACTTTTTTTCATCAACATGTCCGCCCTATGAACCTTCGCGATAGAGTAAAATAGGGCCGTATGGCCGTTTTTTCGAAAGCCTTTGCGCAGCGGGAGAACCTGGAGAAGATCGTCACGCTGGGCGACTACTTGGCGATCAAGCAGAACTTGGAAACGCAAGGCATGCTGCGCTTTGTGCAAGAGGGCGGCGAGAGCGGCTACAGTGCCCACAAGCTCAAAGATGCCGAAGCGGCGGCAAAGCTCACGCGCTGGATCGAGGCACTGAGCAACGAGCGTAAGTGGCCGATCAAGCGCTTCACCGAGCAAATCGCCCCGATGCTCGCCGAAGAGATTGCTGTGGCTGTTGCGCCCTCGCACAACCCATTTACCACCGAGACGCCGATTCGAGCGCTGGCCCAGAAGCTCGCTGAGTCGGGGGAGAGGGTGGACGCGACGGAGTGCTTGCGCCGCCACACCAAGATTCGGCGCATCGGCTACGGCGGGCCTAGCTACTCGCACCTGCATTTGGAGACCATCGAAGTGCAGAACGAAGCGCTCTTCTTTGGTAAACCCGTGCTCCTCCTCGATGACATTGCCCGATCCGGCGCGACATTAAAAGCCTGTCGCCGCCTGCTTCTCGACCACGGAGCCGCCGAAGTTCAGATGCTGGCGCTGGGCCGTGTTTGGCGAGGCTAAAATACCGCTCCAGTGTCCCTTTGCAACTACCGATAACTGGAATGCGAAGCTCTGAGTTCCCCTTAGAGCCGAGAGCGAGACGAGACTAAACACCGTCAGACAGCAATGTCTGACGGCTTTTTTTTGCTCGTGCCAGTGCCGCCACATAGCCCGGCGCAGGGTGAAGCGGCACTAGCTCGTAGCGCTCCGCGATCCACAGCTCTGGCTCTGGCCAGACAGTGCGCGAGAGCAGCGGTGAGGAGAAACCGCCGCCCTCGGCCTTGATCACCGCCTCTTTGCGCGTCCAGATAGCAAAAAAGTCGTCGTGCGTGCGAAGCTGATTGAACTCGCTGGCGGTAAAGACACGGCGGCCCAGCTCGTGAGGATCGAAGTCCGTACGAACCTTCTCGATATCCACCCCCTCCGCTCCCAGTGCGATCAGCGCAAGAGAGTCGCTGTGTGAGACATTAAAGGCAAACTCCGTACACTCTGGTTTTCCTTGAGGGCCATAGGTTAAGGCCACCGCCTCGGGCGCAATACCAAGCGCCTCGCCTAGCAAGAGCCGTAGGGCACTGCGGCAGGCAATATAGCGCTGCCGGTCTCGGGCAAAGCGAAAGCGCGCGGCGCGGGCTTGCTCGTCAAGCGAGAGGTAGCTAGACACAGGGGGCGTGTCTAGCGAGACTTGCCAGACAGTAACCCCCTCGGGTGCCTCCAGTTGTGTCATGCCACTTTGACGAGCCGGAGCGTGGGTGGCGCAAGATGCTTGGTGAGCTCTTCGGCCAGCTTCTGCACAAAGGGCTCCTGGATCAGCAGGTGGTGATCACCGGGCACGTCACAGAGCTCCAACTGAGGCAGAACATCGCCCCAGAAAAGCGTCTCGTCCCACGGCTCGCCATGCTCCTGCGCCCGGAACAGTGTCACGGGAGCCTCGTAGACCTCTGGGTAGTGCCCATGAATCGCCGCTTCCTGCGCCTGTCGGACATGGGTGAGCGCCTCCATAAACGCCTGGTCAGGCTCCTCGACCAGAGCCGTCGTGGGACTCAGGCGACTCTTGAGCTTTCCGAGGCGACCTTTCAGGTACTCCCCTTGGCTCTTGCCGTCGAGCTTGCGGAACATGCTCCAGTGCGCCGCGAGCCGCTGGGCTGTGGTCTCGGGGTTGGTGAACTCGGGGTTCTGGCGGTGGAACTCGGGGGCATAGCTGTCGAACATTCCCACAAATTCAACCACATTTCCCGCATGGCGCAAGGCCCGCGCCACTTCCAGCGCGACAATTCCCCCCGAGGAGAACCCCGCTACCCGATAGGCTCCCTCAGGTTGCTGTTGCTGGATCAGCCTGGCGTAGTCCTCGGCCATCGCGATCGTAGACTCGTGCGGCAGGGTCTCGCCGTCCATCCCCGCCGCCTCCAGCGCATAGACCGGCTGGTCGTCCCCGAGGTGCTTGGCAAGATCGCGGTAGAGCACGACGATTCCCTGAACGTGGTGGATCAGGAAGAGGGGCGTCTGGCTGCCGCTGGAATTGATCGGGACAAGCGTGCCGCGAGCGGCCATCTCGTTTTCAGACCATCTCCCCTGGATGCTCGTTCCTCGCTCCGTCCCCTCTTCCCCTGTTTGCTCCTTCGTCGCGGGAAGAGGGGCTATTCGGGCAGTGATTCCAGCGGGGGTTGGGGTGGCGAAGAGGGCCGAGAGCGGGAGGCGCTTGCCGAACTGTGCTTCGATTTGGGCGAAGAGACGGATGGCCTTGAGCGAGTCGCCGCCGAGGGCGAAGAAGTCGTCGTCGGGCGCGACGGACTCTAAGCCGAGGGCTTCGGCGAAGAGGGCTTCTAGTTTTCCGCCAAAACCCACCCCGTCTGCGCTCGTTCCTCGCTTCGACGACCCTCCCTCTACGAAGGAGGGTAGGGAGGATAGCTTGGCTTTGTCTACCTTACCGCTGGCGTTGAGAGGGAGTGCGTCAATGGGAATGATTTGAGAGGGGACGAGGTAGGGCGGCAGTGCGAGCTGGAGGGCTTGCTTGAGAGCCATTGGCTCCGCATTCCCTACGACGTAGGCGACCAAGTAGCGACTCCCGTGGATGTCTGTCGGTGCGAGGGCGGCGGCTTCATGCACACCGGGAAGACGGCAGAGGGCTGCTTCTAGTTCACCCAGCTCGACGCGATTTCCACGAATCTTGACCTGTGAGTCGGCCCGGCCCAGGAACTCAACCGTGCCGTCGGACTTCCAGCGTGCCAGATCGCCCGTTCGGTAGAGCCGCTCACCTCCGACTTCGATAAACTTCTCCGCAGTGCGCTCAGGATCGTTGTGGTAGCCGATTGCCAAACCATCGCCGCCCGTACACAGCTCCCCGAAGATGCCGATGGGGCAGGGCTGGTGGTGGGTGTCGAGAATGCGAATGGTGGTGCCGGTGATGGGCTTGCCAATTGGAATACTTATGCCGTTAGTATCCGTCTCAGTGATTGTGTGGACACAGGTAAACGTCGTGTTCTCCGTCGGGCCATAGCCATTGAAGAAGCGCGTGTTGGGTAGCGCTTGCATTGCCTTCGCCACGTGCGGCGCGGAGAGCACATCACCGCCCGCCAAAAGCTGCTGAACACCCGCAAAGTCCGAGAGCCCATTGTCCACGAGCGCATGGAACAGCCCTGCCGTCAGCCAGAGCGTCGTGACGTTGTTTTTGCGCACCGTCTCGCCCAATTCGGAGAGAGTCAGCGGTCCTTCAGGAGCAACAACCAATGTCCCACCGTTGAGGAGCGGCCCGAAGATTTCGAGAAGCGTGGCGTCGAAGGCGAAGGCGGAGTGGAAGAGAAAGGTCTGGTTCTCGAACTCCAGACAGTCAGCGTCTTTCACGAGGCGAGCAATAGCCTTCTGTGCCACCTTAACGCCCTTGGGGGTTCCAGTTGAGCCCGAAGTGTAGAGAAGAGCGGCTGTTTGTGCCATCTCCCCGCCGCTGAGACGGCGACCCTCTTCCCCTAACGCTCGTCCCTCGCTGGAAAGAGGGACACCAGCAAGCTCTTGTTGGCGATGAAGCCCCTCTTCCGGCGACGAAGGAGCGAATACGGGAAGAGGGGAGGCGAGGGACGAGCCGGGGAGATGGCCAATCACCGCTACAGCACCGCTGTCACGTCGCAGCCACTCGCGGCGCTCGTCGGGGTAGGTGGGGTCTATGGGAATATAGAACGCCCCTGCGGTCAGAATGCCCAGAACACTGGTGATCGTCTGAAGCGAGCGGGGAAGTTCGATGGCGACCCCTTGACCAGCCTGCACCCCAAGCTCACGCAGCTGCGTCGCGAGCGTGTCCGCATTGCCTTTCAGCTCGGCGTAAGTGAGAGACAGGTTGCCATCGGTTACCGCGATTGCATCTGGCGTTTTCGCGGCTTGCTCAGCAAAGAGCGTGGCGAGGGGCGCAAAGGTTCGCCCGACTTTACCTCCATCACCCCAGGAGGCAAGCTGTGCCGAGTCCATAGGCGTGAGCAGGGGAAGCGAGGTGATCTCACTTTCAGGTTGTGCGAGGATGCCTTCGAGGAGCATCTCGAAGTGCGCCAGCCAGCGGGTGATGGTTTCGGCGAAGAAGAGATCGGTGTTGTAGCTCGCCTCCACCTCGATGGTCTTGCCGTCGTCCACCAGGTTAAAACCCAGCTCAAACTGGTAGGCGACGCGAGGTGCTTTGCTCATGTGGCTACTGAGACCCACGAAGCCTAGATCGCCGCCGCCGGTGCGCTCCAAGTTAAACGTGGTCGAGACTAGTGAGTTTCGGCTCGGGTCACGCGGCAGGTTCAGGGCACTGACTAACGTCCCAAACGTGCAGTCGCGGTGATCGAAGGCATCAAGTATCTGCCGCTTTCGCTGTGCCAGAAGCTCGGAGAACGTTCCGTTGCCTGCGACCCGTAGGGGCAAGAGATTAACGGCATGCCCTACGAGGGGCGCGTCGGTTTCGACAGTGGTCTGGCCTGCAGAGGGGACACCGATCACGAGCTCACTCTGGCCGGTCAGGCGGCGCAGGAGAGTCTCGTAGGCGGTGAAGAGCGTCGCAAAGAGCGTTGCGCCTTGCTTGCCGGAGAACTTTCGGAGCGGTGCGATCAGGCTCTCAGGGAGAATGCGGTGGGTGCGATCTCCACGGTAGGTAAAGACAGCGGGGCGGGCGTGGTCGGTGGGGAGCGCTAGCGGCACTAGCGCTCCTGTGGCGAGCTGCGTCTTCCACCACGCGAGATCAGAGTCGTTGGCGGGTTTCTGGGCGAACTCAACAAAGCTGTAGGGTGTCGGCAGGGTCTTGCCCGCCATGCCCTTCGCCAGCTCGTCCAGCACCACGGCCCACGACCAGCCGTCGCAGACAATGTGATGCGCCGTGAGAAGCAGGACATACCGATCCGTGGCAATGCGCACGAGCCGGGCCCGCAAAAGCGGCCCGTGCGCCAAGTCAAAAGGGCGGGATGCCTCGTCTTTCTGGAGCTGTGCCAAACCCGCTTCGTCAGTCTCCGTGACCGGGACATCCAGGGTGAGCGAGGGTGCGATGGTCTGCGTGGTGCCGTCTTCGCTAAACGTGGCACGCAGCGCACCGTGGCGCTCGACGATGTTTTGCAGGCTCTGGGTGAGCTTGTTGGTGTCTAACTCTCCGTCGAGGTGCACCCCGATGGACTCGTTGTAGGACAGCGAGGCGGTCTCACTCTCGTGGGCCGCCAGCCAGACCTCGCGCTGCTGTGGGGTTGTGGGGATGATCACTGGCGCAGGCGGCGTTAGGAAACCTCCCTCGGCCATCGCGGCGCAGGACTGCTCAAACGCATCGAGGATAAACTCTAGGTCGGCATCGGTGTGCTCGGTGGACAAGAACGACGGACGGTTCTCCCAGATGTGAACATTGCGAAGCCGCAGGTGGAAGTGGAGCACGCCACCGACGGTCGCGCCGTGGGTATTGAGATAGAACATCGATCGGAAGCGCTCCAGCGGGAAGGGAACCCCCCATTTCTTGAGGATCGCGTCTAGCTTCGCGCCGAACTGCTCGCCCCGCGCCGAGATGCGCTCGGCAATATTGGGGTCTGCATTGAGTCGGTCGAGCACGGCGTTGGCGGCGGCCATGGCGATGGGATTGCGGACAAACGTCCCCGCAAAGAACGTCATCCCCACCGACGGGAACGAGTCGTCGCCGTACTCCCACTGCCCACCATCAAAGGCGTCAAGGAACTTCGCTTTACCTGTCAGTGCGCCAATCGGAATGCCCGCTCCGAGGATCTTCCCGAAGGTCTGCATGTCCGGTTCAATGTCATAAACACCCGCCGCGCCGCGTCGCCCGAGTCGGAAGCCGTTGACGATCTCATCGAAGACAAAGGCAATCTCGTGCTCGCTGGCCAGCGCCCGGAGCGTCTTGACGAACTCGTAAGGCCGCAGGTCGGGGTGGCGGCTCTGCACTGGCTCGACCAAGATCGCCGCGATCTCCCCCGCACGCTGACGGATGGTCTGGAGCGCCTCATCGGAGCCGTACTCTAGAATAATCGTCTCGCTCACTGCCGAGTTGGGAATCCCCGGCGCAATCGGAAACGACTTGCCGCGCCCATTGCTCCGCACCAAGACTTCATCGTGAACCCCGTGGTAGGCACCCGAGAACATCACCACTTTATCGCGGCCCGTCACGGTTCGAGCGGCGCGCACCGCGGCCATCACCGCCTCGGAGCCCGTGTTGCAGAAAACCGCTCGCTCTGCCCCGACATAGGCGCAGAGCTTCTCGGCCACCGGCCCCGCCAGCGGCGACTGTGGGCCGACCTCAATCCCTAGGTCAAGCTGCTTCTTCACGGCCTCGATCAGAAAGTCTGGGCCGTGTCCGAAGAAGTTCAGCCCAAAGCCCATGGTCATGTCCACGTACTTGTTGCCGTCAATATCAATGATCTGGCTGCCCTTGGAGCTCTCGGCGACGATCGGATAGACCAGATCTTTCCAGAACGGCTTGAACCCGGCCACCGCACGCGGGTCAGAGAGCTTCTTTCGGTGCTGGATCGTGTACGCACGGGATTTTTGGGTCTTGGCCAGATACTGCGCCGTCAGCTCTGCCAGGTGAGCTTTTTGCTGCGGTGTAAACTCATCGGTCGCGGTCTTCTGGATCGGACGGAAGGGGCCGTGGTTGCCCCCACTAGGAGCCTCCCCCCCATCCCCCGCCCGGCGGGGGGGCTCTGGGGTTTGGTTTTGAGGCACATTGGGCGCAGACGCGATATTTAGTGCGAGCTTCACAAGCTCTGGTGCCGCGACAGGCACAGTCTGAGCCGTGACCATGCCACCCGAAAGCAAGGCGAGCTGCTGTTGCATGATCGCAAGCTGCTGGGCGACGAGAGACTCAACACCCGAAGCCACGAACCCACCTGCCTCGTTCCTCGGCACCCTCCCTTGAACCAAGGGAGGGTCGGCGAAGTGAGGGACGAACGTAGCCGGGGTGGGTTCAGGCTGGGGGCTGGGGGGTGCCTCGGGAGCCATTAAACCATCCACGTAGCCTGCCAGCGCGGCAGGGGTCGAGAGCTCCTCCATGAGCTGGCGGAAGGCGAGGCTAACCCCGAATTGCTTGGCGAGGGCCTGTGCTGCCTGGGTCAAGAACAGGGAGTCAAAGCCCAGTTCCGAGAAGCTGGCATCGGCGGCGATCTCGCTGGCGTTCATGCCCGACAGATCGGAGAGGGTCTCCTGGATCTCGGCGAGCAGGCGGGGTTTTCGGTCGGTGAGGGTTTGGGTTGACATAGGCGTGTTGATCTCGTGCGTGATTTCGGTTTGTTTCGGCTCCGCAAAGTAGCGCTGGCGCTCAAAGGGATAGGTCGGAAGGGAGACACGGCGTGCGGGCGTTGGCTCGGGCAGAGGCACTCCAGCGGCCCAGAGCTGAGCGAGTGGGTCGTCGTCGGTAGTGAGCGTGCGTGGCTTCTCCGGGCGCTGCTTGGCGAGTGTCGTGAGGATACGTCCAGGGCCACACTCCACAAAGACACAGCTTGGGTTGGTGAGCAAGACCGAGAGGGCATCATCGAAGCGCACGGCATGGCGAAGCTGCTCGGCCCAGTAGCGCGGCGAGACGGCTTCTTCTGCTGTGAGCCAGGTGCCCGTACGGGTTGAGACAATCGGCTGGGTGGGCGCGTTGCGCGGCACCGACGCCACAAAACGCTCGAATTCCTCTAGGATTGGCTCGGTCATCGCGGAGTGGAAGGCATGGGATGTCTTGAGGCGCTTGCCAGCGATTCCCGTGGCCTCCAGCGCAGCAATCTGCTCGAACGTCCCCGAGGCGACACAGAGCTTCGGGCCGTTCACCGCCGCTAGCGTGAGCCCAAAATTATCGAAGAGTGGCGCGGCCTCGGCCTCGGGCAGGCGCAGGGCGAGCATTGCTCCAGCAGGAAGGCTTTGCATCAGCCGCGCCCGCTCGGCGAGAAGGGTGAGGGCGTCTTTCAGCGAGAAAACTCCCGACAAGTGCGCCGCGACATACTCCCCGAGGCTGTGGCCCAGCATCGCACTGGGCGTGATACCCTGTGCCGCATAGAATTTCGCCGATGCGTAGGCGATCACAAAGAGCGCAGGCTGCGTGATGGCGGTCTGGCTCAGCGCGTCCTCATCGTCGCCGAAGATCACGTCGCGAATATCAAGCCCCAGCGGCGCTTTCAAAATTTCTGCGCACTCGTCCACAGCGGCACGGTAGATCTCGCTGGTTTCGTAGAGCCCCTTGCCCATGCCGCAGCTCTGCGAACCTTGGCCAGGGAAGAGGAAGACCAGAGATGGGCTCTCGATGGCCTTGCCCCACGCACCGCGCTTCTTGTCCGTGAGAGCCGCAATCGCCTCGGCGTGATCGGTGACGCTCACTGCCCGGCGATGGGTAAACTCCCGCCGACCGACCCGGAGCGTGTAGGCGACATCAGTGAGCGAGAGATCAGGGTGCTTCTCCAAGTGCCGCGCCAAGTTCATCGCCGCGTTTTCGACGGCTACCTCGGAGCGTGCCGAAAGTACTAATAACTCCCCTTCCTTCGTAGAGGGAAGGGGTAGGGGGATGGGTTCGGGACTTTCGGAGACCACCACATGCGCATTCGTCCCACCAAAACCAAATGAGCTGACCCCAGCGATTCGGGTTTCGGCACTCCAAGGACGAAGCTCGGTGTTGACGAAAAAGGGGCTGGTGGCCCACTCAATCTTCGGGTTAGATTTATGGAAGTTGATCGCTGGTGGGAGCTGCTGGTGCTTGAGTGCAAGAATCGTCTTGATGAGCCCCGCCACCCCCGACGCCACATCGAGGTGCCCGACATTGGGTTTGAGTGTCCCCAGGGCGCAGAACTGGGTGGCTTCGGTCGTCTCTCGGAAGGCACGCGTCAGGCCCGCGATCTCAATGGGGTCGCCCAGCTGCGTGCCGGTGCCATGGGTTTCAATGTAGCTGATCTCTTCGGCGCTGACACCCGCGAGTGCCTGTGCCAGCGCGATCACGTCCGCTTGGCCTGAGATGCTGGGGGCGGTGAAACCCGCTTTATCCGCACCGTCGTTGTTGATCGCGGCACCACGGATCACGGCATGAATGGTGTCATTGTCTCTGAGCGCGTCTTCGAGCCGCTTGAGCACGACCACGCCCACACCGGAGCCAAAGACCGTGCCGTTTGCCGCTTCATCGAAGGCGTGGACATTGCCATCAGGCGAGAGAATGCTACCGGGGACATAGGTGTAGCCACGCTCTTGCGGGGAGTAGATCGCCACGCCACCTGCAAGCGCTATGTCGCACTGGTAGGACTGAAGGGCATTGACGGCATTCACGATGGCAACAAGCGAGGTCGAGCACGCGGTGTTCTGTGCCATCGCCGGGCCACGCAATCCAAGCTTGTAGGCAACCCGAAGCGCGACATAGTCTTTCTCGTTGCCGAGCATTACCGTGATCGCCCCGGCGGTGCGCTCTAGCTCAGGGTTCTGGCGTACCAAGTGCCAG
>NZ_JANNYP010000277.1:0-1940 GCF_031410135.1 Armatimonas sp. | reverse complement strand
CTAAACCCCTCAAAAAATGAGCGAACCATGAGAGATAGATTAGTGAGTTATGGAACTCATGCCAGAAGCCAGGTTTTTCCAGAAACGGATCCATGCCAGGAAACGGTTTAGACATCACACACCTCTCCCCTGTTTTATCATGATTTGTCGGTATCGGAGACGATGTAGGCACGCCCGGAACCTGCCGGGGCGAGCTTCTGCCACTTCTTCTGGGTCGGGTTGCCCACGTAGAACTGGCGCACCAGGCTCGTGGTGTGCAGGCTCGCCAGAAAGAGCGCCAGCGCCGCGATGACCCCCACAGCCAGCTTGGCGTTTGTGGGCAGCTTGCGCGTGACAGCCTCCAGCGCGGTGAGAAGCAAGAGCATCAGGAGCGGCGCGGCGGCGGTGAAGTAGCGCCCGGCGGACTGAAGCACATTCCAGTCCACAAAGAGCATCTGCTGGAGCACCACCGCGATCAGAAAGAATAAGACGCCGCCCGCCGCCCAGAGCGCGGCTCGGATCACAGGATCACTCGGCGCGAGCTTACGACGCACCTGCGACGCGTTCCAGAAGAGCGTGAGGCCGATCGCCAAGTCTACCAAGAGCAAGTACGCCGCGTTCTGCACCATGCCGTCGTAGCTGCCAGGAAGCAGGCTCCCGATCAGCCAGAACGGTGTCCAGCCCGTCGCGGCCCAGAAGAGCACCGTGATCAGTGGCGTGAACTGCGTCGGGGAGCCTGACGGACGAATCCCGGCCCCCAGAAAATCCGTGAGCGTTGCGCCGTTGGCGAGGAGCGGGTTATCAAAAGGCCGGATCAGTGGCTTGCCGTAGTTCGTGAAGTTATGGAGCAGCCACGGCGAGAGCAAGACAAACGCGATGACAAGCGCCAATGCGAGCGGCTTGATGGCTTTCTTCTTGAAGGTCAGCCCCAGCACAACGATTACCGCAAGGCACCAGATTACCGAGGTCAAGCGGGTGAGTAGCGCCAGCCCCAAGACGATGCCGAGCAGAAGCGCTTTCTTGGTGCCCGGCACGCGCCCCTCGCGGCAGAGGCGCACGGCCATCAGCCACGCGCCTGTCCCCAGCACCATCGCCAATGGCTCGTTGGAGACATGGCCCAGCAGGTGCCCGAAGATCGGGACAAAGGCCATCAGCGGCGCGGCGGTGAGGGCGACCAGCTTGCTCTCCGGGAAGATCAGTCGCGCCGCTTTGGACGCCAGCGCAATCGCCGCCGCTCCCAAGAGCACACAAAGCCCCCGCCAGAGCATCCAAAAAGCGTTTCCTTGCACCAGCTTCCAGAGCGGCACCGAGAGAATAAAAAACAGCGGCGGGTGCTGGGCCTGGTAGCAGACAAACTCACCCTCGCTCTTGCGCTGCTCGGCGGTCGGGCGCGGCACACGGCCTGTCTCTGCCAGCGAGCGGACGTAGATCAGGTACTCTTTCTCATCGGGGCCGAGCCCGGCGAGCACGGGAGCACTGCGCTGCGCCTGCGGCACGGAGTCGGGGAGGTAGAACTCCTGCACGGGCGTGCCTGCCACATAGGTCCAGGAGAGAAAAAAGTAGAGCAAGAGAGTGCCAATGAGGCTCGCACGGACCAGGTTCATGGAGTCTGATTCGCCGCTATCGGGTAGAATCCCTTGTCTATGTCTCTCTCTGTCTGGCGACTCTTTCTGCTCGGTGGCTTTCGGCTGGAGCGTCCCGGCGAGAGCATCACTCGGCTCCGTACGCAAAAAACGGTCGCGCTGCTTGCCTGGCTGGCCCTACACCCCCACCGCGAACACGGGCGTGAGGAGCTAATCGAACGCTTCTGGCCCGAGAGCGACTTAGAGCAAGGCCGCGCCAGCCTGCGCGTCGCCCTCAACGCCCTACGCAAAGCTCTGGAGCCCCCCCCGACTCCCTCGGGCTCCGTACTCATCGCCACCCGAACACACCTCAAGATCCGCCCCGAGGCCCTCACCACC
>NZ_JANNYP010000276.1:0-1856 GCF_031410135.1 Armatimonas sp. | reverse complement strand
ATGTACGATTCAAAAAAAGTCTCGCAGCAATTTGCCAAAAAATTCATCAACAGCCAGGAGTTTCTTTTTCAAGAGCTTGTGAGGCTAAGCGAAAAGCGGGTTATCGTCTTGTGAATATTGCAGAGATTACTCCTCAAGATGAGCTGCCCCCATTTTATGTACCATCGCCGTCTTGAGTCTTTACCGCTTTTTTTCCTTCGGCATTTGGTTCCGCCGAAGGTAAGCCCTTCGTAGAATCGCCTGGCTTCTCGTCCGCTTCTAGAGAAGAGAAAGAGGCTGCGAACTCTGCTGGCGTCAGGTAGCCTAGGCTGGAATGGAGTCGCTCCGCGTTGAAGTAGCGCTGCCAAGCATTAAGACTCTAGTTTCCGGTAAGTGAGGGGGTCTTGGCTTCTCGCCGCTGGCGGCGATGACCCAGGATTCCCTTGGGCAAGTGCACATGAACCGATGCTTTTCGACGAACTCTGGCACTGACACCGCTAAGTGTATCAAAATCGGGCATGATTGCACCGCGTAAAGCACAGGCGAACCGCCCCGGAGTGGGCATCGGATTCCTATCCCAGAAACCCGTCGCGACCGCAGGCGAAGTGGCCGAGAGGTACTGAGAAATACTGGCGGCTAACAAGCAAAGTTCAGGAAGGCGGTAAGTGCATGTTTCCGAATGGACAAAGGAGCGATGTCCACCAAGGAGCTGTTTTCCCGTTTGCGGCAACGATTCGACGGGCCAGCGACAACGATAGAGAAGAAAAATGGTCTCCGCGCCTGCTTGTATATCAGTGAGTAGAACCCAAGGCTTTTTGTATTTGGGATGGTAAATCACCAAGCAGGAGAAGACATAAGGACAGTCTGCCACCACGAGCGAGTCGAACCAAAGTCCCACGACTTCATACTTACCTTCCCAAAACGTCTCCACTCGGTGGGCGTCATTGCCAGGGATAAGTTTGCCCTTGAAAGTTCGTGGCAAGGGGCGAACGACTTCTCCGAGTGTGGGCTTTCTGCCGCGTGCTCCTGGCTTGGCAGCACGTGAGCTACTGCGCCGAAAGGTCAAGTTAGTAGCTCCACGCACGACAAATCGCTCGATATTGGCCTCGTGTAGATGAGAAATCTTGACCCTACCCCATTATTTCGGACTCGCAGTTAAGCAGAATTTCCTGTAAAAATCTGGGAGTCAAAATGTCAAAATCGAAATCTGGGGGCCAAGCCCCCACCACAGAATCAAAGCCTCGCCGCTCCTTTACCGGGGAGTTTAAGAAGGAAGCGGTTCGCCTCGCCATCGAGCGGGGAAACGTATCCGCCGTCGCCCGCGATTTAGGAATCGGTGAAAGTATGCTCGCCCCCCTGTGTGCCAGCGGCGACTTCCAGGGTCGTCTGGAGTCTGCTGGTATCTCATGTAGCATGAGCCGTCGTGGTAACTGCTGGGACAATGCCCCTGTGGAAAGCTACTTTGGAACTCTGAAGCAGGAGCTGGTGCATCGTTGCGATTTCGTGACTCGTGCTGCCGCCCGCTCCAAAATCTTTGAATGGTTGGAGGTTTGGTACAATCGTCATCGACGTCACTCGTCTCTGGGCTATATCAGTCCTGTCGAGTTCGAGAGGCAAGCTACTTTATCGTCGGCTCTGCTTAACTGGTAGTCCGAAATATTGGGCATAGGTCAGTATTCTTTCGCGAGGATTTATCTCGTGTAAGCGGTAACGCTGCGGTGAGCCTTGGAGTCTTTCGCCGCTTGGCCCTCTCTCTTCTCACGAGGGAAACCCGTGAGAAAGTGAGCGTTCAGACCAAGCGTCATATGGCGGGCTGGGACGTGACCTATCTGGAGAAGGTGCTGGCATCATAAGATGCGATTCACCTGAGACATCCA
>NZ_JANNYP010000275.1:0-2694 GCF_031410135.1 Armatimonas sp. | reverse complement strand
GCTTGGATCACTCGCCCCTGAAGCTCCGCATCCAGCTTTCCAAAGAGTCTCTTGAGCTGCCAGCCACTGACGAGCGCCACCAAGATCGCAATCAGCGTCGGCCCGGCCACAGTCAGCCGCGCGTTCATGGCGAGTTTGCGCAGGATAATCTCCCCCCACGCGCTCGCTCCTTTCCCTGCTGCCTGCCCAATATGCGACTGCGCCGCGCCCGGCATCAGCCGATCCAGCCCCGCCAGCGCTGCGACCACCACAAATGGCAGCCCCCCCCGCCACCAGAATTTTTTGCTCGGTGGGAAAAACGCCACACACGCCGCCATCGCGCCTCCCGCATTGGCCCCCAGCATCGGCAAGCCCAGCAGTAGCACAATTCCCGCGCCCACGAAGCCCAGAAAGCGCTTTGGCACACTCATCAGCGCCGCCCCGATCAGCAAGCCGATGTACTCGTTGCCAATCCCATAGAACCGAATCCCCGAATCGTAGTAGCCCGAGAGGGCTGAGTGAGCGACCATCCCCCAGCCAAAGATCGTATCGAGCACGACCAATACCCCAAAGAGCTGGAGAATATCTGTCACTGCCGAGGGGCGCTTCCCCGGGCGGGAAAAGGCGGCGATGACCAGCGTAGCCAAAAAGAACATCGCAATCTGTGCCGTCGCCGAGGGAGCCAGTCCTGCGGGCAAGAGCGCCAGTGTCCCTGCTGTCGCTACCGCCAAGGCACTCCGCGCCGCCTTCACAAGCTTTGGTTTACGCAACGCCCCGATTCCAAGCGCCAGCCCAAGCCCCGCCAAGCTCCCCCAGAGCACAAGAACGGGAACTTTCGCCTCTTCCGTCGCTTCAAACCAGTCCCCCAGGTAGCGAATCAGTCCCAACCCACCACGGATAACCTCAACCGGGCGGCCCTCGCCCATCAAATCCGCTACTGTCACTAACCCAAGCGTGCGTGTGGAAGGCGAGGTAACCGCACTCCCGCTTGCAGTGCCTTTTTCCAGCAAGCGCAGACGGCGAATCTTGGGAAGGCCATTCAGCGGCTCCCCGATCACCGCGAGGCGAATATTGCCGCGCTCGGCACGCGAAATTAGGGTTTCGAGGGGCTCGGTTGAGGGATCAGGAAGCTTTCCGGTCGCCGTGTGGACGTAGCCAAACGCGCCTTTGAGGTTCAGGGAAGTGATGTCGGGCGGCGACGAGACCACGAGCGGGGGTTGTGCTTGTGCGAGAGGGCAGAGAAGGAAGAGGAGAAGGAAGAGCCATCTCCCCCCGCTTCGCGGCCATCTCCCCGGCTCGTTCCTCGCCTCCCCTCTTCCCCTATTGCTCCTTCGTCGCGGGAAGAGGGGCTGTTCACCCTCTTCCCAGCGAGGTACGAGTGGTAGGGGAAGAGGGTCGCGCGAGGTACGAGTGCGGGGAGATGGCACACCCTACCCCAGCGCCGCACGCGCGGCGTCCAGCGCCTCGCTGAGCTTGCTGGCATCGCGGCCCCCGGCTTGGGCGAAGTCGGGGCGACCACCGCCGCCGCCGCCGGATGCTTGGGCAGCCGCTTTGACGAGATTGCCGCAGTGGACTCCCTTGGCAACGGCATCTTTCGTGGCCTTGGCGACAAAGACCAGTTTCTCGCCCGAGACGGCACCAAGCACGACCACGCCCGCGCCGATGCGCCCGACCAGCTCATCGGCCAGCTTGCTCACGTCGTCGGTCTCGACCGAGGCGATCACGACCTTGTAGCCATCTTTCTCGCTTGCTTCGGCCAGCAGCGTGTCGGCGAGGGAGCCTGCGGCGGCGGACTTGAGGGACTTTAGCTCGTGCTGGAGTTCTTTGGCGTGCGCTTGTAAGCGCTCAATGGCCTCGGGGACGGCATCGGGCTTGACGGAGAGAATTGCGCCTGCGCTTGCCAGCGTGGCGAGCTTGGCATTGAGATAGGCAAGCGCCCCTTCACCCGTCACGGCCTCGATACGCCGAACGCCCGCCGCCGCACTTCCCTCCGAGAGGAGCTTAAAGAGCCCAATCTCATTGGTGTTCTTGACATGGGTTCCGCCACAAAGCTCCACGGAGTATTTTCCACCAACGCTTACCATACGCACGACATCGCCGTATTTCTCGCCAAAGAGCATCATCGCACCGCGCTCTCGGGCATCGTCCTGGCTGGTCTCGACCGTCTCTACGCCATAGCCTGCGTAGATCGCTGTGTTTACCTCGGCCTCGATACTAGCAAGCTCGTCGTCGGTGAGGGCGGCGTTATGGGAAAAATCGAAGCGCAGGCGGTCGGGGGCGACCAGCGAGCCTTTCTGCGCCACATGCGTTCCGAGTTGCGAGCGCAGAGCTTTATGCAACAAGTGCGTTGCCGTGTGGTTGCGCAGGATCGCCGCACGCCGCACCATGTCCACTCGTGCCGTTACATCGACGTTGAGCGTCAGCGCCCCCGATGCCACCTTCCCGTGGTGGAACCAGAGCCCATCGCGCTTCAGAGTAGTGCTAACAGCAAACGACGACGAGTACACAACGCCCGCGCCGCGCTCCTGGTCGAAGTCAATCGTCCCCGTATCGCCGACTTGGCCGCCGCTCTCAGCGTAGAACGGAGACGCAGCGAGAATTAGTTCCGCCTCCTCGCCCTCTTTAAGCTCCTGAAGCGGCTTGCCGTTCTGGAGGATCCCAACAATCTGCGTCTGCTCAGAGGTCTGCGTGTACCCGACGAACTTGGTGTGCGGC
>NZ_JANNYP010000274.1:0-4493 GCF_031410135.1 Armatimonas sp. | reverse complement strand
ATGTAGCAGAGGTAGTTGCGGTTGTGCGGGTAGTTCCACGTCTCAAAGGGCAGTGCCAGTCGGTCGTTCATGTACCGTAGCTCGGTTCGGGTTGCGGAGTCCATCGCAATGGCGGCCTCGTGCCACATGCCGATCTTGCTGTAGATATGGCCGGGCATGTGCATCGCGTGCCCGATGTCGGGGGCCGACTTGCCGTACAGCTCGCAGCTCTTTATCGCTTGGTCGGAAGAGACGCCATCCCAGTTGTGGATACTGGCGTGGTGCGCCCCCGGATGCATCGGACTCTTGGCAAGAACCTGCTGGATGAGCAGCTCATTGGCAAACGCGCTTCCCTGGCCAATGTTGTAGAGGGCCAGAAGGCTCTTTGCCTCCATGTCGTCGGGGAACCGAATCACGATTTGCTGAAGCGCGGCAACCATCGTCTTGGCGCGGTTCTTCTCCTGCGGTGCGTAGGCTTTCTCCCAGGCCTCGATGTACATACGCTCACGCTCGGTGACTTTGCTCTTGCGCCGAACCGCCTCGCTGAGAAATACCTTGGATCGGTCGAAGTTCTTGTCGTCGTAGTTAGGTGCACCGATCGTGAACCAGTTAAAGCCACAGCGCGCTAGACTCCAGTAGACCATGGCGTTGTCGGGGTCGAGCTTGTGGCACCAGCGAAAAGAGCGTTCGGCTTCCTCAAACCAGAAGGAGTGGAGCAGTGCATTGCCCTGGTTGAACCACTTTTGGGCTTCTGAGTTCTTGGTTGTGATGGGAAACGGGGTGTCGCCGATGCCCTTGATGACCCAGGGCTTTGTCCGCATGCCCGAGTCAAACGCAGACCCGTGTTTGGAGTGGCCCGGCGCATCGTCGGCGCGACAGAGTGAGGAAGCCAACAGGAGCAAGAAAACGAGGAAAAGACGCATAGACCATTTTAGCACAGGCCCCGTCTTAATGGTCAGCGTTTGCGAGGCAGGTCTAATAGCGTGAGCACAAGCGCATCTTGCAGGGCGCGCGCCGTGCTAGCTCCCGCTTCCCGGTCGTAGTGGTTCATGAGGATCGAAAAGACAAGCCGCTCGCCTGCTTTGCTCGTCACGTAGCCCGAGAGCGACGATGCCCCGGTGAGCGTTCCGGTCTTAGCACGGACGTTGTTTTGTGCGGATGTGTTCTTAAAGCGGTTCTTGAGCGTCCCATCCACGCCCCCGATCGGCATGGCCGCGCGGAAATTTGCATCCCCAGCCCGATCTCGCAGGATGCCCATCAAGAGCTGCGCCGTGACCAAGTTCATGCGCGAGAGCCCAGAGCCATCGGCCTGGTAGAAGCCCGTGATAGGAATACTGCGGGACTTGAGCCACTCACGAACGACTTTCGCGCCCTCCGCCGTCGAGCCTGCTTTCCCCTTGATCGCCCCCAGTGTCTTCAAAAAACACTCACCAAAGAGGTTGTCGGAGGGCTTCATGAAGTCCGCCGCGAGCTGTGAGAGAGGCTTAGAGACGGTTACGGTCAGTGCAGTCACGCCCTCGGGCACTTTCCCGGACTCTAAAACGACGTCTTCGGGAACCGTTACTCCCGCCGTACGAAGCGCCTCGGCAAAACGCAATGCGGCGAAACGCGCTGGGTCTTCCACCGTGAGCGCCGTACGCTTCGCATCTGCTTTCTCCCCGATCTTTCCCGTAATCACCACGGTATTTTGCCCACGCTTTCGGCCAATGGAGAGAGCCTGCTCTTTCCCGTCAACGGTGGTGGCCTTGTTCTCAATCGTGAAATACGGCGTCGCCTCCACCAGCGGCGCTTCTCCCACCGCGCCCGGCTTGACGATCACCACTGCCACGTTTTCATCGCAGCTCAGACCAGAGACCTGCGCCGAGAAGGAGAACTCCTCGTCGTCCCACTGCCAGCCCTCCCCCAGAACCTCTGCGTCAAACACCGACGCGTCGTAGAGAAGCTTGCCCTTAAGCTCCGTCACGCCCGCCGCTTTCACGGCCTCCGCGAGTTTTTGTAGCCGTGCAAAGTCCAGTGACGGATCGCCGCTTCCCTTCAAGATCAGATCATCCCCGACGGCATACACGCCCGTGGTGTAGGTAAAGCTCGGCCCCAGTAGCGCCAGCGTCGCCGCACACGTCACGATCTTCATGTTCGAGGCAGGCATCAGAGACTTGTCGGAGTTGCGCTCAAAAAGAAGCTTGCCCGTGTCCAGGGAGACCACACGCACTCCGACCAATCCAGGCCTTAGAGCCTGAGCAGAGAGCGTTTTCTCCAGCCGCGCCCTGATCGAAGCGGGGGCCTGAAGGGGAGCGAGAGCGACGAGACAGAGAAGCGGAGCGAGCATACACGTATTTTACCCTGCGTACTGATTTGGCAGGTAAAATGCGCGTATGAGCCAGACAGCCTTTCCCCTTCTCTTCTCGCCCTGGAGCGTTCGGGGCGCTACGATGAAGAACCGGGTTGTTATTAGTGGACATTTTGCGGGTTGGTGGGTGGACGGCGGCCTGCCCTCCGCGGCGTTTGAGAGCTATATCGAGGAGCGCGCCAAGGGCGGTGTGGGGCTGTTTGTTATTGGAGCGACCTCACCGATGCCCGGCTCAGGGTGGATGGAAAATCTCTCCGATGCGATCATCCCACGCTACGCTGCACTGGCCGCAGCAGGGCACCGGCATGGGATGAAGGTCTTTGCCCAGCTCTGCCACCCCGGATTTCACCCCCTGCCCGGAGTCCCGATCTTTGGTCCGATTCCCAGCACGCCCCCCACCGGGCCACGCGGCAAGAGTGCGCCGCGTAAGGTGCCGACGATTCCCGAGCTTCAGGAGCTGATTGCGGCGCACGGGGTCGCGGCGCGGCGTGCGGCGGAGGGCGGGGTGGACGGCCTGGAGCTCCACGCCCATGAGTCGTTTTTGCACTCCCAGATGCTCAACCCGATGTGGAATACACGTACCGACGAGTACGGCGGCTTTGCCGGCGGCGAGCGGTTTCTACGCGAGACACTGATGGCGATGCGGCAAGCGATTGGCGAGAGCCTGCCGCTGGGCGTGCGGGTCAAGCTTGATGACATGGAGCAGCGCGGCAACACGCCGGAGGTCTACCGTGGGCTGGTTCAGCGCTTGGAGGCCGATGGGTTAGTGGACTACGTGATCACGACGGGCGGCGATGCACGCTTTCATCACGGCCCCACGCCACGGCCCGAGGGCGAGTGGCTCCCGTTAGCGGCAGAATTGCGGAAAATGACGAAACTCCCGCTCTTGCACGCCGGGCGTATCGTCACCGCGCAGCAGGCCGAAGACGCGCTGGCGGCTGGCTGGCTGGATGCGGTCTGCATGACCAAGGCCCATATCTGCGACCCGCACCATGCCAAGAAAGCCCAGGAGGGCAGGCTCGATGACATCCGCTACTGCACGCGCTGCCTCCAGTCTTGCCATGGCGCGATGGATCGCATGACCTGCGTCTACAACCCGCTCACAAGCCGCGAGGCGATTTCGGGCTGGTCGGAGCTGATCCCGGCGGAGAAAAAGAAGCGTGTTGTGGTGGTTGGCGCAGGGCCAGCGGGGATGGAAGCCGCGCTCACCGCACACACCCGCGGCCATGAGGTGATCGTTCTCGAAAAATCTGGGCAGGTTGGTGGTCAGGTGCTGATCGCCGCCTCATCGCCGCTCCGCAAACCTTGGGGCCGCATCGCCGAGTACTACCAGCGCCAAGCGAGCAAGCTGGACGTGCGGCTCAATACCAACGCCACCCCTGAGAGCATCCTCGCCCTCCACCCCGACTGCGTGATCGTCGCCACTGGCTCGCGGCCTGTGCGGTTCCCCGAGACTCTGACGGTTACCGAAGCGCTCCAAGGAGCCGTCGGCAGTGCCAAGCGTGTCCTGATCTTCGACCGTGAAGGCTCCAACCGCGCCCTCACAGCCTGTGACTTTCTCTCGGCACAGGGAAAAGAAGTGGTGTTCGTCACCGCGCTACCGTCGGTGCGCGGCACGGGCGACACGATGCTCCTCGACGAATTTCTGCAGCACTTCCGCCAGCGCGGCGTCACGTTCCACCCTGGCTACGAGCTGGTGGAGCAGTGCCCCATCACGCTCCGGCACACCGATACCGCCGAGGAGCTAGTTTTAGAAGACATTGAGGCCATTGTCGCTACAATTGGCTCCACTCCCGACAATGCCCTCACCCACGCGCTTCGGGAGAGTGGCGTCGAGCTCTACACGATTGGCGATGCGAATCTCCCCCAAACCGTCGAGGCGGCAACGTACCAGGGGGCACGGATCGGGCGACGGGTGTAGGCCCCGCCCGTTGGAGAGCCGAGGCTGGAGAGCATCGTGCCTCCGCTACGAAGGACGTGCCGTCCATACTGAATATATCTTTATGGCCGGAACGGCCTTTGCAGCCGAAGGCTCGTGAGTCCCCCCGCTCCAACCCTAATCTTGTCCCATATCTTTTGCTGATAGGGCTGACATCGCTGAAAAAGCCATTTGCCAGCCCTCCTCCATACCATCCAAACGACGAAGTCCCATCCATAAACTCTTCAC
>NZ_JANNYP010000273.1:0-1050 GCF_031410135.1 Armatimonas sp. | reverse complement strand
CAGCCAGCTGGCGGGCACACTCGAAAGCCCCACCGATGTGGGCTACTACCCAGACCGCACGCACTACAAAATCCCTGAACCCGAGGGCCTACGCACGAGCTACGGGATGCTCATGCTCGCCCCAGAAAACCAAGAGCGCGTCTTGCTAGGCTTTACGTCGTGCAAGCGCTTTATCGGGCGCTTTAGCTTCGACTCCACCCGCCTGCGCATCTCGCTCGACACGGAGAACAAGACCATTGCGGCTGGTGAGCGCTGGGAGCTAGAAGAGTTCCTCCTCGCCACGGGAAATGACCGCGAGGCGCTTTTAGACAAACTTACTCACTCCATCGCCAAGCACCACCCCAAACTCACACACAGCCCCGTCCCAACTGGCTGGTGCTCCTGGTACTGCTTCGGCCCCGAGGTCACGGACAAAAACATCTACGACAACCTAGAGTGGGCCGCGAAAAACCTCCCATCCCTGCGCTACATCCAGATCGACGATGGCTACCAGCCGCACATGGGCGACTGGCTCGACACGGGGAACGCCTTTGGCGGCTCCGTCCAGACTGTTCTCAAGGCAATCGCGCAAAAGGGCTTTGAGCCCGCGCTCTGGGTCGCCCCGTTTATCGCCGACGGGCTGTCGAGCCTCTTTGCGCAGCACCCAGACTGGTTCGTGAAAGATGAGACTGGCGCTCCCCTTCCCTCCAACAAGATCGGCTTTGGTGGCTGGCGCATGGGGCCGTGGTATTGTCTGGACGGCACCCACCCTGCGGTCCAGAAACACCTCGAAGATCTCTTTCGGACGCTCAACCGCGAGTGGGGCGTGACGTACTTCAAGCTCGACGCCAACTACTGGGGCGCGATCCACGGCGGCCACCACTTCGACAAAAATGCCACTCGTATCGAGGCGTATCGGCGCGGGATGGAGGCCATTCTCCGGGGTGCGGGCAAGGGCAGCGTGATCCTCGGCTGCAACCACCCGATCTGGCCGTCGCTGGGCCTGATCCACGCCTCGCGCTCGTCGAATGACATCGACCGCTCCTGGGAGTCGTTTACCAAGACGGGCCG
>NZ_JANNYP010000272.1:0-3801 GCF_031410135.1 Armatimonas sp. | reverse complement strand
GGGGACTTCGTACCAGTGGCCCACCGGGTGCAGACACTGACCGGGAAGGTTGTCGGTGTAGTCACTGCCCTCGCCCTTGCTCTGTGCCCAGTTAATCAATGCCGCCCGCACGGACTCACGGACTTTCTGCTGCTGGACATCGAGCACTTGTTGCATGGTCTCCTCCCAGTGGAAGCGCAGATCTCGCACCATCGGCACGAGTCGCAGACCAATGGACTGACCAGGCGAGAGCGCCACGGGGCCATCGTAGCCGTAGTTGCCCTCGCTCTTTAGGAACGCTTCCGTAGCGGCGTGGGTTAAGTAGCTCGTCGTGAAGACATGCGGAATCGCGGCTCCAAACGCGCGGCTAATCTTGCGGCTCTTGGCTAAATGAATCTCGATAAACGTGCGGTGCTTCTCGCCGAGCTGTGCAAAGGGATGGAGCGACTTCACGACGCCCGCGCCCTGGGTCCAGCGGCTCCCCACGCCCGCCGCAAGCGTAATCACTGCCACTTCCCCATTGGCAATCGCCTCTTGGCCCAGCGCCGCATGATCGCCCCGCTCCAGCACATCGCCGGGCTCGACATCGCGTATGGTCGCGTGTACGGGCAGGCGATTCTGCGAGAGCCCGATGCGCCCGTGGGTGAGATCCAGCCGGATCTGCTCGTGCTCCACCGAGTCAAAGCCGTTCTGTGCCAGAAGCTGCGTGAGCGAGTTGGCCTTGTCTTCTACCACCGCCGTCGGCAAGAGCTGGTCAAAAAGCGTCAGCGGGAGATTCGCCAGCTCGGGGCGGGTTTGTGCGGCACTGCGAATGGCCAGCAGTTCACCGCGCAAGGCAGGCGTGAGGGAGCGCGAGTCGCGGCGGACTAAGTTTGGAAGTGTCTGCTCGTAGTAAGACGCAGGCAGAGGCGCACTCTCGCCAGGGAGAAGCTCCCCCATCGTGCCCTGGTCATTGATGGCAAAGTCGTAGACCACGGGCTCCATCGCAAACGGCAGGGCACTCTGCAGACGAACTTTTTGCTCCGACATGAGGGTCTGAAGGAAGCTCTGCGCCTCGGACTTTCGGCTTGGTGCCACCATGAAGCCCATGCCGCCGCCCGCCATGCCACCCAGCATCCAGAACCCCCAGAACTCATCACCGAATTTTTGTCGCATTCCCTCAATCAGGCTCTCGGTGTAGAGATTGCTCGCCCACGGGATAATGGTCTGGATCGGACCGTAGAAGTTCTCGGTCGTGAGCTTGCCAATCGCGCGGATATTACCCGTGCCTAGATGGCCGACGATGGCGTCTAGGAAGCGCTGCGCCTCTAAACGCGCCTCCCACTCCGCCGCGCCACGCAGCAGGTACTTCTCCGTCACCATCTCCAAGATCGGCCCGACGTTCTGTGCGAGCCCACCGTGCACCAAGACCAGCGAGTCTTGCAGCGCCTGCCGCGTCTCGTCGCTGGCCGGAAGGAGCGTGTGGCTGGGGAGCAAGCGCCCCCGGCTGATCCCAAACTCCGGGTCGCCCGTCTCGGCGAGCTGGCCCATGATCACTTTAATGCCCGGCCAGACTCCCCCACTGTCCTGCCAGCCACCGCCCGAGCCACCGAGCCACTCGCCCAAAATCGCGCGCGCTGCGACTAAGCGGCGCTCGTCTTCGAGCAGCTCGCCGGTAAGCGTTCGAGTTTGGCCCGTGGCACGCATACAGGCCGAGATCAGCGCAGCCAGTAGGTTGGTCGAGACGGCGAGGCGGCTCCCCTTGGGAATCCCATTGACACTGGAGACCAGCTCGATGCCATGCCCCGGTCCCACCAGGCGCTCCAGCAAGTCCGTGAGCTTCGTCCCCGAGCCCTCCATCCCCGGCGGCACCACGCCCGAGGCGATCAGACCCGCCTTCAGTAGTCCTAAGTAGTCCTTGCCGAAGTTAAAGACCTCATCTAAGTCCGTGATCTCCACGCTGGCCCCGAGATCCACGCTCGCAAGGCGCAGCACTGGCTCATCTAGCACACGGAAATAGGCTTCCACCGGCGGGCGGGGCGTGTCGTCGCGGCCATGCACCGCCAGATCAATCGAGACATTGAGAACGCGTGCGCCCTCGGGGTAGTCCATCCCCAGAAAGAAAATATCGCTCCAGCCCGAGTGCGTCAGGTCCATGCGCACCGGAGTCTGCTCCCGCAGGATCGGCAGAGCGCCCTCGGGGCCGGGTGTGGTCAGCTCGGGCCGGACACGCAGAAGTAGCTCCGCCGGGTGATTGGCCGTGAACATCCACTGGTTGCCTCGCACCGAGCGCACCGAGCTACGCACCTGGTCGGCGAGAATCTGGAAGGCAACCCGGTGGTAGGCTGCTGCCAAGGCGCTGGAGAGCGCATCGCTAGAGCCCTGCGCCGCCTCGGAATTGCGAAACGCCGCAATCGCCTCCTCAAAGCGCCGCTCCAGCAAGCAGACATAGCCAGAGTACGGCAGGTGCCCGCCCACCGCAAAGCCCTCGCGTGTCGGCAGATGAAAGCGATGGATCGCGTAGAGAAAGAAGCACGCCCGAACGCGCTGATAGAGGCTCTCACTCTCATGCCGAAAGCGCTCCAGCGCCACGCACTCGGCTTGCAAACCAGCAATGTCCAGCGAGGCACACAGCGTGTCCAGAGAGGTGTCCCGAATCGCGGGATCGTCCGAAGTAATTAGGGGAATCAGCAAACTCACAGGCTAGATTGTACCGCAGTGAGGCGAAACATAAACCCGCTAAACTTTGGGTTTATGCCAGCGCGAGCGCGACGGCCTCGGTCATGGAGAGAGCGCTGCCTTGCTGCCAGAGGGAGCGGAAGCGCCCGTCGCCAAGCCGCTCTTGAATGCTCGCCTGGAGAAACTCACGCGCGTGTGCCTTGCCCGCATGGAGCGCGAGGTAGGCCAAGAGCTGAGCAGACTTCTTCGTCCGAAACTTCGTCACCGGCTCATGCCCGTCGGCGAAAGTGACGGCAAGCTGCCCAAGAACTCGCACCTCGCATCGGGTTGTCACAGAGATTGCTTCATTCTTGCCCATTGTACAGGATGCTATATAAAACCTCTCCCCAACCCCCGAATAACCTCTCCCCAACCCCTCTCCCGGGCGTTCGGACCTCACTGGGAAAGGGGCTTATCCACCCTCGGGCTCCCTCCTTTCCCAGCGACGAAGGAGCGCCCGGGAGAGGAGGTGCCGAGGAACGAGGCGGAGGAGAGGTTCTTCTTTACTGTTTTGTATGGAATTTGTACAGACCTGCCGGATATAACCTAAGGCATAAGTCAGCAACACTCGCCTCCCCTTAGGCTCGCACTAAAAAGAAACGACAACGTTATGAAACTCAGCTCTCCTCGCCCTCTCGCCACGCTTACTGCCTTTACCCTCGCGGCACTCACCTTCACGACCGGCACCGCACGTGCCCAGAGCATCACCCAGGCATTTAGCTATACCGGAGCCAACCAGACCTTTGTGGTGCCCAGCGGCATCACGGAGCTAACCGTCAAGCTCTGGGGCGCAGCGGGCGGCGGCACGGGCGGGGGCGGCGCGTTCGTCACCGGCATCTTCGCCGTCGTCCCCGGCGAGACCCTCACCTTCCTGGTAGGAGGCGGTGGAGCGTCTAGTAGCAGTAGCGGCACCTTTGGCGGCGGCGGCACAGGAGGAACGGGAGGCACAGGAGGCAACGGAGGCACAGGAGGCACAGGAGGCTTTGGAGGCAGTGGAGGCGATGGAGGCTTAGGTACAAGCGTTGCGGGCGAGGGTGGAGGCTCCTACCTGGCCAACCTCACCAATGCCACCAACAGCCAGGCAGCAGGCACGGACGGAACCGCAGGCGGAGCGACCGACTCGGA
>NZ_JANNYP010000271.1:0-2443 GCF_031410135.1 Armatimonas sp. | reverse complement strand
TGCCGGAACGCCGAACTTGCTCTCGTAGGCATCGCCCAGATCCGCATTGAGCAGGTCGCCTGTGTCTGCCGTGATGACGAGCCGGAAGCTGGCATCGGGGATGACACTCCGGCCCGCTGACATCGGCTCCGTAGCGAAGATAAGCAGCTTGGAAGCAAGCGCAGTGGCAGCAGCTCCCAGCTTGAGCTCTAGCTCACCTGCTAAGGTGACATTGAGTGTGGGCACGAAGTCGGCGACGGGAACAGTCGGTTCGATGGCCAGCGGTGCATCATCCAGCTCGGGGAGAGCAAATTCTCCGCGTGTGGCGTTAAGCGCGATGTAGAGCCGATGTCCCGTAGGGTTGTAGAGGTCCCCGTACTTACCCGTCTTGGTGATCTGTCCCGCGAGGCTGTTCCATCCGACGCGCTGCTCCTCAGTGATCGTGCTCCAGCGGGCAGCAAAGATACTGAAGCGGTCGCGAACATTCATCTGGCGCTCCGAGTTGGGTTGCTCAGGAACAGTGTTCTTACGAAGGTAGAGGCCGCTGGGGTTGCGGGCGAAGACGTTGTCACCGAACTTGCCGGAAACGTCGTCGAGGAGGCTGTTAAGTTTCGCTTTCATGAGGTGTGGTTCTCCTTGTTTGTGTCCCCTAGTTCGGGGAAGGCAGGAACCACAAAGACGAAGGCAGCGAACCTTGCTCGTGGTTCGCTGCCATAGATACGAGATTACCACACAAACGTTTGCCTGTCAAGGGTATGGTTTAGAGCACAGCACCGGATAAGTTTAAGCGGATCAACTACTTTTGGTAAATGCTCGGCGCAGGGTAGCTTCACTCTCCCCTGCTCGGGTCAGGACACCGCGTAGGTGGGAGCCAAAGATGCGCCAACCTACCAAACTTAAGGAGGCAACACGCTCTGCCAAAATAGCATCTTCCATTCGGGCTCCTACCACGCCATCGAAGACAATCGCATTGCCCACCACATCAGGGCTATCGCCCGGAAGCGGAGGAAGGTACATGCGGCGGTTCGATCGGAAGCTGAGCAGCTCGCCTAGCTGCGCTTTCGCGGACGGCTCGGTGCGTAGGATGGGATGAAGCGGCAGCAGGAGAGCATACTCACGACGCCCCGGAACGAGGTCACAGGTCGAGTTCGCGATGGCATAGCTCCTGCCCACAAGGCGCTCTCCGAGGAGATAGGCGGCATCGGTGCGAATAACATCGCCTTGTAGCAGAACAAACTCATCTTCGGTGTCCGCAATCACTCCCTGTGCCACGGCAGCTTCGTAGTGTATGGGAAAGCATACCAAGGCCCCCGAGGCATTAAAGAGCTGAACCCGCTCGTTGCGGCTCAGACCTTGCGCGAACGCTTGAACCGTTTTGAGTGCCTCGTCGCCATGGGAAAGCTCCTGTAAAGAGCGCTCCAGCTCGACAAGGCTCATCGCCGCTCCTCAGCTACAAGGGGGCGAGGAATGTTCTCTAGGTCAAGGTCATCGTCAGTATCCTCAAGGTCTAGTCCTTCAGGCTTGAGCGGCTCAAACTGGCTCCGTGTGGGAAGGAGCGGCAGATCCCCCATGAGCATCACGGCCTCTGTCAAGGCCTCTAGTGTGGCCTCATCAGGGTGGAGCTGGGCCGCCCTCGCTGTGGCAAGCACAACTCGCATCCCACCACGCAAGCGCTCGACATCGCGTGCCAAGCCGTAGAGGCTCTGGAAGTCGCTCTCAGTGAGGATGCGATACTGCCCACTTTTGGTCACTAAGGTGCCGACTTGCCCCGGTGTCACGGCTTGGAGTGCGGTATTTCCCTGCGTGCGAAACTGTTCAAACGAGGGCCAGAACGGGCCTTGGCGTAGTGTGACCTCGCGTGCAAGCGAGGCATTCTGCGGTTTTACGGCGGTGATGGTACTCATGCTTTTTTCTCCTGTGCATTAGTATAGGCTATCGCAGAGGAATTAACAACGGATTCCGTTGGGTTCACATTGATTTGTTTATCTATCCCCCTTCCGTCCCCCAGGGGAAACGTGTAATCAGCCTTTCCCTCTCATGCTGTCGGCGGGGCAGGGCTTGTGCTATCCGGTGGGCTGGGTGCGGCGCGTCGGTCGGCACGCAGCGCGGGTGCAGCTCGGTCAGCTTCGCACGCCGCCGCCGTCGCAGCGGCGCAAGATTAGTATCAATAAGTATTATTAGATCAAAAATAATTTATAAAATAGCAGAACATATGTTTGATTATGGTCACTATTTGGGTATACTATTAGTGGCGGGCACTGCCCGACTAATCGCCCAGAAATGGGAAAAGCGCCGGGGAGCGGTCTGGAAAACTCACCCCGACGCTTGGAAAGGAAGCCACCGAAATGGCTACCAATTTAGATTGTAACACGCTGCTGTCGCACGTTGCCACACAGCGGGGGGTGCAGGAAGGGCGATTGCATATAAAATCCGAGGTATTCTGAGCCAAAATGCACTTGGCTCA
>NZ_JANNYP010000270.1:0-5132 GCF_031410135.1 Armatimonas sp. | reverse complement strand
CCCCCAACTCCTTCAACCAAAATGAGTCACACCCAAATCTTATCCCATAGGCGCGTGGTATCATGGCGAGCGTGATAGGGCAGGAAGTAGACGGTGTATATGAGAAGCGGTGGACTCTTTTCAGGGTTCGACCGGGCGATCTCATGCAGCTTTTACAGCTCATGTCGCGCCACGATGTCAACTTGAAAGCCGAGCCACTCCCCCCCGATGTTCGTGTCGTGGATGCCTGCTACGACAGCGAAACTGAACAGTGTTTAGTGGTTCTTGAGAGCGCTTTTTACTCACCAGCGCAGGTGAGGCTCTCACGGGGTAACTGGAGTGGTGGCTGGGATGAGCTGGTCTTTGCACTAGAGGAGGATGCTTTGCCTCCCGTACGTCCTCGGCACCTTGCAGGCGATGTTCGCTGGGAAGCCTACTTTATCCCCCCTGAGCGTATCGTCCAGCTCCTCCAGACCATCTCCAGCGGCGAGAACTATAACTTGCCGCCCATGCCACCTGACACTCAGCTCATGGACGCGTTCTACGATTCCGAGCGCCGTGCCTTTGTCTTGTTTTTAGAGAGCAGTTTTTTCGAACTCTCTGATGTTGAGGGAAAAGGCAGCGATATTCGAGTGGGTATGCCCGAGCGTCACTTGAACCTGACGCGGGAAGAAAAGACATCTTGAGAGTTTTAGTAACCGGTGGAGGAACCGGCGGACACGTGAGCCCCGCGCTGGCCGTGATCCAGGTTCTTCGTAAACGCGATCAGACGATTGTGATTCGCTATGTCGGCAGTGAGGCGGGCATTGAGGCAAAGCTGGCGCGAGAAGCCGGATTGGAGTTTGTCGCGGTGGCCAGTGGGAAGCTACGGCGCTCCTCGAAAGGCCCGCTTGGGCTGCTCACGGCGGCTAACCTGCGCGATGCGCTCAAAGTGCCGCAGGGATTTTTCCAGGCACTCAAGGCTGTTAAAGAGTTCAAGCCCGATGTGGTCTTCGCCACGGGGGGCTATGTCTCCGTTCCCGCCGTGCTCGCCGCTGCCATGCTCCGCATTCCCATTATTACCCATGAGCAGACGGTTACGGTCGGGCTGGCCAACAAGATCAACGGGCGCTACGCCAAGCGTATTGCCCTGAGCTTTGAAGGGGCGCTCGACGAGCTACCGCCGGGGCTCCGCAAGAAAGCCTTTGTCACCGGCAACCCGGTGCGCGAGGCGATCTTCGCGGGACGCACGGAGAGCGCCGTGAGCCGCTTTGGCTTCGATCCCACCGATGAGTGCCTGCCCTGTATCTACGTGACCGGTGGGGCACAGGGCTCCCAGATTCTTAACAATGCGGTCAAAGAGGCGCTGCCCGAGCTTCTTAAGCAAGCGCGGGTGCTCCATCAGTGCGGTGAAAAAGACGCCGAGTCGCTTCTTGCCTACCACACAACCCTCACGCCGCAGCAGCAGCGCCGCTGGACTGTCCGCCCCTTTATTCAGACCGATGAGATTGGAGATGCCTACGCCCTAGCCAATCTTCTGGTCTGCCGCTCGGGTGCGGGCACGGTCACCGAAGTCTGTGCTCTGGGCAAGCCTGCCGTCTTTGTTCCGCTTGTCCCCACCAGTGGCGATGAGCAGACCCGTAATGCCCAGCGCTTAGTCGCGGGGGGGGCGGCGGTCATTGTCAAGCAGAGCGAGTGCTCCGGTACCACTTTACTTGCTACCATCCTACCCCTGCTGGACGACCGCTCGCAGCGTGCGGGGATGGGTGGGAAAGCCAAGAAACTTGCCACCCCCCGCGCCGCTGAAGAGCTCGCCGACGCGATCTTGGGGCTTGGAAATCCCTCATAGGTAGTTTTGATTATGGAAAAGAAGTTTCAACACCAAAGTGGGAAAATCCGTATATACTCTATTCCCTTTATGAGCTGTCCATTATCTTGTGATGAGAAAATACTACGCTCTGAAAAATATTTATTGGAAACAGATTTGTCGATTTTTACAGATACTTCTGTTGAGGCTCTCAATAAGCCTGTTGCGAAAGCAAAAATAGATATGCGGGATCTTAGAATGATTATTGATTTTGAGAAAGGTGATCCATTATATATGGATGCATTTGGCGTTATTAAATTCAAAGGGCGTAGTTACTATACTTTTCCTTGGTTGTTTGTGTATTTTTTATCAGTAATAACTTATCATGTTGAGAATGAAAAAGGTGTTGATCCTGTTTATATTCGTTTGTGAATAAATTTTTTATATGTAATTTGTTTATCTTGAACAATCTCATAAGTAAAAACGTCTGGAGGTCTTGTGCAACTCTTCGCTCTTTTTCTTCTCGTGGGTCTAGGACAGACCAAGCCTGCGCCCCCGCCTCTCGTCACGATGCCTGCGACGCCGAAGCTGCCGACGCGGATTGCGTTTGCTGAGGAGCTGGCTGGCCGCCGTGCCTACTGGGCCGCCCGTGATGCTAGCCATGCTGCGCCCGGCTACAGTTTTCAGTGCACTCTGAGCACGTTGCAAAGCAGTCGGGGACGCGTCTCGCCTGGCCAGCTCACGACGGAGACACTCTACGCCGCGCCGGGAGGGAAGCTCGCGGTGAGCTACGAGTACGGGCTTGTCGGCCAGCGCACGATTCGTCGGGCGGTCTGCGATGGCGAGTCGCTCCTGGCGGTGCGCTTCGATGAGCGGGGAAGTGCAAAGCAGCCCAAGGTCACTCGTGAGTTCTCCCGTCTCTACTTAACCCAGGGGCTTCGGCTGGATCGCGCCTTGCAGTCTGCCCGACTCGATCCCTTAGGAACGAGCCTAGGCGCACAGATCACCCTGGAGCCGCCCCGCGCGATGCAGAGCCGCCTTTGGAAAGACACCGATGGGAGTGTTCTGGAGACGGACACGCTTATCCCTCGTGCAGGCCGTCCGGTTCGAATCCGTCGCTATCGCTTTACTACAAGCCACGCCCTCAGCGCCGCGGAAGAGTGGGAGACCCGCGAGGGACGTGTCACCTACCGTAAAGAGACCTATCGGCCCGCGCCAAAAGCGGCTGCCCCGTTCGACCAAGCCCTCCCGGATAACTACACCGAGGTGCCCCTCAAAGTGCCTGAGCGCCGGGATGAGCCTCAGCCCACCCAGGTAGACCCAGCGGCTCTAGCACTCTTGGAGAAGTGGGAGAGTGCTCACCAGCGCTACTTCACGCTCCACGCCGCCGCCACGGTCACCACCGAGCAGCTGAAACGTGCGGACAACTCCCGTGATCCTCGTGGCGGGGGACGCGGTGGCTACAACGGCACCTATGACCTCTGGCTCCAGCGTCCCGGCAGTGCGCTTATTGAGATCAAGGGCCGCGATAGTTTTCCCGTCAGCCAGACGATCAAGGCCAATGGGGTTGAGATCGTGGTAACCGAGAGCGATGGCAAGAAGCGCACGGTCGCACTTCGCGAGGGCGTTCGCCTGGATCTGAGCCTGCGCCAAGCCACTCTCCGCAACGCACTGGAACCACTTCAGGGACTTTTGGAAGGCCCACCTAGCCTCGCGGGCTATGACACGGTGCGCCTGCTCCAGCCCCTCGTGCTGCCTGACGGGACATCGCTGCAAGGAGTCGAGCTGGTACGAACCACCAAGACAGATAGTGCCCGAGGCCGTCCGACAACCACCGAAAATAGTGACCGGATCTGGCTGGGAGGCGATGGCCTACCACGTCGTATCGAGACTAGCCGCAAGATTGATATCGAAGGTGCCTTCACCCGCGACCTTCCCCCAATCACGATCTTGACCGTCCAGCTTAAAAACGTCACCACAGACAAAGAACCACCGCTTTAGATTTTATCCTTTAGCAGTGAGTCGAATGAATGCGTAGAAATCATCCTCGCTTAGGATAACACCTGTTTTGGTTTGTAAGTCCTCCCAGTTCGTCTGTCCGTTTGCGGCATTGATCCTGTACCATTTCTGAATATTTGTGCCGATCCGAATCGCTGATGAGGAACTGTTTTCTGAGTTGCTACGATTTTTCACTTGGAGAAGGCTAGGTGGTGAACCAGGTTTGAAAAAGTCAACGGCACGTAGTGTTTCGCCACATGCCCAGATCCATCCTGATTTATCCAGACGACTAGCAATGTATCTTTCCAGCAGGCTACCAATAAGATTTTCTGCGGCCATTGATAAACGATGATATTCTTTCATCTTATCTAAATCGTTTGATGGAACGTTTGCAAAGGAATGTAGAACTTCATCCACTGCTGGATCGGGGAGGGTGGCCACATTTTTGAACTGGATAGTACTCTCCCGTTCCATGAAGAACTTCTGAGTGTACTTTGTCAGATAGGATTCGATCTCCGCTTTTTCTGTCAGGAAATTAATATCCAGCTTGCCTTTCTTGGGAAAAAGTGCGGGCTCAGCGAAACACAAAAGGAGAAGATTTTCGAGATCTGAGGGCCAATTGAAACCTTGGTTTTGGCAGCTATTTTTAGCAATCTCTATGAGATTCTCTGCCGTGACAGCGAGGGGCATAGCAAGTATAATACAGCAAAAGAGGCAGGGCGTTTTTAAGAGTATGGGGCAGCATAAATTTCTTGGATTTTTCAGTGGGGCGCTTGGGCTGGATTCTGGACTTGAGTCGGCAGGTTTGGAGTCTGTGGCAGTCAATGAGTTCGATCCAAAGGCTTGCCAAACCATTCGACAGAATCGTCCTAAACTCTCTCTCTACGATGGAGATATTCGTGATTTAACAGCAGATCAGTTGATGCGTGAGCAGAAGATTGAACCTGAAGAGCTTTTTGCTATTGTGGGAGGGCCTCCCTGTCAAGCATTTTCTACGGCGGGAAAACGACTCGGTCTCAATGATGAGCGTGGGAATGTGTTTCTGCACTTTATTGATTTGATTGGTAAACTCCGGCCCAAATATATTGTGATTGAGAATGTCCGAGGGATACTCTCAACACCAATGCAGCATCGCCCGCATAGTGAGCGAGATTATAGTGGCACTTCGCCACTGGAAGACGAGAAACCTGGTGGGGCGCTTCGCTATATTTTGGCACACTTGCGAGATGCTGGTTATGAAGTCAGTTTCGAGTTGTATAACACGGCTAACTTTGGCGTGCCACAGATTCGCGAGCGTGTGGTGATGTTAGGGGCAAGGGATGGTAGTACAATTCCCTATCTTGTCCCTACTCACGACGAAGAGGCGCGG
>NZ_JANNYP010000269.1:0-3740 GCF_031410135.1 Armatimonas sp. | reverse complement strand
ACCAAGAAGGCAACGAGACCCTGCTGGATCGAACTATGGTGCTCTACGGAAGCAACATGGGCAATGCTAACACGCACGTCACGACCAACCTTCCCGTCCTCTTTGCCGGTGGCGGCTTCCAGCACGGCCAGCACCTCGCCTTCGACCGCGAGCGCAACTACCCGCTCCCCAACCTCTTCGTCAATGTCCTCCAGCGCTTCGGGCTTGAGACCGACAAGTTCGCCTCCAGCACCGGAACCATGCGCGGCATGGAGCTAAAACGCTCCGCGTAGAGCTATTCCCATGACGATCCTCGTTGTGGACGACAAACCAGTTACTCGCCTTCTCTTGCAAGAAACTCTTGGGAAGGCGGGCTATCAGGTTCTGCGGACCGAGTTTGCTGAGACCGCTAGGCAGATTCTCCAAGAGACTCATGTAGATGCTGTGATCGTTTCTTGGACACCTTCTGCTGTGAGCGGACGAGAACTTGCACACTGGATTCGCCAGCAACCACTCTCTTTTGGACGACAACTTGTGGTTATTGCTGTAGGAAATGTCTCTCCCGTGATTGATTCGCCCTTGCCTGTTGATGTTTTTGTACCTTGGCCTTTCAACCCACTGGAGCTAATCTCTTGGCTCAAAACACTCCTCCCTAACCCTCCTTCGTAGAGGGAGGGTGCCGAAGCGAGGGACGAGCGAAGGCGGGTGGGTTCTGGTGGGTACGGGCGTTCAGGTACAATCCCTCCATGTCCTATCTCATTCGTGGCGGCCTCCTCGCCGATGGAACGGGTGGCAAGCTGCGCCGCGCCGATGTGCTGGTGGAGGGCGACTCTATCAAGGCGGTCGGGGCCGGTCTGGGTGGCGCAGACTCGGTGATCGAGGCCAGCGGCAAGGTTGTCGCGCCGGGCTTTATCGATACCCACAGCCATGCCGATGGGGGACTCCTCACCAACCTCGATGCCGAGACGCAGCTTCGCCAGGGAATCACGACCGCGATTGTCGGGCAAGACGGTGGCCATAACTTCCCGCTCACCGAGTGGTTTGAGAAGCTTCAGCAGACCCCGCCCGCGCTCAATATCGCCAGCTTTATTGGGCATGGCACGGTGCGCGGGAAAGTCATGGGCGACGACTACAAACGTGCGGCTCGCCCCGACGAGATTCGGCAGATCCGGGCGCTGGTGGCGCAAGAGGTTCGTGCCGGAGGGCTGGGCCTAAGCTCCGGCCTAGAGTACGATCCGGGAATCTACGCCAAGACCGAAGAAGTGATCGCGCTGGCGGAGCTGGCGGGCTTTTACATCAGCCATGTCCGCGACGAAGAAGAGGGGGCGCTCGAAAGCTTCGAGGAGCTAATCCAGATTGCCACCGAGGCGCACGTCCCGGCGCAGATTTCGCATATCAAGCTGGGCTCCTCGCCGGTCTGGGGCAAGACGCAGCAAGTGTTTGCACGCATGGACGCGGCCAAGCGGCGCGGGGTGAGCATCACGGCGGATGTCTACCCCTACACCTACTGGCAGAGTAGCATTATCGTCTTGCTGACCACCCGCGAGTGGGACAAGCCCGCGCTCTGGGAGAAGGCGCTTGCGGAGGTCGGGGGGGCGAAGAATATCCTGATCACGGGCTACGCCCCGCAGCCCGCGTTTGTGGGGAAAACCCTGGCACAGGTGGCGCTGGAGCAGAAAAAAGATCCGGTGACACTGACAATGGAAATGGTGAAAGCCGCCAACGGTGCCGTCGGCGTGGTGGTGACGGCAATGCAGGAGCGCGACCTGCACGCGTTTCTGCACCATCCTGAGATCATGTTTTGCACCGACGGTGGCCTGCGCGGCTCGCACCCACGCGGCGCGGGGAGCTACCCGAGAATTTTAGGCAAGTACGTCCGTGAGGAGCGTGTGCTCTCGCTCGAAGAAGCCATTCGGAAAGCTAGTGCGCTTCCTGCCCAGCGTTTTGGTTTTGCGGATCGCGGCCAGGTCGCCCCCGGCAAGAAAGCCGATCTCGTGCTCTTTGACCCCAAGACCATCCACGACACCGCCACGACCAAAGACCCGCAGTCCAAGCCCGTTGGCCTGACGGATGTGCTGGTCAACGGGGTTCCCGTCCTGCGAAACAGCCAGCTCACCGGAGCGCATCCGGGGCGCATCCTACGCCGACTGTAATATGCGTTATAATCGGCCATGCAAAAGAAACCACAGCGCATTTTTACCGCGAAAGACAGTGGTAAAGAGGTCACTCTCAAGGTGGGCGAGACTTTTGGCATTCAGCTTGAGACCAATCCCAGTACCGGCTACGGCTGGTACTTCGTGGTAAGCGAGAACCCTTTTCTTCCGATCTCGACCACCTCACTGAACGATGCCTCAAAAACGCCACGCCCCCCTGGGGCACCCACTACCCAGCTCTCGATCTTTAAGGCCGATAAAGTGGGCGAGAGATCTATTGCCATGATCTATATCCGGCTGTTTGAGCTAAAAGCTGCCCCCACAAAGACTTTTCAGTTACGCGTTGTCGTAAAGAAGTAGCAGGAAGACGAGCCTAGAAGGGATTTAAAGCGATGATCGCGAACTCTGAAATCATGAAAGCAAACACGCTCAATATCGGGGTGGCGACCTACACGCTTCGGAACCTGCCCACGGATGCTGCGATCACGGTGCTCCAGCGGCTGGCGATCAAGACCTGCTCGCTCAAGGACTCTCACTTGCCGATGAAGGCGACCCCGGAAGAGTTAAAGGCCATTGTTGCCAAGTTTACGGCAGCGGGAATCACGCCCCTCTCCATCGGCAACGTGGGTATGAAGGACGAAGCGAGTATGCGTGTGGCGTTTGAGTATGCCAAGGCCTCGGGGGTTGGAACCATGGTCTGTGCCCCGCCCCTGGACTCGATCCCGATCCTCGACAAGCTGGTCAAGGAGTTCGATATCAAGCTCGCGCTCCACAACCACGGTCCCGAGGACAAGAACTTTCCGACGCCTTATGAGGCCTACAATGCCGCAAAAAACTTTGACAAGCGCATCGGGCTTTGCGTGGACGTGGGCCACTGTGCACGCGCCGGTAAAGACCCCGCCAAGGCGATTCTGGACTGCCGTGATCGGGTTTATGACATTCACCTGAAAGATGTGAGTGTGGTGGCACCGAATGGCAAGCCGATTGAAGTGGGACGTGGTGGGCTAGACATCGCCTCGATTCTCAGGGCCCTGATCGCCATCAAGTTTACTGGGAATGTTGGCTTTGAGTACGAGAAAGATGCCAAAGAGCCCGTGCTGGGTCTGGCTGAATCCGTGGGCTATGTCCGTGGGATTCTCAAGAGCCTCTAGCCATGTTCGGATTTTCGTCGGAAAACGCTGATATGCCCTGTCCGGAGTGCCGTCGCATTCTGGTGGACGTGACATCTTTTAGCCGCTCGATGGGCTTGGATGCAGAAATGGGGCAGGAGCTTTCCTCGCCGTTTAATACCTATGGTGGGGTGAACCGTGCGGGTGCGGTGTTCTTTCTCTTTGACTTGTGCAATAGTATGATTGATAGTATCTTCGGGCTTTTTCATAAGCAAAAAGCCCGAAAGCTCTGCCTGCAGCTCCTCAGAGAAGCGCCCAAGAGCCTGATCTGTGCAAGCTGTCTTTTTGTCTACCGGCGCGGGTGCAGGTCATAAAAGTGGTGAGGTAGCAGGCTGAAAAACGCGGCGACTCCAAAAGGCAAAAAAGGAATCCAACTCGTTGCCAAAAAAGAAACCGCGTAGACGGGCAATTACTTCACCACCAACCACGCTCCAGCGCA
>NZ_JANNYP010000268.1:0-5644 GCF_031410135.1 Armatimonas sp. | reverse complement strand
AGTACATTGACACGCGCCTGGCCAAGCCGCAGGGCTGGGGTGCGTGGGACTACTGTCTCCAGCGCGGGGACTTTCTCATGCCCCATGCCAACGGCGCGGGCAGCACCGCGCTCCACGCCACCGATGCCGTGCGCTTTGCCTACTGCCTCGCACGCGGTGGCAAGTGGGCAGGGAAACAAATAGTCCCGCCAGAGTACCTCGCACTCTGCAACAAGATGCTCCCCTACAACCCACACTCGCCGTTTAGCCTCCAGTTCGAGCACAACGCCGACGGCCACGTCGCCGGTGCACCAAGAGACGCCTTCTGGAAGTCTGGGGCGGGTGGCTTCTGCCTCTATGTCGTGCCATCGCTGGACCTCGTCTTGTACAAAATGGGCGGCAGCAACGGCCAGTACGACCCGACCTACACAAAAATCCCCCAGCCCCCGCAAGACACCAGCCGCGACAACTGGAAGCCGACTCCCCGCAGCCTCTTCCACGACGGCACCCTAGGCGGCGACGACGGCCTCCGTAGAGTTTTAGAGATGGCCTGCGCCTCTGTGATCGATTGATCTGGAGGCGTTTACACAGATGCGGCACGGCGTAAACACCATACCACCAGAGGAAACAAAGCCCGTTCCGGGCTGAGGAAATGAGTAGCCCAGCACGGGCTTTATTTCTGTCGGAGCCACCTCCTTTAGGGGGTGGGCTTGTATGATACAATTGAGATGGCATAACAATGTTGGTTGTGCCCGCCAACGCAGCGGCGTAATGACGACCCTGGAGAATAAGATGAAAATTGTCTACACCCCTCTCTCCTCGGGAGTCGCACGGTAGCGACTCTCGATTTTTAGAGTACCCACGACGGGTATTCACGCTAGAGCAGTTCGGCATTGACCGGGCGCGGTTTCTGGCGGAGCTTGCCCCCTCGTTCTACCCCCTTCCCTGGGATACCTACGATGTCCGGCGGGAGCAAGTGCGGCGGCTCTTTGCCGCCTTCCCCAACGAGCACCCTCGGCTACAGCAGTTTCTGGTGTCGTACTGGAGTGGCACCGAGACTCTGACGGCGATCGAGGACTTGCTGGCGCGACTTCCCACAGAAGAACGCACCGCGCTAGAGTCCGTGGCTCCCTACCGACGCCGAGCCATGGCGCGGTTTCGGCTGAAGCGCCTCGGCTCTCACTGGGGGCAGGAGCGCCTTCCCGACGAAACGAGCTTTGCGCAGGGCAAGCTGGACTCGGGCGATCTTCGCGCCCTGCCCCGTCTCTTTGCCCCGATGGAGCCAAGCGTGGCGGAGAACGCAGGCTTTGCTCGGCTCCGCGAGGCCGTCGCGGAATTGGTGGCCGAGGCTCGACCCGATGCTCGGGCACTGACCCTCACAGTTCATCAGATGAGCGTGGTCTGTCGGCCCGGCCAAGCGGCGACCAACTCCCCGGAGGGCATCCACCAGGACGGCTCGGACTACATTGTCTCCGCCCTCGTGGTGGAGCGCACGGGCGTGACGGGCGGCACCAGCCGCGTTTTTGGGCCCGATCAGAAGACCATTCTGCTAGAGCACACGCTCCAGCCGGGCGAGGGGCTTTTTCAAGCCGACGTGGGCTCGCCGCTCTGGCACGATGTCACCCCAGTACGCCGGTGTGAGAGTGCGCAGAGCAACGGTATCCGCAGTGTCTTAGGCTTCGATATTCGGCTACATTCTCTTTAGCGCAAGGGCAAGAGTGCCGCAAAGAAGAGAACCATTCCGCACAGGGTATTCAGAAGGGGGAAGTTTTTGTAGAGCTTCATCACCCCTTCTTCGGTCCCTGCACGGAGCGAGAGTAGCATGAGCGTGGCATAAACCAGCCCAAGCGGCAGAGCGAGCCAGCCGAGGGTAACCGAGGCCAGTGTGGCGGCGGTGACATAGAGCGCGAGGCAAAAGAGCAGTGTCCCACGCAAGCCCAGAGTGGTAGCGACGGTAAATGTCTTGCTTTCTTTGTCAGCGGTGATATCCGGAACGGCGGAGTAGGCCTGCATCGCCATCACCCACGCCCAGCCTGCAAAAAGAGTCGGGAGCGAGAGGTTGCTGCCGCCTGCGAGAAAGTAGGCAACATAGCCAGGGCACAGATAGAGCGCGTTGAATGCCGCGTCCAAGAATGGCTTCGCCTTTGCCCGAATGGGAGGCGCGGAGTAGAATGCAGAGAGCGCAACAAAAGCAAGCAGGGCAAGCTGCGCGGGGCGGGGCAGGAAAAACGCGGCGATAAAGAACGGCAGGTTGGTCAAGGCGATGGCAAGCGTGAGAGGCTTTCTTGCATCTGGGGGAACCAATGCCTCGTAGCCGCGTTTCTTGGCATTAAGAACATCTGTCTCGTAGTCAAAAATATCGTTGATGCCGTAGATCAGCAGATTTGCGGGGAGCAGAAAATACGCAAGAAAGAGCAGAGCAAGTGGAGAGGAGAAAACCGCAGGTGACTTCAGCGCCGCAAGACCCACCACATACGGGCCAAGGACATACATCCAAAATCGAGGGCGGCTTGTCTGCCAAAGGCGGGCGGGGGTCACGGCTTATTCTACCGTCTGCGCTTGTTTTCGCCGCCATCAGCGGTTTTTTTGTCGCACGTTTCCCTGTCCGCCCCGAGCTGGCAATAGTCTCGGCGATCTTTGTGCTGGTCTTTGCCTGGCCAAGCTACGCTGCGATCGTGCGCTGGCTTGGGGCAAAGCGTGGCGTGGGTTTGCTGGTGCTGCTGGGAATCTACGCGCTGGTTTTAGAGACTGTGGCGGTGAAGACGGGCGTGCCCTACGGACGGTTCTCCTACGGCCCCAAAATCGGGAAGTTGCTCTTTGATGCCGTGCCGTGGACCGTGCCATTCTCGTGGACGCCGCTGGCGCTCTGGGCACTGACCCTCTCACGGGGACGGATTTTTCTGGCAGGGGCACTACTCGTCGGAGTGGACTTGTGCCTCGATCCGGGCGCAGTGGCGCAGGAGTTCTGGCGCTACGAGGCAGGCGGGATGTATTTTTCCGTGCCTCTCTCTAACTTCTTGGGCTGGCTACTCTCCGGCTCGCTCGGGGCATGGCTGGGACGAAATTCCGATTGGGCGAGTGCCCCCAAGGAGGCCATGACCAGCGGGCTACTGAGTATCGCGTTTTGGACGAGTGTCTGCCTGAACATGGGGCTCTGGGTGCCGGGCTTCGTCGGAGTGGGCCTGCTAGCGGTAAGTCTCCGAAAACACGCGGTACAATAGAGCCCATGCCCCATCCGATGCACGATGATATTCAAGAAGTGCTCTACAGTGAGGCGCAGATCCAGCAGCGGGTTCGCGAGCTGGGAGCGCAGCTCACCCAAGACTATGCTGGACGCGATCTCCATTTAGTGACGATCATGAAAGGCTCTCTCCCCTTCCTCTCCGACCTGATGCGCACCATTGATCTCCCCCTGACCCTGGATCTGATGGGAGTCTCGTCCTACAGCGGCATCAACTCCACGGGTGAAGTACGCCTCACCATGGACCTCGATGAGTCTATCGAGGGACGTCATGTGGTGATTGTCGAGGACATTATTGACACGGGCCTGACCCTGAGCTATGTCCTACGCAACCTGCGCCAGCGCGCCCCAGCATCGGTGAAGATCATCACCTTTCTGGACAAGCCCGCCAAGCGCGGTGCGTCTATCGAAGCCGACTACGTGGGTTTCACGATCCCAGATGCGTTTGTGATCGGCTATGGCCTCGACTGGAACCAGCGCTACCGGAACCTGCCCTACGTGGGTATCCTTAAGCGCGACGTTTATGCGGGACCGCTTTAATAGACGCAACCCAAGCCCCGTTTATGCTGTCCTAAGTACTATGAACGACGAATCTACCCCCGAAACCGTGAACTCTACTCCTGAGGAGACAACAACCGTGGAAGCTGAAGCACAGGCGGAAGCCACTTCTGAGACGCAAAAGACAATGCCCCCCCTCACGGCGGAGCGCGTCACCGATATTACCTTTGGCCTGGGCAAGGCCGCCGTGGATCTTATCGATCAGGCCGCCCGCCAGTTAGATGACTCGGTACGCCAGATTCGCCAAGACACACCAGGCTTTCTTGCCGATATGGAAGAGAAGGGCCGTCCCATCCGTGAGAAGCTTAGTGAGAGCTTTAAGGGCTTCAATGTCGCGGATGTCTTCAATAAGGCGACACATAAAGGCGATGGAGCACCAGACACTGGCCCCGATGATTTCGATGATATCGAGGCACTGGAAAACCGTGTTCGTGAGCTAGAGCAGCAGGTCAGCACCGAGCCCACCGAGGCCCCTGCCCCTACTACGGTCACAGAGCCAGAAAAGCCTGCGGAGGTATCGCCGTTTTCCATGCTAGAGCTAGACGACGATCCCGCTCCCGTGCCTGTGGCGGAGGCAAAACCTGTCGCGGAAGCCAAGCCAAAGCCCGCTCGTAAGACAGCTGCCGCCAAAACGACCGAGACACCTCCCAAGAAACCCGCCGCGCCACGCACTCGCAAGAAGCCTGAGGGCGAAGCGGCTGGCTAAGCTCATCCTAGCCTCCGCCTCCCCACGTCGGCAACAGCTCTTGGGCCTGCTCGGGGTAGAGTTTATCGTCGAGGTAAGCCGCTTCGAGGAGTCGTCGCTGGCTTATCTGACGGACGGTCGTGTCTATGTCCAGCAGGCTGCACTGAGCAAGGCCCAAGAGGTTGCACAGCGGCACGCAGGCTGGATATTGGGCGTGGACACCGATGTGGTCGCGCCCGATGGCACCATTCTCGGAAAGCCTGTAGACTCCGACGATGCTATCCAGATGCTACGCTCGCTCTCAGGCAAGACCCACACGGTTTTCTCCGGAGTCGCACTGCTTACGGTTCCTGAGCCCGGCCAGATCATCGCGGAGGCGCTGACCGTTGTTGCGACCCGCGTGACCATGGCCGATCTACCTGAAGACGCGATCCGCGCCTATGTCGCCACCGGGGAGCCACTCGACAAAGCCGGAGGTTATGGTATACAAGGAGGTGCCATGCCTTTTGTCACGCATATCGAAGGTGACCCTTCCAACGTGATCGGTCTGCCTCTCTGGAGTGTAGCGGAGCTACTTTCTGACGCAAAAATTTCGCTCTGGCGCAGCACGGGCCCAAATATTGCGTCATAATAGAGAGAAATGAGTCGGTACTTAGAACTATCCGTCGAAGGAGATATGGAGCGTGTAGGCGAGCGAGCCTTGCGCGCGTATCGCCGTCTTGGTAAAGTCACACAAAACAACCTTACCAACGGGCAAATTGTGGGAATCATCAAGATAGATGGTGAGCCTGCCGATGTTACGATCACCTGGAAACCGGGACGAGCTGGGCGCATCAAGATGGAAGTCGCGGCAAACTCTGAAGATACCCTCAATCGTGCTGCCGATAGCGCCATGTACACCTATGCCAGTACCTACAAAGCCGTAGGTTGGCCCAACCCTGAACGAGAGCGCCAAGAACGTAAGCAGAAGCAGCTCCGAATGGGGGGCAGTATTCTTGCTGTGATTCTTCTCGGCACCTTGGCTTTTCTTCTCTTTCGCACGGGTGCAGGTCATAAAAGTGGTGAGGTAGCAGGCTGAAAAACGCGGCGACTCCAAAAGGCAAAAAAGGAATCCAACTCGTTGCCAAAAAAGAAACCGCGTAGACGGGCAATTACTTCACCACCAACCACGCTCCAGCGCA
>NZ_JANNYP010000267.1:0-10324 GCF_031410135.1 Armatimonas sp. | reverse complement strand
CCCCCCCCCCCCCCCCCCCCCCCCCCCCCCCCCCCCCCCCCCCCCCCCCCCCCCCCCCCCCCCCCGGCCCCGGCCGGGGGGGGGCGGTTGTGCTCTTGCCGTTTCTGCCCCGAGCACCGTCAGCCAGGCAAAAAGCTGGCGACGGCTTAGGGGTAGGGCAACCTCTTGGTCATTGTCTGGCATAGTCACTCTAGTATGCCCTAGTTTGAGCGGCTTATGTCAGGATATCTTTGAGGATTTTTGCTCCCTCGACGCCGGTGAGCTTGGCATCGAGTCCCTGAAACTTATAGGTGAAGGCATTGTGATCTATACCAAGAAGATGCAGCATGGTCGCATGCAGATCGTGCACCGTGGCGATATTCTCCTGCGCCGCATAGCCCAGCTCGTCGGTGGCTCCGTAGACCAGCCCGCCGCGAACTCCAGCACCCGCCACCCAGACCGACATGGCTTTATTATGATGATCGCGCCCCGTGGTGCCTTTGTTGCTCTGCGACATCGGGGTGCGGCCAAACTCTCCCGACCAGACAATCAGTGTGTCCTCGAACATCCCGCGTTGCTTGAGGTCTTTGATCAGTGCGGCGCAGGCTTGGTCCACTTCCTTGGCACGAAGCGGCAGCTCCTCGCGAAGCAGGCTGTGGTGGTCCCAGTCGCGGTGGTAGAGCTGGATAAAGCGCACACCTTTCTCGGCGAGGCGCCGGGCGAGTAGGCAGTTGCTGGCAAAGCTCCCATCACCGAGCTTGCAGCCGTAGCTCTCTAGCGTCTCGGGTTTTTCTTGCGAGATGTCCATCAGCCCCGGCACCGAGGTCTGCATCTGGTAGGCAAGCTCGTACTGCGCGATACGAGTGGCGATCTCGGGATCGTCCACGAAGCTATTGTGGTGGGCATTAAGCGAAGAAATCGCCGCGATATCTGCACCCTGCTGCTCGTGCGTCACGCCTTTGGGGCTAGCGAGATAGAGCACCGCATCGCCCTTGCTGCGAAGCTGGACGCCCTGGAACTTGCTGGGCAAAAAGCCGCTGCTCCACTGCCGCGCCGCAATGGGCTGCGGCGAGCGTCCTGGCCCCAGCGAGGTGAGAACCACAAAGCCTGGCAGGTCTTTGGCAAGGCTCCCCAGCCCGTAGGTAATCCACGAGCCCATACTCGGCCTGCCCGCGATCTGGCTACCCGTGTTCATGAACATGTGCGCGGGGTCGTGGTTGATGGCATCGGTGGTCATGGAGCGGATCAGGCAGATGTCGTCTATCATCGCTCCCGTGTGGGGCAGAAGCGTCGAGAGCTCCGTCTGATGCTTCCCATATTTGGCGAACGCGAACTGTGGCCCAAAGCAGAGGAGCTTCTGCCCCTGGAGCTGCGCCAGCTGCTGGCCCTTGGTGAAACTCTCGGGCATGGGGGCGCCGTGGAGCTGAGCCAGCTTGGGCTTCGGGTCAAAAAGCTCCAGCTGCGACGGCCCCCCCGCCATGGTCAGCCAGATCACACGCTTGGCACGCCCTCCTCCGTGATACCCTCCTCCCCCGGCCCCTCCTCCCGATAACGGGAAAGGAGGGGAGAGAGGGGAGGCCGAGGCACGAGGAGTGAGCAAGCTGCTCAGCGCGAGCGCCCCAAGTCCTTGCGTGGTCTTGCCTAAAAAAGCGCGTCGGGTTAGTTCGTTCATTCTCGTGTTATCGTCTCATGGAGATTCAGAAGCACGCGGCAGACGAGCGTCCAGGCCGCGATCTCGGGCTTATCCGTATTGGCTGGCACCGGAGCCAGCCCGATGGCGAGGACTTCGTCGGCGGCGCTCGGCGTGGCTTTGTAGCGTGCTCGGTGCTGTTCGAGTAAGGCAAGCACGGTGCGCTGCTCGGTGGCATCGGGGTTGCGCTGGAGGGTACGTTGCCAGGCCCACGTGAGACGTATCTCCGCAGGCTGCTGAAGGGCTTGGGTGGCAAACGCACGGGCAGCCTCCACGTAGGTCGGGTCATTCAATAAGACCAGCGCTTGCTGGGGGATATTGGAGCGACCACGATCCGCCGTGCACTCCTCGCGGCTGGGTGCATCGAAGGCGAGCATAGACGGGTGCAAGAAGCTGCGCTGCCACCAGACATAGAGCCCGCGTCGGTACTGGCTCTCTCCGGTGTCCGAGGCATATTTTCGAGGCGGAAAGTTCAGGTTGTCCCAGTAGCCCTCGGGTTGGTAGGGTTTCACACTTGGCCCACCGATTTTTGTCGTCAGGAGCCCCGAGATCGCCAGCGCATTGTCGCGGATCAGCTCCGCATCGAGGCGGAAGCGGCTCTGGCGCGCGTACTCTCGGTTGTCGGGATCGGCGGCGAGGAGTGCCTTACTTGCCATCGAGACTTGCTTGTAGGTGTTGCTCATCACCATGAGCCGTACCATGTGCTTGATATCCCAACCACTGTCCCTAAACTCGCAGGCCAGCCAGTCCAGAAGCGCCGGGTTGGTGGGTGGCTCTCCCTGCGCTCCGAGGTCGTCTAAAACGCGGCTGATCCCGCTCCCAAAGAGCTGCTTCCACTGCCTATTCATCACCGTACGCGCCGTCAGAGGGTTCTCTCGCGAGACCAGCCAGTTGGCAAGATCTAGACGGGTTGCACTCGTTTTTAACCTCTCCCCAACCCCTCTCCCGTGCAGTCGTTCCTCCTTGGGAAAGGGGCTACCCACCCGCGGACTCCCTCCTTTCCCAGTGAGGGACGAGCGCCCGGGAGAGGAGGGTTGGGGAGGAGAGGTTACTCTAGGAGGAGAGGCTAAAAACGCCGGAATCCCCGCCGTAACGGCCTCCCCGGTCTCATCGAGGAAGTTTCCACGGGGGAGAAGACGCACCGTGCGCTTCTTTTCCGTACTCACCGTCACCAGGTAGCGCGTGAGTGTCGCTTCGTAGGCTTTCTTCTCCGCGCCTTTTAGCTCCCCTAGCCGCTTCTCTTGCTCTGGCGTCGTGACGAGCATTCCTGGCTCACGGACTGCCACGATGCCCTCTTGAATATCGGCGAAGAAGGCCCCGAGGCGGAAGAAGTCTTTTTGCGTGATGGGGTCGAACTTATGGTCGTGGCAGTTGGCGCAGCCCGTGGTCTGCCCCAACCACACCGCGCCGACGGCACGCACTCGGTCGGTGAGCATCCGCGCCTCATAGTCCTTGGGCTGGGCACCGCCTTCCTCCGTGGTAAGCAAGAGCCGGTTAAACGCGGAGCCGATGCGCGTCTCTTGGGTGGCATCGGGCAGGAGATCCCCGGCGAGCTGCTCGCGGGTAAATCTGTCGAAGCGCTTGTTGGAGTTGAAGGCTTGGATCACGTAGTCGCGGTAGGGCCAGATATTGCGTGGGTTGTCGGAGTGGTAGCCAATGGTGTCGGCGAAGCGCACCACATCGAGCCAGCTCTGCGCCATCCGCTCGCCGTAGTGGGGACTTGCTAAGACACGCTCGACGAGCTTTGCGTAGGCATCGGGTGCTCTATCTTGCTCAAACGCCGCCACTTCTGCGGGTGTCGGTGGGAGCCCTAGAAGATCGGTGTAGAGGCGGCGAATGAGGATTCGTCGGCTGGCGGTCGGTGAGGGCTTCAGACCCTTGCTTGCAAGACGCTTCTGGATGAGAAAGTCTATCGCGCTCTGGCCCGCGGGAATCTGCGCTTTAACCGGGGCTTCGTAGGCCCAGTGCTTCTGGTAGGCCGCGCCCTCGGCAACCCAGCGCTTCAGCGTCTCTTTCTGCGCCGTCGTGAGTTTCTTATGGCTCTCGGCAGGCGGCATCAGCCCCGCATCGGGCGCGGCAAAGAGACGCTGAACCAACGCGCTCTTTGTGGCCGCGTTGGGCTGGTCAAGCCGGAGATTCGCCTGTCTCTTTCCTGCATCCGGGCCGTGGCAGTAGAAGCAGTTGTCGGAGAGGATCGGGCGGATGTCCCGGTTGAACTCTAGCTTTGCTTGAGGTTTCACCTCCCCCGGCCTCGTCCCTCGGTCACCCCCTCCGGCAAGCGAAGGGGGAGGTTTTGGAGGCTGAATTGCCGCCGCCGTGAGCGTTGCGGCGAGAAAAGCGCACACAATCCCTGCTCGGACATGCCAGGACGGTGAACGTCCGGCTATAGGGCGCGTTCGCGCCGCCTCCTCATTCCTCGTCGGTAAAAACTGAGCGAAGCGAACGGCGGAACGCCCCATTGCCCCACGTTTACCGTGCGGGCTTTCGTTGGGATTTTTCATCCGAGGCAGATCAGCTCCTTCATGGTGCGGTGGTAGAGCTTGCCATTGACCGCCGTTGGGGTGTTGAGGCTCCAGGTCTGCCCCAGTGATCCCAGATCATTGACCGCGAGAATCGCACGCTCGTCCATGGCTTTTGTCTTGCCGTTAAGTACGTAGGTCACGCCGTTTTGCATGGTGTAGTAGAGTTTGCCATCCACGGCGATGGGCGAGCCGATAAAGACCCAGTGCCAGCCATCGCGCTTGGAGCGAGGGTCTTGGGCAATGTCGCGGCCCTGGGAGTTCACGGTCGAGGCGGCGACGGGCTTTTTGTAGATACCGCCGGGTGCGGTGGGAAGCTCCAGATACTCCACCTTGCCCGATGCTAGCTGCACGCGGCCCGCGCAGTAGAGCGGCCCGGTGGGGCCTTGACCGTAGGCGGGCTGTGGGTTCGAAAAACACAGAAACCAGCAGTAGCCGTCAACGATGATGTTTGTAAACCACGCCGGGAAGATTTTTACCTTGCGCTGCTTCAGATTGACCTCGGTCTCCGTGACATACTTTCCGCCATCCCAGGTGTGGAGCGAGACACTCAGATCGAGCGCGATGGTGCGTAGAATCTTCCCCGTCTTGCTCTCCAGCACCGTCAGCTCGGACTTGTCTTCATCAATCCAGACTGCTACTTTTTCATCCCAGTGCATGTTGTAGAGTGCCTTGCCCGTTAGCCCGGTTCGCCAGACCGTTTTGCCATCGGTGAGGCGTGTTAGCGAGAGACCTATTGGTTTCTCGGGGACATCGTGGTGCCCACCACGGCCCTGGAGCACACACGGCACCCCGCTGAGCTTGCCAAAGACCGGCGTGTTGTAGTGCGTCAGCGCGTCTTCTGCCACCCAGAGGACTTTTCCCGTCGCGGCGTCCAGGCCCTTGAGGTAGTTCCACGGGTCGCGCTCGCGCAAGCCATCGCCAGGGTCGCGGGGCTCGCAGCTGAGGAGAACTCCGTTGTCTAAGATCGGCTCGAACTGCTTGTTAAACGGACGGCCCGTGGTCGGCTTCCACTCCCGCCGCCAGAGCACTTTCCCATCACTTGCCTCGCAGCAGGCAATCTGCCCGCTGGAGTTGGTGAACCAGACGCGCTTGCCATCGGTGACCGGTGTCGGCGACGACGAGTCTGAGAAGCCGTAGGCATAGGGGCTGGGCTCGGCGGCCTTGAGATCCACGCTCCAGAGAACCTTTCCGGTCTTCGCGTCTACGCAGTGCCCGGCAATGTCTCCACCCTCTTTTTTCGTATTGCTCGCCGTCTGCACCGCCATGGTGGTGAGATACAGCCGGTCGCCCCAGACCGCGATCCCACTCTGCCCCGTCTCGGGAAGCGTCGTTTTCCAGACAACTCCCTTGCCCTCCGCGACACTCCAAGACACGGGTGCCTTACCCGTCGTTTGCCAGTTCCCCTTAGGCCCGGCAGCCTGTGGCCAATTGCTCATAAGCCACTATTGTGCATCGCCCTCTATTTCCCCTCCTCCGGGAAGGGATTTCCGCCGTCGAAGCGCACGCGGCCATCTTCTTTGACGGTGATGGGAGAGTGCTTCTTGAGGTACTCGACAAGCACGGCGCGGCGGGTGGTGCCGGTTTCTTTACCATCTATTGCGACACGCCGAATCGCGCTGGCGAAGAGATACGACGAGGTCGCGCCCGAGTAGTAGGTGTCGTTGTCTAGCTCTTTACCCTTGAGTGTTGCCCCGACCAGTGTCCAGCCAAAGCGCGAGGTGCCGCGCTGCTTGACGGAGTACCTGAGATTGGCCGAGGGAATAGGGCGCAGCGTGCCGAGGAGTTTCTTCAAATCTCTGCCCTGGATCTTGAAGGTGTAGAGTGCATTGTCAAACGGGTCGAGCGAGACGATATCACCAAATGTAATCTTGCCCTTGAGCAGTGCAGCCCGAACTCCTGCCTGGTTCTCGATATAGAAATCTACACCCGTGGACTCTGCCATCGCATCACAGACCAGGTAGTAGTTGGTGGGCTGGAGATCCTGGTCAGGGGTGTCGGTTAGCTCCGTGGTCGTCTCTCCAACCACGGTGTCGTACTTGGCTTTGATCTTGTCCCAGTAGCCCGCCACCACTTTTGCGGTCGCTGCATCCTCGGGGATTTCTTTGGTGATGGGAATCAGCTTCTCGGTGAACTTGTCTATCTTCCACCTGCCCGCCGCATCGCGCTTGGCCGTGAAGTCCAGCCGCCCCAGCTCCCCGACCCACTGGTGATCTTGCAGGATGATCGTCTCTTTCTCAATTACGCCCACTGGCAGGCGGGTGTGGGAGTGCGCCCCGACAATCACGTCTATGCCCGGAACTTGACGCGCGAGCTGCCGGTCTTCGTCGAGGCCAATGTGCGTGATGGCAATCACCAAGTCCGCCTGCTTGCGTAGCTCAGGCACCAGTGCGGCGGCCACGGTGGCTGGGTCGTCCACTTTGTAGGCCGCTTTCGCCGCCGTGTAGGTCTTGGTGGAGCTCGTCACCAGCCCGAAGAGTGCCACTTTAAGCCCGCCCCACTCTTTAATCACATAGGGCGGCAGGATCGGCTTATTGGCTTTTTTCTCGGTCACGTTGGCGAGTACCAGCGGGAACGTGGGGGTTTTGATCAGCGCCTCAAACTGTGGGACGGTCATGTTGAAGTCATGGTTGCCAAAGACCCCAAAGTCGTAGCCCACGGCGTTCATCGCGGCGTAGTCGGCCTGGGCAAAGAACTCCACGGAGAACGGCGAGCCGTCCATACAGTCGCCCGCATCAATCAGCCAGCAGTTCTTCGCCTCGGCCTTGATCTTCTTGACCAAAGTCGCTCGCCGCGCTATTCCGCCGATATCTTTTGTGTGCGGCATCTTCCCAATGGCGTCTTTCGGCGAGACGCGGCTCGGGTAGGAGAATGGCAATAAGTGCCCGTGCTGGTCGTTGGTGTGGAGGAGCGTGAAGGATTTGGAGCCCTCCTCCCTCCGGCCCCCTCCTCCCGATAACGGGAGGAGGGGGAGAAATAGAAGAGGCAGTAGTGCGCGATTCATGGTGCTATTTTACCGGGGATTGTGCTTCCCCCGCCCGGCTGGGGTTAGGGGGTAGGCCAGCGCTAGCACACTCCCTGCCGCGCAGAGATAAGCCACCAAATCCCCGATCTGGCTGGCGAGGCTCCGCTCAGTGAGCGGAAGGACGCCGCCTGTGAGGGCACCGGTCTTATTCAAGTCGAGGGAATTGACGATCTGGCCGGTCGGAGAGATAATCGCCGAGACCCCCGTTGCAGCGGCGCGGACAATATAGCGGCGGTTCTCAACGGCGCGCGTGATGACAATTCCCAGGTGCTGGTAGGGGCCAGCGGTCTTTCCAAACGAGGAGTCTGAGGTGGGCTGGACGAGAAACTCCGCGCCTTGCTGAACTTCCTGGCGCGCCACCCAGGGAAGGACACTCTCGTAGCAGATGATTGTCCCGACTTTCGTGCCGCCTGCAAGCGTGAAGACAGCTGGCTTGCTTCCGGGAACGTGGTTCCACTCAGGGGTTGCGCCAAACCGAAAGTAGATTGGGCCGAGAACTTCGTAGAGAGGGAAGAACTCACCGCCGGGCACGAGGACTTGTTTGTCGTAGCGCCCGCCTGTACTCCCATCCGGACGAATGTGCCAGACGGTGTTGGTGTGTGGCTTTGCCTCGCCCGCCCCGATCAGCAGGTCGGTTTTCGTCCGAATCGCCAGCTCGGAGAGATACCGACTACGCCACTCCGCCCCCACCAGCGGCCCCGCCGCCGCCTCTGGCCAGATTACCAGATCGGCCTTTGCCTGCTCGGTCAGTGGCGCATAGTCGGGCACGCCGTCGGATGCCTCACGCCCCCCCTGAAGCGCCGCGACAGTAATCCTAGGCTGGGTGGTGGACTTATCGCGGAAATAGCCTTGTAGCGTTAGGTTGAACCCACTAATTCCGATCCCAAGAAAGAGTGCTCCTGCCAGTAAGGCAGGCTTCCACTGCTTGGTTTTCCATGCCTCGGCGAGCAGGCCGTTGACCAAGGCAATCGCAAACGAGAGCAGCCACTGCCCGCCAACACTCACGAGCTGGAGCCAATTAGTACCACCGCCGTGGGCTTGGCTGACGGCGAGGATCATCCAGGGGAAGTTGAGGACGCCGAGGCTACGAATCAGCTCAAAGGTCACCCAGCCTGCCGCGAACGCAAACGGACGAGCAGGAGCGGGAAGCTTTGGGATGGCCCAGCCCGCTAGTGCCGCAAAACACGCGAAAAAGCTCCCCTGAATCGCCGCCAGCCCGATCCATGGGAAGAGCTTGTCGGCAGGGGTGCTGCCATTGAGCTCGGAGATCCAGTAGACGCCCGTGAGAAAGATCGTAAAGCCCAGCCAGAAGCCGTGGCTCCCCCGGTTGGAGCGGGAGAGCTTGAGAGCTAAAGCGACAAAGGGCGTGCCGCCCATAAACTTCTGCATGGCCGGAACGGCCTTTGTAGCGGAGGTACGACGCTCTCCAGCCCCGCCGCTCCAACCGGCGGGGCAGACAAGCGCCAGGTAAAACGGAACCAGTGCCACCCAGGCGAGCGGCCAGAGGTTAAAGTTCGGGAAAGCCAGCACCAGCAAGAGCCCCGAGAGAGGGGCAGATAGTCCGCTCCAGTTACGCCGTTTCACTCGGGCAGTATAGCATGCACAAACAAGATCCCTCGCTTGCCGGGCGCGAGGGCGGCTTGCACCGTGCCATCGGCGGCGATGAGCGTCGTGATTCCCGTTGTGGCCACTTGCGCTACGGGCCGACGGTTCTCTATTGCCCGCACGATGGCTAAGTCCCGGTGCTGGGGCAGCGCGGCGCTCTGCCCAAACGCCTGATCGGAGGTGAGAAAGAGCATAATCTGCGCTCCTGCCTGCGTGTTTTTAGTGGCGACCCAGGGAAAGGCGCTCTCGAAGCAAATCCCAATGCCAATGCGCTGGCCTGTGGGAAGGGTCAAGACGCCGGGACGCTCCCCGTGTCGGTAGCTGTCGTGGTGGATGCCGAATGACGCGTAGATTGGCTGAAGCGCGTGCTGGAAGGGGTAAACCTCGCCAAACGGAGCGAGCCGCTGCTTGGAGTAGCGCCCGCTCTCTTTTCCTGTGCCATCAAAGAGAATCGCGAGGTTCTCAGGGCGGTTGTTCGTGCCGTCTGCGTAGAACCCGACGAGGAGCGGGGTTTTGAGCTCCCGCGCTAGTGCCGAGAGCTGCACGAGGGAGATCGTCGCCTCTGTGGCCGCGCCTTCGGGCCAGACGATCAGCTCCGGGTGGCGCAGAGCGGCCTGTCGCGAGAGCGCGATGTAGTCGTCTGTGGCGCTCTCGTTTGCATGACCTGCCTGGATCAGCGCGAGGTGGAGTGTCGTACTCTGAGACGGTGGCTTTGGGGCACGAAAGAGCAAGAGGGAGAGTGGCAAGAGTAGCGCGAATGCATAGGTTTTTTGGCGGCGACGGAGGCCCTCCATAAGTAGTGCCGAGGTCAGGGCGACAACAAAGGCAAAGCCCGGTGTGCCCAAAAATGAGACGCTTTGAAGGAGTGGAAGCGCCGTCGGGTGGGTGTGGGCGCTGGCCAGAGAAAACCACGGAGCCGCGTAGGTTCCCAGGCCACGTAGCCACTCAAAGAGTGCCCAGAGCAGCGCGAAAGCAACCGGGCGAACGAGCGTCCGAAGACGGGGGAGAAGCAGACCGTTGGCGAGCCCATAGAGCGCAAAAATCGGCGTGGGAAAGAGAGGCAGGAGTAGCCAGAGCGGGACAGCGAGCGCACGAACCCACTGCGCCCCTATGAGATACAGCGCGACACCAAAGAGGTAGGCTGAGAGCGACGTAAACTTTGGCTTTGACTCCGTCAGAAGCGTGTAGAGCAGCCCCGGCACGACCCAGGCGAGGGGCCACAGACCGGCGGGGGGGAACGCTAGCGCTAGCAAGACCCCTGTCAGCAAGGCTAGTACTGCGATTCTCATGCGGGCGGGGGCTGCAAGACGTAGAGAAGGCTGCCCACCTCACCGGGCGCATTGCCTTCGGAGGGCAGAAAAAAGGTCACGACAACGCGGCCATCGGGGAGGGCGCAGGCAAAGGGGTTGGCAAACGAGGTTGAGCCTTTATGGGTCTGAATCGGGATCTTCACGGCGCGGGTGGGGGACGTGGGCATGAGGTAGATCCCCCAGCTCGCCCAGTCGT
>NZ_JANNYP010000266.1:0-16185 GCF_031410135.1 Armatimonas sp. | reverse complement strand
GGACAGTAATGTTCAGTAAAATCCTCATTGCCAACCGCGGCGAGATCGCGGTCCGGATCATTCGTGCCTGCCAAGAGCTTGGCATCAAGACCGTCCAGATTCACTCCGATGCCGACCGGGACTCCCTCCCCGTGCGCCTCGCCGATGAGACGGTCTGTGTGGGACCTGGCCCGTCCAAAGACTCATATCTCAATATCCCGCACATCATTTCCGCCGCACTTAATACGGGGGCACAGGCGATTCACCCTGGCTATGGCTTTCTCTCCGAAGTAGCTAGCTTTGCAGAGATCTGTGAGCAATGCGGGATTAAGTTTATCGGCCCCCCCATCACCGCGATTGAAAAAATGGGCGACAAAGCCACCGCACGTGCGACGGCAAGAGATGCGGGCGTCCCCACCGTTCCAGGCTCTGAGGGCATCTTAGAGACCGACACTGATGCTCTCAAGCTCGCTACTCAGATCGGCTACCCCGTGATGATGAAGGCCACTGCAGGCGGCGGCGGGCGTGGCATTCGTATTGTTGAGGACGAGGACGATATGCAGCGGCAGTTTAAAGTCGCGCAGGTCGAGGCCGAGGCGGCATTTGGCAATGGTGGGCTCTACTTAGAGAAGTACATCCGCGAGATGCGCCATATCGAGGTTCAGGTTCTCTTCGACGAGTACGGCCATGGAATTCACCTTGGGGAACGCGAGTGCTCGGTGCAGACGGTCCGTCATCAGAAAGTTGTCGAGGAAGCCCCCTCCCCCACGCTCACGAGAGAGCAGCGTATGGCAATCGGTGCCGCAGCGGTGAAAGCGGGCAAGGCGGCGGGCTATGCCAATGCGGGCACTGTGGAGTTTATCTATACCCCCGACGGCTCGTTCTACTTCATGGAGATGAACACCCGTATTCAAGTGGAGCACCCAGTTACGGAGTTTGTCACCGGTGTGGATCTTATCCAGTGGCAGATTCGCATTGCCGCCGGAGAGCCGCTCTCGCTCCAGCAAGAAGACATCGAGTGGAAAGGCCACTCCATCGAGTGCCGCGTCACGGCGCAAGACCCCGCCAAGAACTTCCAGCCATCGGCGGGCAAGATGGGTGAGGTGCTCCTGCCTGGTGGCCTCGGCGTTCGTGTAGACACCCAGATCTACTCGGGCTATTCTGTTCCCCCCTACTACGACAGCAACCTCGCCAAAGTGATCGTCTGGGGCGTGGATCGCGACGAGGCCATCCGCCGTATGGAGCGCTGCCTGAGCGAGACACGCATCGAGGGACTGCCAACCAATATCAGCTTCCTCAAGCAAATCCTCGCCGATAGCCGCTACCGCTCCAACGATGTCTCCACCAAGTTCCTACCCACTCTCATGGAGGAGCTGGGGCTGTGACACGGCGTTCCGTTATCAGCGGGCGGCTAAAGCGGCCCGCTGTTGCGGCAAGACCCATAAATGGGCCTACTCGTCTCCCCATCGTATGGCCATCGCATGACGTATAAGATCAACCATGTGGCTGTGGGGATACTCCGGCAGGGCGATCAGTTTGTTCTCGTGCAGCAGCAGTATCTCAAAGACCGTCCCCCGTTCTGGGTGCTTCCGGGCGGGATGGTGGAGCCCGGCGAGCTGATCTCCGAGGCGCTGGTTCGTGAGCTTGCGGAAGAGACGGGGGCTAGAGTTGAGGCTATCGGACGGCTGGCGTACTGCATGCAGATTGATCATCCCGAGCGCCGCGAGCAGACCATTGCCTACTGCTTCGAGATTGATGCTTGGTCGGGGACGCTCCAGAGTGCGGACCCCGACGACGAGATACTCAGCGTCGCGCTGGTGCCTGTACGTGATGCGCCACAGCACCTCAAGACCATTCCCTGGCTAGCCGTTCGTGAGCCGCTCCTCGCCTATCTGCGTGGCGAGTGCCCTGCCGGAACACTCTGGTTTTATCGTGAGCTTGACGGCGTCCAGGTACTCCAAAGTAAGATTTAGAAAGGATCTGTATGCCTCCTCCCGCGCACCTTCTCGTCGAACTTTTTGAGGCTCATGGTGTCACCACGCTGCTGACAGAGACCCGTTTGATTTTCCCAGACTTCTCGTCACTCTGGGCCGAGGCCATGACCTTTAACGAGCGCAAACAGGGTGAGATCTACACCGTTCAGCTTGGTATACGGCTCGGGATTGCTCCGGGGCGACGGGTGGTCGAGTCGTTTGGAGGCGTCGGGTCGAATCCCGACGAGGCGCTCATCAATGCCTTTCAGGGCTTTACGGTCAGCTCATTTCATGTCTTTCTGGCCACTTTTTTTACTCCGGAAGCCTACGATGAGCAAGTCACTTACGAGCAGTGGGAGCTAGGTAGTGCCCCGCGTCCCGTGATCCTAGGAAATCTGGGCATTAAAGGAAACTTCCCTGAATCGACCGATCCAACCGAGCAGTTTACCGCGTTTGAGAACGCTCTCAAACGCCAAAACTTTAGCCCCGAGACTCACTGGATTCGGCTTTTCTATGGTCATGCAGGCGGCACCACTCTGGCCTGTGAGGTGCTCCTCGACAACGAACCCTGGCCTGAGCTTCAAGAGGTGATGCGCACAGTGGCTTGGCCACCCAGTGAGGAGTACTACAGCCTACGTGTCTTTCTGGTTCTTCCTGCCGCAGACCACAACCATGGAACTCTAGAGCATAGCATACTGACCTGCCTACTCGAAACCCTCCAAGCGCATCCCGACGGCTCCGAGGAAACCCTGGTTGAGGCGATGATAGCACGGGGAATTGTGCGCCCCACCGCAGACCGAGCCTTTAAGTTCACCCAGCTCGTCTGTGGGCGCTCGATTCTTGGTAACCTACTGCCCAAGTTCGCTCTGGACTACCATTTCTTCGATGCCCACGGCACCATCACAGAGTCAGGAAAACTCGCCGATGACCCCCTGTTCTGCCTGATCGCCGACGCGCTCCCGGAGCTGATGGCACTCCCCAGTTTTAAGACGCTTCTCATCTTCTCCTCAGAGTTCAACACCGTAAACAAGATGCTCCACAACGGCTCCAAACCCGAGAACATCCAACTCGGCCCAGTGGGTTTCTTCACCGAGCCCCCGACACATGAAGGACATGAGAAAGTCCAGACAGCCCTTCGGCAGATGCTTGAGGGTGAGACTCCGCCCAAGACTATGCCCTGGTGGAAGAAGCTAGGGAGAAAATAGCTGGTGAATCCTCATACGACCTGGCACTGGGCTCCCTTCGAAATTCTTTCTCTTACTGATCTCTACGACCTAATGCGCTTGCGTCAGGAAGTCTTTGTGGTTGAGCAAAGCTGTGTCTATCTGGACGCAGACGGCTATGACCAGAAGGCGCGGCATTTGCTGGGGCGGGATGGAGAAGGGCAGCTTGTAGCGTGCCTACGGCTCTTTGCGCCGGGGGTGAAGTACCCCGAATTTTCCACGGATGCTGTTATCGGGCGGGTCTGTACGGCGGCTTCTGCGCGCAGGACAGGGCTGGGTCAGGAGCTGATGCGACGTGGGATTGCGGAGGCGGAGCGGCTCTGGCCGGGGGGTGGGATTCGTATCTCGGCGCAGGCGTATCTGCGGAGCTTCTACGGCAAACTCGGCTTTGAAGCGATTTCTGAGCCCTACGATGAGGACGGGATTCCACACGTGGAGATGGTTCGTCCTGCGAAAACGCCTGATACGGTACAATAGGCGCTGTGTCTGTCACTCTATCTTTTCGTTCGCCTGCCTACCGGGAGCTTATTCTGGGGCTGATCGGACGGGATGTCAAGACACGCTATAAGCAATCGGTTCTCGGCTACGCTTGGGCGGTTTTCTATCCCCTCGCCACTGCGCTGATCTTTAGTATTGTCGGACAAATCATTCTGCGCCAGCAAACGGGGGGCCTTCCCTACCCCGTCTATGCCTACTTCGGCCTGCTCTACTGGAACCTGTTCTCGTCGGGGCTGACGGCAGCAACGGAGAGCTTGGTAAGCCACCTGAACCTCATCACAAAGGTGTACTTTCCCCGAGAGGTCTTTCCCGTCGCCGCCGTTCTCTCCAAGCTCGTCGACTTCGGGTTTGGCCTAGTCGGACTGGTACCACTGCTGATTGTCTATCGCGTCAAGCCAGGGCCCCTCTTCCTTCTGAGTCTTGTCATGGCAGGGATTGTGGTTTTATTGGCACTCGGTTGGGGAATGCTACTAGCATGTGCCAACCTCTACTTTCGCGATGTTCGTCATCTTGTCGGGATTGTGCTCAGCCTCTGGGGCTTTCTGGTGCCTAATATCTATCCTCTCCATCAAGTACCAAAGGTCTGGCAGGGGCTCTACTTGCTCAACCCAATCGCCGCGCTGCTGGAAGCGGGGAGACGTCTGGCCTTTCCACAGACAGGTTGGATGCGTGCCATAGACCCTGCGCAAGGGAATATGGAGTCACTGTGGCCCTACGTGGGCAGTGCGCTGGTCACAGCGCTACTGTTTCTGGTGGTGGGTTTTGTTGTCTTTAAGCACAACGAGCCTCGCTTTGCCGAGTATATTTAGTTTAAGGAGCTAATTTTTTGAGTAAACGTGCGTTAATTACGGGAATTACCGGTCAGGACGGATCGTACCTGACAGAGCTACTACTGAGCAAGGGCTATGAAGTTTTTGGCGTTGTCCGACGCTCCAGTACGGAGAGCTATGAGCGCATCGAGCATTTGCGAGATCGTATTACGCTTGTTCAGGCCGACCTGTTGGATCAGTACTCGCTGATTGAGGCGCTGAGAGTGGCGCAGCCCGATGAGGTCTATAACCTCGCGGCACAGAGCTTCGTGCCCACGTCCTGGTCACAGGCCGTGTTAACCGGCGAGTTTACCGCACTCGGTGTCACCAAGGTGCTGGAGGCGGTCCGGGCCGTCAACCCCAAAATTCGCTTCTACCAGGCCAGCTCGTCGGAGATGTACGGGAAGGTTCTCGAAGTGCCCCAACGAGAAGAGACTCCGTTCTACCCGCGTAGCCCGTATGGTGTTGCCAAGGTCTACGGTCACTTTATCACCGTGAACTACCGTGAGAGCTATGATTTATTTGCCGTGAGCGGGATTCTCTTCAATCATGAGTCTCCTAGGCGCGGGTTAGAGTTCGTCACACGTAAAGTAACCGATGGGGTTGCGAGAATCAAGCATGGCTTGGCAACTGAGCTACGCATGGGAAATTTAGATGCCAAGCGCGACTGGGGCTTCGCAGGTGACTATGTCGAGGCAATGTGGCTCATGCTCCAGCAAGATGCTCCCAATGACTATGTCGTAGCAACGGGTGAAACACACACCGTTGAGGAGCTGGTCGAAGTCGCATTCGAGCGAGCAGGGCTGGACTGGAAGAAGTATATCGTCCAAGATCCCCGCTTTATCCGCCCTGCTGAAGTAGATCTACTCATCGGTGATCCGGCCAAGGCCAAAGCCAAACTGGGCTGGACTCCTAAAACAAGCTTCAAGGATCTCGTCCACATGATGGTGGACTCGGATCTGGCCCGCTGGGCAGCGAAGAAGTAGGTTGCTCCCCTCCCCCTGCTCTGCCTCCGCAGGGTTGGGAGGAGGGGCAGGGGGAGGAGGGAAAATGCGGATTCTGATTACGGGTGCGACGGGCTTTGTAGGGGGCTATCTGGCGGCCGAGCTAGCGGAGCATTACCCCACAGCAAAGCTCTTTGGCACCAGCTACGGACACGCATCAGGGGCGAATCTGCCAGAAGGAACCACGATCCTCGATGCGGATCTGCGCGATCCTGCCGTGATTGCCTCTGTTCTGGAGGCAAGCGCTCCTGATATCATCTTTCATCTGGCGGGCTTTGCTTCAGGGGCCGGAACCGATGCCGCCGTGATCCGCGCCGCCAACGTGGATGCCACTCGGATGCTGGTAGAGGCGGTGGCTCGCACAAATAAACCTTGCCGCCTGCACCTGGCAAGCACCGGGTATGTCTACGGCACTACCGAGCCTGGCCAGCCAGCCTCCGAAGGCGATACACTTCGCCCCGAAGGAGCTTATGCCCAGTCGAAGGCCGAGATGGAAACGGTTATCCAGCCGCTGGCAACCGAAAAGCTCTCGATCACGGTCACGCGGGCGTTTAACCACACCGGGCCGCGTCAGACGCCGGTCTTTGTCGCGCCGGGATTTGCCCGCCAGCTTGCCCGGATCGAGCAGGGCCTCGACGAGCCCACGGTGCGGGTGGGCAACTTGGAGGCTAAGCGCGACTTTCTGGATGTCCGGGATGTCGTGAGGGCCTACCGTCTCTTGCTTTGTGAGCAAGAGCCCACTCCCTGGCGCATCCTCAATGTCGCCAGTGGAGAGGCAGTCTCGATCCAGAGCATTCTGGAAACGTTATTGGGAATGGCACAAACAAAAGTGGAGGTGGAGGTAGATCCCGCACGCCTTCGCCCCTCCGATATGCCGGAGTGTGTAGGATCTTCTGCATTTCTCTCAGCACTCACGGGCTGGAGAAAGACCCACTCCCTGACCGATACTCTAGAGGAGACACTTTCTTGGTGGCGCTCCACAGGAGTTCATATCTGGTGACCGAGACAAAACCGCTGATTCTGGTACGTCCCCCACAGGGGCTAGCGGCGCTTAATCTGCATGAGCTGACCCAGTACTGGGAGCTGGTGCGGACTTTTGCCCAGCGCGAGATCATGCTGCGCTACAGACAGACCGCCCTCGGGGTGATCTGGGTGGTGCTTCAGCCGCTCCTGACTGCCGGAATTGCGAGTTTTGTCTTTGGGAAAGTGGCGGGGTTTTCGCAAGGTGATCCCGCGTTCTTCCTACGCGCTTTCTCGGGACAGATTGCCTGGACTATCTTTGGCCTCTCGATATTTAAGATCAGCACCTGCCTTGTGGGCAATAGTGCGATGCTCTCCAAAGTCTTCTTTCCTCGGCTGACACTACCAGTTGCCTCCACTTTAGCGGCGCAGATGGACACGCTGGTTGCTTTTGCCGCTTTTGTGCTGCTGATGCCCTTCTTTGGTGTGGCCCCGACGTTAGCCATTCTGACGATTCCTCTGTGGTTTGCGGCACTGGCAACCATGGCACTGGGGCTCGGGATGATGATGGCTGCCCTGATGGTCTCCTACCGCGATGTCCAGTTTATCTTGCCCGTCTGGCTCAACTCCCTGATGGTCTTCTCGCCCGTGCAGTGGCCCCTTGCCAAGATGGCGGGCAAGCTGGGGGCACTGGGAACACTTTACTTCCTGGTGAACCCGGCGGCGATCTTGATTGAGGGATTTCGCTGGTCGCTGATGGGCGGGGCACTAGGGATTGCACCGTGGCAGGTGGCCTATGCCGCCGTTATGAGTGTGGTTATCCTACTACTTGGCCTCTTGATCTTCCGCATGCAGGAGCGGAGGTTCGCCGATGTCATCTAGTACAAGTAGCACAAAGATGGTCGGGGTCAGCAAGCTCGGCAAGCGCTACAAGATCGCACCACGGGGGACACGTCCAGGGACGCTCACCGAGAATATTCTGGCGACCCTGCGCGGCAAGCAGCCCCCCAAAGAGGACTTCTGGGCCGTGCGCGAGGTCAGCTTCGAGGTGCACCAGGGTGAGGTAGTCGGGCTGATCGGACACAACGGTGCCGGGAAGTCCACGCTCCTGAAGCTGCTCTCGCGGATCACGGAGCCTACCGAGGGCCAGATCGCGCTCTACGGGCGTGTGGGGAGCCTGCTGGAGGTAGGAACGGGCTTTCACCCCGAGCTAACAGGCCGCGAGAATGTCTTCATGAACGGCGCGATTCTGGGGATGACACGAAAAGAGATCCAGACACGCTTTGACGAGATCATTGACTTTGCGGGGCCTCGGGTCGCCCTGCATTTAGACACACCCGTCAAGCGCTACTCGTCGGGGATGACCATGCGTCTCGGCTTTGCGGTCGCGGCGAACCTGAACCCAGAGATTCTGATCGTGGACGAAGTGCTGGCTGTGGGCGATGCGGAGTTCCAGAAGAAGTGCCTGGGCAAGATGCAGGAAGTGGCGGGCAGTGGGCGCACGGTGTTTTTCGTCAGCCATAACCTTGCGGCTGTCACTGCGCTCTGCAGCCGTGCTCTTCTTCTGCACGGCGGCCAGCTCCACGAAGATGGGCCCGTCGCGCGTGTCGCGGCAACCTACCAGCTCATGGCCCGCTCTGGCACGGCGCTAGGCGGCGATCTCACCCATGCACAGCGCACGGGCACCGGAGCGGGGCAGTTTCTCTCCCTCAACCTCCAGCCCTTTGCTCCCGATGGGACGCCTCAGCCACTGGTCTACAATGGCAGCACGCTCCAGCTGGAATTAACGGTCAAGGCGGAACAAGTCCTCACCGATGCCTCCGTCACCCTCTGGATCGCCGACTCCAATACCTACCGCCTAATTGACTGCTCCTCTGCGCTCCACGGAAAGCTCGTGCGTCTGGAGCCCGGAGAGACCGCCCGTGTCCGCTTCACACTGGGCGAGCTCCTCCTCAAGCCCGGACTCTACACTCTGGGTGTTTCTCTGGGTCGGCCTGAGATCGAGGACATAGACACGATTGATTTTGCCGGAACTCTCGAAGTCGCCGTAGACCCCGAGGCCGCGCAAGCCGCGCTCATTCTGCCGGGAGCCTACACCTGCCGCTACAAAACCGAGATCATCCCCGGCAGCGAGCTGCCTGAAGGGCTTACCGTCAATACAAGCCGTCAAGCCGCCTGAGGGAGGCTCCAGATGTTGCGGTGGATTAGCTCGTGGCGGAACTGTGACCAGGCTTCAGGGGATGCGAAGATGCGGCGGGGGATGATGATGACGCCGCGCGGGGCAAAGGTAAGAAACAGATGGGTCTCGGTTTCCTGAACCGGCTGGCAGGCTTCCCAAAAAATCAGGCGGCGGTAGCGGGGCGAGTGGATACGCAGGCCCTCACTCTCCAATGCCACACTGCGCACCCCCAGCACTTCCGTGGGGACTTTCTCGCCCGCCTGGAGCACCAGAACAAGTGCACCGACTGCCAGCCAGAAGAAAAACGCGGGGGTGTGCCAGATACCGATAGCCGCCCCTAAAACGGCAGCGGAGAGAATCCACCAGAGATTGAGCTTGGGCTGCAAGGACGAGTGCTCTTGCCAAGCGGCGATATCGGCTTCCGTGAGGCTGTAGGTGATAGTCATCTTGCTCAAGTCTCCTTGCAAGAGTCGCGCCACTGCCGGGGAGAGACACCAAGATTTTCTTTAAAAACTCGTGCGAAGTACGCCGGGTCGGAGAAGCCGCAGAGAAGCCCAATCTGCGACAAGGAGAGAGTTCCCTCACGGAGCAGGGCACGGGCTTGCTCTAGCCGTAGATGCTTGAGGTAGTCCCGAGGCGTGCGCCCCATCGCGGCGGTAAAGACTTCGGTGAAGCGATCCGGCGAGAGAAAGACTTGGGCGGCAAGCTGTTCGATGCGGACGGGTTCTGCAAAGTGCTCGTCGAGATAACGAACCGCGGAGGCGACCGTCTCTTCGTGCCGTCCATGTGAGAGCCCCTCCCCGCCTGCTCCTAGGCGCTTGAGACGCACCAGGAGCCGCCCAAATAGTGCGGGAACCAGCCAGGCTGCCTCCTCCTGGAGCGCTTCCTCACGTAGCTCGCTCCAGCACTGCGAGATCTGCCCATGTGCCGCCGGAGTGAGATGGAGCCAGCGTCCTGAGCGCGGCTGCCCGAGGAGCTGCCAGATCTCCGTGGGAAATACCGTGGTCTGAACATGGATGGTGTCGAGCACCAAGCGCTCACAGCGGTCGAACCAGTGCGCCTGCCCTGCCGTCATGGCGTAGACATCGCCCCGTGCGACCTCAAAGGGTTGTCCCTCGATCACATGTGTCGCTTTCCCTCGGCGCACTAAATAGAGCGAGAGAAAGTCCACATGCCGCCATCCCACACGCTCCCAGAGCGCTCCTGGAACGTCGGTTAGGACAACCAGGCGATGCGGACTCCCAAACTGGGCGAAGTGCGCTTCTTCAATTTCTCTGGACATTACCGGAAACCTACAAGTTTACGCCGTAGAAGTTCTGGATCGGGAAACCAAATTCCTGCATAATGCTCCCATGCTCACCGAAGAACAGGTCGCGTCTTTCCGCGAAACAGGTTATCTCAACTACGGCCCCGTGCTGACTCCCGAGGAGACCCAGGAGCTACGCGATGCCCTCGCCCGCTGTAAGTCCGGTACTTCCGCACAGGCGGCGGAGTCCAATCGCAATATCTCCTGGGGCCAAGACAAGGGCTTTGTGGTCACTCAGATCGTCAACATGTTCCAGGCAGAGGAGGCGTTTCGGCGGCACCTCTACAACGAGAAGATCGTCAAGATTATCTCGGAGCTGATGGGCACGGATACGGTTCGCGTCTGGCATGACCAGATGCAGGAAAAGCCCGCTAAGGTCGGTGGGCCGACGACATGGCACCAGGATCATCCCTACTGGCCGATTATCCAGCCTGCCGACCTGATTAGCGCCTGGGTTGCTCTCGAAGATGCGGATGCGGAAAACGGCTGCATGAGTATGGTAACGGGTAGCTACAAGTGGGGGCCCAAGAACGGGGGCACGATCGGCACCATCACCGACGAAAGCGATCCCAACGTCTGGGGCCCCGACTACAAGCCCGAGTGGATTCCCGAGGGCGAGACGGTGAAGGTGGTCTCTCAGCCGGTCAAAGCAGGCGGCGTGGTCTTCCACCACTGCCTCACCTGGCACGGCGCACCTGTCAATCGCACCGAGCGCCCCCGCCCCGCCATTGCGGTTCACTACATGCCCGGCTGGACCCGCTACGAAAAAGAGCCCGGTAAGCAGCACCTCGTCGAGCACCACATCACCGTCCAGCCAGGCGAGGAGCTCAAAGGCGAATACTTTCCCACCGTGATGGAGAACGGCGTGGTTTTGAAGCCGTAGGCTAGCCGGGCCAGGTGAAGATATCCAGTGGGTCAGTGATCTCCCAGGAGGCGGTTCGTGCATCCGTGCGCACGACTCCGGGAGCCTTTGCCAGCCGATCCGCCTTCGCGCTGTAGGCCCATTCGACCGCAATGTTCAGCGGCGACGGTAGCGAAAACGCATTGTGGCGTTTTGCAAGCCGAACCGCCTCGGCAAGATCGCGCCGAATGGCTACCCGGACTTCGTCACAGTTGTACAGCGCGCAAGTCTCCCAGCCCGTGCCGCGCTTGGTGGACGTGGTCAGCGCGTGGGGGAACTGACGCTGCACTTCATCGCAGCACGCCTCGTCGCCGCTGACATAGACCAGTGGGACGCCGTACGCCCCCGCGTAGAGCGCAAGCTGCCCCAGCTCACCGTACTCCACCCCATTAACCGAGAAGCGACACAGCTCCTTGGGAATCTGCGTGTGGTCGAGAAACCCGTGTATCGTCCCCGCCATCGCGTGCTGCCCGATCATCGCGACACAGTGGACACTCTCGTCTAGCCCCTCCCAGCGCACGGGCTTGCGACTCGCGATCCAGCAGCGTCTCGCCCGCGCATCAAGCGTCTCCGTAAAGCCCTTGTTCTGGTTGCGCCCGTGCCCATCCACCACACGAACCTCGGTCGCGCCCGCATCGAACGCTCCTGCAATCGCCGCGTTCGTATCCGCCGTGAGCTGCTCCCGGCCATACAAGTACTCGGGCGCGTTGTCGTCGGGATGGTAGCACTGATCCCAGTGATCCACCCCGGAGAGCCCTTCCATATCGGTACAAATCCAGACGATCACAGGGGCACATTCCTCTTGTCTGTCTTGCGCCACAACCGCAGCGCCTTCTGCGCCGCCTCACGCACCCACGGCTCACGATCAGTCAGACACTTCTTGACCACAGGAAGCAGGCGTGGCTCCCCGACAAGCGCTGCAAACTCTATCGAGGTAGCCCGATCCAGTGCTTCGCCACGAGTCAGATCTTTGAAGAGGTGCTCCCGCGCTGCCGCATCACCGAGAGTAGCGAGCGCTCCGACAATAGCTCTACCGGTCACGATAGTATTGTTACCAACCTGTTTCCAAGCGATTCTTAACGCCGGGGCAAACTCAACACGCCGTTGACGCGCAATCATCTGGTAGGGCTCGTCCCCCCAGTAAGGATAGACTACTTTCACGCGCTCCATTAACCAGCGGGTGGCTTTGGGATCACGCGCCGCCGCCAGCTCGGTCTGTGCCTCAGCGTAGTAACCACATTTCGGATTGAGCGTACCGCGTTTACAGATTGCCAGGAGATCGGGAGCCTGGTACTTGACGAGCCCCCGAAAGGCCCAGACTTGACTGACACTATAGGCGTCTGAGAGTGCTTTCTTGAGGAAAGGGATCGCCGGTTTCCCTCCACGCTCCGCAAGGTTGCGGATGTAGATATACCGCACATCTTCATTGGGGTGACGCAGGAGTTCGGGATGAGCGAGTAGATACAAAGGCTCCTCTCGTTCGCAGAGCGCTTTTAGGGATTCGTCGTGGATTACCTTATTCTTATGCTGCTCCAGCTGATGCCATGCCGCAAGAATCTGCTTCGCTTCGGGAACCTTTTTGGGTGGGTTCGTGAAAAGGAACTCGTCTTTATCTATACTCTCCAGCGCGGCTAAACACGCCAGCTGCCCCACCTGAGTGTACTTAGGCACAAGTTTCAAGGCGAGTGGGATGGCCTCCTCGGGGCGAAGCACTGCCAGCGCTCCCAGTGCTGCCGTCTGCTCCTCACCGACAGTTTGAAGCGCACGACGTAACTTAGGAAGAAGCTCCTCCAGATGGTAGCGACCGATCTGCCAGAGAGCAAACGGCCGCCCGGTCGCTTCTGCCAGTCGTCGCCGAGCAACGGAGACCAACATACTTCGTAGTGCCTGGAGACGGGTCGGGGTTAGCGGAGCAGGCTCTCCGGTCGTAACGGAGTAAACGAACGTCTCCCCCAGTGTGTTGCCGACGAAGCCAAGAGTCGCTCCCTGCTCCAAAAAAGTGAAGTGCTCGTGAGAGACCCAGTGGATCGAGGAGACGGAGTGTCCCGCTCTAAGAACCTGGTCTTGGGTGAGAATCTCCTCCAGCGTGTAGCGCCGCAGGAGCTTTCCTCCTGGCCCCAGAAATGCCAGCACATAGCCGTAGCCCGTTCCCCCATGACAGTCACAGAGCACCACATACTTGCCATCGTCGCGGACGAGTGCCCGGATCGGGGCGGAGCGCTGGGGGCTTGGAATGCTCCACAGACGAACCCCATCGCGTTGGTGTAGAGAGAGAACATAGGCATCCTTCCCAGCCTCAACGCGCAAGACAAACCGGCGATTTACTGACCAGTGTTCTTTTTGTGGTGGCCCCCAGCTATCCATAGGAAGTTCCTCTCAGGCCCCTTCAGGGGTCTTGCCGACCACCCAAAGGGTACCCGGCAGGCCGCTTTAGCCGCCTGTCTACAATCGCCCGCCCGTTATTCCGGCGTGACGTAGGCCGCGGTGATGCCGCCGTCCACCAGGAAGGTTGCGCCGGTGGTGAACGATGCTTCATCGGAGGCGAGGAAGAGGGCGGCGTTGGCGATCTCGACGGCCTCCCCGAAGCGGCCCATGGGGATATGGACTAGACGGCGCTGGCGTTTCTCTTCCGTGTTGAGGTACTTCATCAGCAGCTCGGTGCGGAGTGGGCCGGGACAGAGGGCGTTGACCCGGATGTTTTCACGGGCGTGGATGGTCGCGAGTTCACGGGTCATGGAGAGTACCGCACCCTTGCTGGCTGTGTAGGCAAGTTGCGGCGTCGCGGCCCCGAGGACGGCCACAAACGACGCGGTATTGATGATCGAGCCACCACCCGCCCGGCGGATCGCGGGGATGCCGTACTTACAGCCAAAGAAGACGCCCTTTACGTTCACATCGAAGGTCAGATCCCAGACACTTTCCTCGGTCGTCTCCGCGTTGTCGTCATCCGCGTGGGAGATCCCCGCGTTGTTGAAGAGAACGTGCAGCGTCCCGTAGGTCTCCTCAGCAAGAGCCACCATCGCGGCGGAGTCGGCGGCCTTGGAGACATCGGCGCGGGTGGCGATTGCCTCGCCCCCTTGCTCTTTCACCAGCCCAACCGTCTCCTCGGCGGCGGCTAGGTTTAGGTCCACCACAACAATCTTCGCGCCCTCTTGGGCAAAACGCAAGGCAGCCTGCCGCCCAATTCCTGAACCTGCGCCGGTGATCAGCGCCACTTTTCCTGCTAGTCGCATTGTCTATCCTGTTCCCGCCGGTTGAAATCGGCGTCTGTAAGCCTTCGGCTAAGAAATCGCTCCGCGATTAAATCCGCTCAAAGAAGCGCTTCTTCTCCCAGTCGGTGACCACTTCATCGAACTTGCGCTGCTCGGTGCGCCAGAAGTGGGAGTAGTGCTTGACGATCTCCGGCCCAAAGGCGCGGGCGGGGAAGTCACTTTTCTCGAACTCGTAGATGGCCTCGCGCAGATACGCGGGGACGCGAGGGAGATCCTGCGCTTCGTAGACATCGCCTTCAAAGAGCGGCGGTGGGGAAATTTTGTTGTCTACGCCGTCTAGCCCCGCGGCGATCAGGGCGGCGTAGACCAGATACGGGTTGGCATCGGCGCCGGGGATGCGACACTCGATCCGGAGCGACTTGCCGGAGCCCACGACACGAAAGCCTGCGGTACGATTGTCCCGGCACCAGGCGATACTGGTCGGAGCAAATGAGCCCGCCTGGTAGCGCTTGTAGCTGGCGACATTGGGGGCAAAGAAGGCCGTGATCGCCCGAGCGTGGTGCATCATCCCCCCGAGAAAGTGCTGGAAGAAGGTCTCATCGCCAAACGCATTGGTGCCATTGCTATTCCAGAGCGAGAGATGGACATGCATGCTAGAGCCCGCCAGAGTCTCGTCCCACTTGGCCATAAAGGTCACGGCTTTGCCCTGCTGCCAGGCAATCTCCTTGGCGGCGTGCTTATAGAGTGCGTTGCGATCTGCCTGCTCCAGCGCCTCGCAAAACTCTAAGTTAATCTCCTGCTGCCCCGGCCCCCACTCACCCTTGCTGGACTCAATCGGCACCTCGCTGGCATCGAGCGCCCGGCGGATCGCCCCAACCAGCGCCTCTTCTTTGGTGCCCTGGAAGATATGGTAGTCCTCAATGTAGCGCCCCGCCGTTTTTGGGGCGTGATAATTTTTCTCCCGGAGCGAGTCGTAGCTCTCGTCGAAGACATAGAGCTCGATCTCCGTGCCGCCCATTGCTTTTAGGCCGCGTGCCTTTAGCTTTGCAATTTGTGCGTGGAGCATGGTGCGTGGGGCAATACTGGCGTGGGCATCACAGAGTACGATGACGGTTTTCTCCAGCCATGCGGCGCGGCGCAGGGTGCTCAGATCAGGGTGGACATGCAGGTCGCCGTAGCCGCGCTCCCAGTTGGTGAAGGCGTAGCCGGGAACCGGGTCCATCTCCATGTCGCACGCCAGTAAGTAGTCACAGACATGCATGCCATCGTCGACAACGTGCTCCAGAAAGTAGTGCCCCGTAAGGCGCTTCCCCAAGAGCCTTCCATAGAGATCGGGCATCACGGCCAGCACCGTGTCGATCTCTTCCGTCGCGACTTTCCGCTCTAAATCTTCTCGTGTCATCGTTTTACCTCATCCCCCCGGTTGGAGCGGGGGGACTGGAGAGCGTCGTGCCTCCGCTGCAAAGGCCGTTCCGGCCATACCAGAATCATGGGCAGCACGCCCTTTGCAGCCGGAGGCTCTCCAGCACCGCCCCTCCAACGGGCGGGGTCACTCCGCCCAATAAACGCTCTTCACCTCACTGTAGGCATCGAGTGCCTGTGGTCCCAGCTCTCGCCCGAGGCCGCTCTGACCATAGCCGCCAAAGGGGAGCTCTAAATGGACACTGCTCGACGAGTTCACGGAAAGCGCTCCGGTTCGTATCGCACGAGCGACCCGCATCGCACGGGCAGCATCCAATGTCCAGAGCGAGCCAGAGAGCCCGTAGAGTGTTCCGTTGGCGAGCGCGATTGCCTCGGCTTCGTCGGTGAAGGGTAGGATCGTCACGACCGGGCCAAAGACTTCCGCTTGGGCCAGCTCAGAGTCGGGAGCGATTCCCGTAAAGACCGTCGGGCCGTAGAAACAGCCGGGGCCAGCGAGCTTCTCGCCGCCGATCAGCGGCTTCACGCCAGCCCGCTCGACAAAGCCATGGACACGCTCCCGGTGCGCGGCGGCGACCAAGGGCCCGAGGTCGGTGCCCTCGGCGAGCGGATCACCGACAACCAGCTCTTTCGAGTTCTCCACGAAGCGCTCGACAAACTCGGCGTAGATGCTCTTTTCGACCAGGTAGCGGCTCCGGGCGCAGCAGTCCTGGCCCGTGTTG
>NZ_JANNYP010000265.1:0-8176 GCF_031410135.1 Armatimonas sp. | reverse complement strand
TGGTTGCCATCGCGGAGCTGGGAGAGAACCTTGGGATCGAGGTGTGACCAGGCTTGCTCCAGTGCCAGAAGCTCCAGCCGCTCGCGCACCAGAAGCCAGTCTTCGACGGAGGCAAGGGTCAGCTCACGGGCACGCCAGCCGCAGCGGGGGACATGTTCCACAAAGCCCTGGCCTGCAAGCTGGTGTAGTGCCTGCCGCAGCACGGTTCGGCCAATCTCCAGCCGCTCGGCGAGGGCCTCTTCACGCAGGAACTCTTGGTCGCCCCGAAGCGAACGCTGGAGAACATCGGTACGTAGCTCGGCTTCCCAGTCGCGAACCCACCCGGCTGCCCCGGACCCACCCGCCTCGTTCCTCGGCACCCTCCCTTTTCCAAAGGAGGGTCCTGGGTGGATTCTCCCCGTCGCGGACTTTGTTAAAAAACCTAGCTCAATCAGCTCGCGCACGGCCTGGCGGACAGGCGTGAGACTCACTGAGTAGCGCGTTGCAAGCGCGGTTAGTGTGAGTGGCTCCTCGGAGGCAGGTGGGTTGATGCGCAGATCATCGGCAATAAATTTAGATAAAGTTTTTGACATTGTGTGCAATATGCATTATACTTCTCCTATGGCAAATCAGCAAATTTCTTCCGTCAACTTTCAGGGAGTCTTCCCTGCCGTCACAACCCAGATGCATCAAGACCAGAGCATTGACTGGTCCGCACAGGCAAAGCACCTTGAGATTCTCATTGACTCTGGTATTCACGGCCTGATCATGTGTGGCTCGCTAGGTGAGAACCAGACCCTGCTTCCCGAAGAGAAGCGCGCGGTGGTAAAGCATGCCAAAGAGGTCGCCGCAGGACGCTTGCCCGTGCTCTCGGGCGTGGCGGAGATGAGCACGACGGCGTCTTGCCAGTATGTCCAGGACATGGAGGCGCTCGGGGCCGATGGTGTGATGGTGCTTCCTGCGATGGTCTACAAGTCCGATGCTAGAGAGACCATGGCGCACTTCCGCACGGTCGCTGCTGCCAGCAAGCTCCCGATTATTGTCTACAACAACCCCGTGGGCTACGGCGTGGACATCACCCCCAAGATGTTCGCCGAGCTCTCCGATGTCGAGACCCTCGTGGCGATTAAAGAGTCCTCGGCGGACACCACGCGCATCACCGAGCTCTACAACACCTGTGGCCAGCGCTACGCGATCTTTGGCGGTGTGGACACGATCATTCCCGAGTGCGTCCTGATGGGCGTAACCGGCTGGATCGCGGGTGTCGGGCTGGCCTTCCCCAAAGAGAACGCCCGGATGTGGGAGCTGATGATGGCTGGTGAGTGGGACAAGGCAAGAGAGCTCTGGCGCTGGTTCCTGCCGCTCATGACCCTCGATATTGGGCCGCACTTTGTCCAAAAAATCAAGCTCGTACTCCAAGAAGCGGGCCTCGGGAGCGAGTGGGTACGCGCCCCGCGCCTGACCCTCGCAGGCACCGAGCGCGAGGAGATTCTCGCGCTGATCCATAAGGGGCTCTCGGAGCGCCCGAGCCTCTAATATCATGTTGCCTCCTCTTCCTCCCGCGCTCGCTCTGAGCACCTGCGCTTTTCAGGAAGAGCAGCACGTTTTGGCACGTCAGCTCCTTGCCAATTTGGGCACACTGAGCCAAGCGGAGATAGCAACCCTTATCCGCCTTGGCTCGGTGACACAGAAAGAGCTCTTCCCGCTTATCAAGCAGTATCTGGCACTCTACAAAGCCGATGAGCCGCATCGTGCTCTCTCGCAGGCGATCGAGCTGTTGAACCGGGTTCGAAAACCGGGGCAACTCATGGAGTATCAAGAGTTGCTCTTGCTGCCAGGGTTTCTGGAGAATTCGCGCTGGGACAAAGAACTTGCCGACTCTCGCCAGCCCGATGTCCTTGCCTTTCTCAAGGCGGCGCTAGCAAACCCGAAAGCTCCACCAGAGTTGCGTCGCATTGCTTTCCTCAACCTGGCACGAACGGGTGGTGGTGCGATGGTGCCGACTATTTTAGCTGTGCAGAACAAAGAGCGCCGTCTTCAGGGCAGCTTTGCTGAGCGTTTAGGGCTGGAGCGTCTCGCCCCGCGTGTGCTCTCGGAAGACGAAGCCCTTCGGCGTCGAGTTCCCGAGAAGGTAATCGCATTGGAGAAAGACGGGGCTCTCCTCACGACGGGGGAGCTAGGCGATACGGAAGACCTCTGGATAGCACGGTGGGATGGGACGCACTGGGGCGACCTGCGTTTCACGGGCGAGACTCTCCTTCCCTGGCGTGGCCCCTCACCAAAAGAGCCGAATCCCCCGCCTGTACGCCACCCTCTCGACTGGTATGCTCGCTTTGTAGGCAACGAGGCTCTCACCAAAGACGCGGATCATGATGGCCTCACCGACGTGATGGAGAAGCGCCTCGGCACAGACCCTCAAAAAAACGATACAGATGGCGATGGACTCACGGATAGCGAAGACCGAAACCCTCTTGTTAGCCCACGCTCACTTGTCACAGATGAGGAGAAAATTGTGGTGGCGAGCTTTGAGGCCCTTTATATCTTTGAAACTTACGACGCATGGCCTTGTGTGGTTCGAATTCCAAAAGGCGTCCGTCCGCTGGAGATTTTTGGCTTGAATGGACGAATGATTGCTCTTCAGGATGGAGCTAACAGTTCTCCGTTAATTTCCTCTATTGGTAAGGGCGTTGCTGAGTATACATATTTTCTTCCTGAAAACGATTTTGTAGGGAAAAAGCTTCCTCGGAAGAAAATCGCGAAACCGAACTGGATTCTCTGGAACGCGGCTCATACTGAGGTAAAAATCAGTCTGAATCGCTACTATGGGATGCTCAATGCCGAAGGATATGATGTTAGGCTTCGCAAGTTTGGAGCTGAGTGGATTGTGATTGGACTACAATCAACATGGGTTTCGTAAATTTGAGGGAGGGGAAAACAATGCGAGGATTTGTTGCACTGGCGCTGAGCGTCGTGATTTTGGGAGGGCTTGGGATGGCGCAGGCACAGGGAATGAAGGCGGACTACGAGCGGGCGAGCAAGGTAGGAGAGCTGTCGCGAGGGAAAGTCTTCCGTGCCAGTGTCGCGCCCAACTGGCTGGAGGGCGGGCGGCTCTGGTACAAGGTAGAGATTGGCACGAACGCCTTTGAGTGGGTGCTGGTGGAGCAAGATGGCAAGCTATCGCGCTTTCCGACGGAGGCGGCGCTCAAGGCGACGCTGGGGGGGAAGCTTGGCATCGAGAGTGTGCAGCGGCTCACGGCGCGGCCTCAGCCCGGCGAGGCAGGCGAGCGCGTGGATGTTGTCTTCGACAACCAGACCAGCGGCGAGATTTCTCTCTTCTGGGTGAACGGCTCTGAACGTCCCCCCTACGGAAAAGTCGCACCCGGTAAACAGTATAGCCAGGGGTCGGTTGCGGGTCATGCCTGGGAGGTGCGCGATGCCTCCGGCAAGGTTCTGGGCTACGCCACCACACCCGCACGGGGCGGAATCGTACTGATAGATGGCAAGCGCGCTGCCCCGACAAGGCGCGAGACGCAGCGTGGCGGCAACCCTGGCGCATCGCCCGATGGAAAGTGGATCGCGTTTGTAAAAGGCGACAATCTCTGGGTGCGGCCTGCAATGGGCGGCGAGGCCGTGGTGCTGAGTACCGATGGCAAGCCCAAGGACTCCTACGATGGCACAGGCTTTTTCTGGTCGCCCGATAGCACGAAAGTGGTCGCGTTTCGCACCGAGGCCGCGCAGGAGCACAAGGTCTATATTGTGTCGTCATCGCCCAAAGACCAGGTGCAGCCAAAGCTCATCACCCTCGACTACTTAAAGCCCGGCGATAAGATCGAGCACCCGCGCCCGGTGCTCTTTGACGTGGTCAATAAGAAAGCCACCCCGCTGAACGAGTCGCTCTTTCCCACTCCCTGGAGCCTGCCTGCGCTCGGGGATTCCGGCTGGGGCGCGGGCGTGACATGGGCAGCGGACTCGTCGCGGTTCTTCTTCGCCTATAACCAGCGCGGTCACCAGCTGATGCGTGTGATCAGTGTGGATGCGGCTAGCGGAACGCCAAAAACACTCTTCGAAGATGCGACCAAGACCTTCATCAACTACTCCGGCAAGTTCTGGGCACGCTACTTAGCAAAATCCAACGAGATTGTTTGGATGAGCGAGCGGGATGGCTGGAATCATGTTTTTGTACACGATGGCACAAGTGGCAAGCTTAAGCGACAGCTGACCAAAGGCGAGTGGACCGTGCGCGGTGTGGAGAGCTTCGACGAAGACAAGGGCGAGCTGCTGCTCCGAGTCGCGGGGCGCACACCCGGCGAAGACCCGTATCATGTTCACTATGCCCGCGTCTCCGTAAGTAGTGGCGCACTCACGCCCCTCACCGACGGCGACGGCACGCACCGCATCGCACTCTCGCCTGATGGCACACGCTATTTAGACAGCTACTCCCGTGTGGACTTGCCGACGGTCACCGAGCTACGCAGCACGTCGGATGGCAAGAAGTTCGCGACTCTGGAGAAAGGCGATGCGAAGGCGCTTCTTGCCACCGGCTGGAAGCAGCCGGAGCGCTTTGTGGCAAAAGGCCGCGACAGCACCACGGATATCTATGGCATCCTCTGGCGACCCACGAACTTCGACCCGGCGAAAAAGTACCCGGTCATTGAGCAGATCTACGCCGGGCCGCAGGGCTTCTTTGTCCCGAAGCAGTGGAGCAGCAACTACGGCAATGCCCAACAGCTCGCTGAGCTGGGCTTTCTGGTGGTACAGATAGACGGCATGGGCACTGATGGGCGCAGCAAGGCGTTTCATGATGTCTGCTTCAAGAACCTCAAGGACGGCGGCTTCCCGGATCGCATCTTGTGGATGAAGGCGCTTGCCCAGAAGTACCCGTCACTGGATCTCACCCGCGTCGGAATCTATGGTGGAAGCGCGGGCGGCCAAAACGCCCTAGCCGCGCTGCTCTGGCACGGCGATTTCTACAAAGCCGCCGTCGCCGACTGCGGCTGCCACGATAACCGGATGGACAAGGTCTGGTGGAACGAACAGTGGATGAGCTACCCGGTGGATAAGTCCTACGAAGACAGCTCCAACGTCGTCAATGCCCACCTGCTCACCGGTAAGCTACTGCTCACCGTCGGCGAGGTAGACAGCAACGTAGACCCCGCCAGCACGATGCAGGTCGCCGATGCGCTGATCAAGGCCAACAAAGACTACGAGCTGATTGTCTTCCCCGGCGCGAACCATGGCGCAGGCGAGAGCCCGTATGGAAAACGCCGCCGCATGGACTTCTTCGTAAAAAATCTACTGGGAGTGGAGCCGAGAGGGAAGTAGCCTGAACCCACCCGGCCTCGTCCCTCGGCCACCCTCCCTTTTGCAAAGGAGGGTTGAAGGTTTCTCGTACACTGCCTCTCTAAACTCGCTGAGGAGAGGCAAATGCTCTTAGTTCCCCCCGCGCTTTTCGCCATACAAATCACCCCGCAAACTTCTTACCAACCGCCACTCAAAAAGCTTTGGAGTGTCGCTGTGGGAGGCCAAGTTGATGAGTATGTTGCCCAAGGGACAAAGCTCTATTTTGGAACCTCCACGACCTGTGGCGCTCTTGATCTCGCAACGGGCAGACTCCTCTGGGAGAAAAAGCTTTCTGTGACAGGCCCTTTTCATCTGTTCCCGAACAAGAACGCCCTGCTGGTGGCCGCAGGAGACCTAGGCATCCTCGCATGCGATCTCGCGACGGGAAAGCCCCTCTGGGAGCGCAACGTTCCGACCCGGCGTCCCGCAACCCTTGCGACCAACCACGTTTTTTATGAGACGTTGGAGAAGAATGTTGCCGCACTGGATTTAGCAACAGGCAAGAAGCTCTGGGAACACTCGCTACCTCCTCCAACAGTACCCCCACGCAATAAACGGGAAACGAGACAAGGCGTGCTAGGGCACTTCCACACTCAAGGCGAGCAGATTTTCTTTGCTACCTTTCAGGGGGATATTCGCTGTTTGGCGAGGAAAACGGGGAAGCTTCACTGGCGCACGTCTTTCCCACGAACACCCTCTAGCCGCTATGTTCAGTGCCATCTGGTGACCGCTGATCACGTCTACGTTGCGACACAGACAGAGTTTTGTGTGCTTCAACGATCTTCGGGCAAGATTCTCTGGCGTTTTCCTGCGCCTCTCACACTTCCTCTTCTCCACAGTGGCCAGCTCTATGCCCACGATAACCATACGCTTTATTGCCTTGCTGCAAGCGATGGTAAGCTAATCTGGTCACAGCCACTCACGGACGAGCGCTATGGTTTTCTCGCTACCCCTCTTCTCGTGAAGGATAGGTTGCTTGTTACCGTCGGTGGGAAAATTCTGGCGTTCTCCCTAGATGGCAAGAAGCTCGCTGAGGGGGATACGGAGGAGTATCTTTTTGGTAAAACCATCGTGCCTATGGGCGAGGATCTGATCCTACAAGGCAACTTTAACGGCCACGGATTCGCCCGCTTTGGCCCTGGCCTTCCACCTCCTCCACCAACCGATCCTAAGGAGCGTCGCGCTCTCGCCGAGGCGATAATGGCTCGTTGGAAAGACCGAAGCCGCGATGATCGCAAGATGTTTACGAAGCTAGGCAACGAGGCGTTTCAAGCGCTTCTGCCTCAGGTTCGAGCACAGTTTGAGAAAGTGCCTTACGACGACTCCGACTTGCGCGGGCTGTTGGACGAGCTGGGCGAGGTGGCTTCGGCACAGAACACTGCGGAGCTGCTCGGGCTCCTCCCGCTCCTGAGAAAAATTCCCGAAAAGACCGAGGAACCACGTTACGCACCCCTAACCGTTTACGGACTGCTTGCCGATCACGCAGACCTGCGAGCGCACGAGACAATGCTAGCGGAGCTAAAGCGCGGCACGAGTGCAACGGGTTTTGGGCCAGCGCTTGCCTACTTCACGCGCCTACCACATCCCGACGCGATTGCGTTTCTTCTGGCAGCACTTCAGAGCACCGATTCTGATCTACGCTCCGCCGCGTTTCTGAGCCTGCCTGCTATTGGCGGCGAGGCCGTGATTCCTGCGGTTCGTGCGGCGCGGAAACTAGATCGCAGACTTCCCCCAATGACCCAGTTCTATGGCTTCGACAGGCTCCCTCCCGAACCCATTCCCTTAACAGGTGACAGGCTACCTCGTATACGGCTACGTGCCACACACACCGACAGCGATGGCAATGTTTGGGGGATTCTCACCTGCCCTGCTCTGGGGGATTACCGTGATCTCTGGATCGTGCGGCGCAACGACGGCCACTGGGTCGAGCCGATCTTCACGGGAGTTAGTGGGGAGCCGCCCAAGGACTGGGTAAAGCGCTTCGTCAATAACTTAGCCCTACGTGATGACAGCGATGGCGACGGCCTGACCGATCTGGCAGAGAAGCGCCTCGGGACAAATCCTCTGAACCCTGATACGGATGGCGATGGCCTTAGTGATAGCGACGACCGCAACCCTCTCGCCGCGCCACGCTCTCACACCGACGAAGAGAAAATTCTCGCGGCGGCCTTCGATAGTCGGTTTGGCTTTGGGCAAGACCGAGGAATCACGATGGCGGTTAGCTTTCCACAGGCGATAAAGCCGTTGGAGCTTGCTTCAGGGGGCTGGCGGGTACTTCCCAAGTCGTCGTCACCACTCGGGGGATCGGGGCGCACCTTGCCCAATGGGTATGTGGTGATCTCCTTTGTGGATGATGTGCGTCGCAAAGGCCCTATATTTCGCTGGAACGAAACCCGTACGGAGGCCACGGTGCATTTGGGAATTACCTACGGTGCAATGGACGGCGTTGGCCTCGACATTACTGTGCGAAAGTTTGGCGACGACTGGTTCGTGGTAGATCAGAAAGCGGTCTGGTTCTCTTAAGCCAGCGGCCCATAATCGACATTAGTGCAGTTGATAGTCACCCATGCCGGGCGGCGCATGGCATGGGTCGGAGCCCCTACGGCAGGTGCCACCGCGAAACGCCGTCGTTTGAAAAAAAACTACGTCAGCAAAACTGCCTTGATGACTATCAGGTAAAATCCTAGCGAAGAACTCACCGATTTTCACCAGAGGAGCAACAGAGGATGGCACGAACACACCCGATCTCTAACCCAGAGCAACAGCGTCGTCTAGATCCCGCATCATCCCATTGCACGCAATGTGGCAAATCCATGCGCATCGCTTACCAAAACAAACGCCACCTGCTTACCCTGCA
>NZ_JANNYP010000264.1:0-22884 GCF_031410135.1 Armatimonas sp. | reverse complement strand
AGGCGATCTGATGGCCAAGGCGGGCGTGAGCTACACCGTGGGTCGGGAGAGCAATAAAGTCTATGGGGAGACGCTTAATGGCTACCAGATCCGTGACAAGCATCAGTTCCTCAAGCCCGTCTCGCCGTATGTGGTGGAGAACGATCCCAAAAGCGGCTTGCTTCCTGGCATTCAAGCCAAGCCACTTGCGCCTGGCAGCGGCGACAAGAGTGTGCAGGCGTACTGTTTCCGCCTCTGTCTCACCAAGACACTGGCCAATAAAATTCCCTACCCCAAGCCCATCGCCTACGACAAAAAAAACTACGAACTACTCACGCGCTATATCAAAGCAGGGGCCAATGAGTTCTTCAATAAGTTTGATCCGCTGCAAAAAGGCAAGTTCGATAAGAACAACCATGGCGGCTTCTCGACCGATTTTATCGGGGCTAATCATAAGTACCCCGAGGCGGGCTATGCCGAGCGGGAGAAGATCTTCCAGGAGCACGTGCGCTACCAGCAGGGGCTGATGTGGTATATGGGCAACGAGCCGAGTGTCCCTGCCGAGCTGCGCGAGCGCTGGAGCGAGTGGGGACTCTGTCGCGATGAGTTTGTGGAGACGGGCGGCTGGTCGCGACAGCTCTACATTCGTGAGGCGCGCCGCATGGTCACCGATGTGGTGATGACCGAGAGCCACTGCAAGGGCAAGCTTAAGATAGAGGACTCGGTGGGGCTGGGGAGCTACAACATGGACTCGCACAACTGCAACCGCGTGGTCGTGGAGGGCGCGGTCAAGAACGAGGGCGATGTGCAAGTCAGCACGCCACCGTATCCCATCTCCTACCGCGCGATTGTCCCTCGCCACCGCGAGTGCAAGAACCTCTTTGTGCCCGTCTGCCTTGCCTCCAGCCATATCGCCTACGGCTCGATCCGCATGGAGCCGGTCTTTATGATCCTGGGACAGTCATCGGCACTGGCCGCCTGGCTCTTTATTGAGAACGCCTACTTATCGGTGCAAGAAATTCCCTATCCCGAGCTAGAGCTACTCCTCCGTAAAGCCAGGCAAGTGCTGGCATGGACACCACGCTAGGTCGCGAAGAGCTGGCCGTTAATATCGGCAAAAGCCTTGAACTCCAGCGCGTTGCCGGTCGGGTCCATCAGGAACAGCGTCGCCTGCTCCCCGACCTCGCCTTGAAAGCGAATGTAGGGCTCGATCACAAACACCACACCGCGCTCTTTGAGCCGCGCCGCGAGTGCCTCCCAGACCGGCATCTCCAGCACCACACCATAGTGCGGCACCGGCACGCCGTGACCGTCCACGCCGTTGTAGTGCGCCGTGAGCTGGCCGTCCTTACCCAGATTCGGGTTTAAGTGACAGACAAACTGGTGCCCAAAGAGGTTAAAGTCTACCCAGTGCTCCGTGCTGCGCCCCTCGGAGCACCCGAGAATGCCTCCATAAAACTCCCGCGCCTCAGCGATATCGCGCACGGGAACCGCAATATGAAACGGTGTTAGCGTTGTTTTCATGGAGGCAAGTGTACCCGCTCCTAACCGATGATCTGCCACTCCGCGATCACATCACGAACCCCCGCCCGCTGACGTAAGCCTTTCAAGAGGGCATCTCGCTCTGCGGAAAATGTCTCCTCATGGCCCCGCATCGCTCGAACACGACCGTAGAGATGAACCACGCCGTGCAGGCACTGAACCTGCACTTCGCCACAGTCCACGCTATGCCGCGCCATCTCGGTGCGGACATGGCGGTTGTTCTCTTTCGCCTCTGTTTTTTTGTTACCCAAGGGGTACCTCTTTGTCTGCACCTTATAAAAACAAAAAGCGTACCGGCTTCCAGAGCCAGTACGCAAAGATGCACCTTCACAGTACCATAGTTTTGTTCTTGGGGAAGCAAGATGATATAAGCAGTCTATGGAACAAGTAAGACTCGTATTGAAGCTGGCGCACTTTATCTCCTGGGCCGCGCTTTTCGGGGGCGTGTTGACGCTCTCCGGAGCCACCGAGAAAAAGCTAGCCGCCAGCGCCGTCTGGGGCGCACGCCTCGCGTTTGTGACCGGACTTCTGCTTATTGGCATCAAAGAGATGCTGGCCAAGAGCCCCGGTGCCGACCCGGTCAATCACATGAAGATCGGCATTAAGCTTCTACTTGGTCTCGCCGTGGTAGGGATGATCGAAGCGAGCCGCAAAAAAGGCCTCAGTGGCGGCATGCACACTGGAGTCGTTGCTGTGAGCCTGCTCGCTATTGCGGTCGCCGTGTTTATGAAGTAAAGGCGCTCGTTACCTGACCGGGTACACAAAACGGATTTTGTGTACCCGGTAGATTCATCGTGGCCTTATTCTAAGGCGTAGGGGGCGGCACTTTAGGGGCTCGGGTAGGCTGAAGCTTAGGGACGCGCTTCACCATCGGATGTTGGTTGCCATACTTGGCGATCACGGCAGTACGGAACCTAACACCGAACGACTGAATTGCCTTGACGCTCGACTGACGCTGATCCAGTAAGATGCCAAGCTGAGTTTCGATCTCTGTAATCCGAGTTTGTAGCGACACCCACTCGTTGACTAATGACGAAAACTCACTTCGGGTCATATCCCCCACTTTGAAATCAGCCCCTATCTCATCCCAGAGACTACTGATATGGGCAAGGTACTCATTCCACTGATCAAGACGCTTTGCAGGCATTGTTTTAGCACTCCTCTTAGGGACCATTGTAGAGCCGAAATAGATTTCTGTCAAACGGAACTTAACTAGATGCGTTTTTCCTTAAAAGAAATGTTACTTAAAATGTTTTATGTTTAGTTAAAAAGGTTAGAATATAGTAGGTCTTTTATATCTGGCACTAGCTAGGTGACAAGACACGTTCTTAAGGATGGAAACTCAAATGACTCGTACTCGACTTGGAGCTACGCTTGCTCTTGCTCTGACTGCCCTTGTGCTAGGGGCACCACACGCCCATGCACAGTTGGTCACTGTCACTTTCACAGGAGCCGAACCCTTCGGCCCCAACCGGCTTACCCGTAATGGCACTCCCAGTGTGGCGGGCGTGCAAAAAGCATTTCCTGGTAACTTTGGAAATAACACCACCTTTTTCTTCACCCAAGCCGTCACGATTCCGGTGGGACAGACCATTACCGTCACGCAGAACACAGGGGGATTTGACATCTTTGTGGCGCTCTACCGTAGTTTGGTTGATCCCAATAACTTGGCGACCAACTACGTAGCTGATACAGGTAGCAGTGGCGCTGGGGAGGTATTAGGTTTCACAAACACGGCGGGGAGCACGAGCTTTCTCGCCGTTGTGACGAACGTGCAGGGCCATACTGCGGGATCAATTACAGGAGTAACGGGGAGCTTCACGATGAGTGTGGGCGGAGCATCGGCGCCGGAACCCGGCACGCTGGCGCTGCTTGCGCTGGGTGGCGTTGCTGTGATCGCACGCCGACGTACCTCCCGACTCGCTTAGGCTCATCACCCTCCGGCAAGCGAAGGGTTTTTGTAGCAGGAAATGGGGCAAGGGGCCACGAACCTTGCCCTATGTTTAACGGACTTGGAATGAACCTCGGGAACCTCTCCCGGCTCTCGATGGCAAAGACGCGCTCGATCTCTCCGGAGAACTTCACGGGCGAAAAGGGCAAGGGGGGGATGTCGGAGGATGGCCCCGCGAAAGAGTGTGCCCGCGATCTCGGTATCGGCTGGAAGCTCAGCCCGTATGTCAAGATCGCCGCCGGGACGACGTTTACGCTCGCCGAAATAGACGGCCCCGGTGCGATCCAGCAGATCTGGATGACCCCGACGGGCAACTGGCGCTACTCGATCCTGCGCTTCTACTGGGACGACGAAGAAACTCCCTCGGTCGAGTGCCCGGTGGGGGACTTCTTCGCCAACGGCTGGTGTCAGTACGCTCACGTGAACTCGCTGCCCGTCTGCGTCAATCCTGGCTCGGCGTTTAACTGCTACTGGGAGATGCCCTTTCGCAAGAAGTGCCGAATTACGCTCGAAAACATCGGCTACGACGAGATGGTGCTCTACTACCAGATCAACTACACCCTCACAGAAATCCCCAACGATGCGGCCTACTTCCACGCCCAGTTCCGGCGCACCAACCCGCTTCCGTACAAAGACGTCTACACGATTGTCGAGGGCATTCAGGGGCACGGGCAGTTTGTCGGGTGCTACATGGCCTGGGGCGTCAACAACACCGGCTGGTGGGGCGAGGGCGAGATCAAGTTCTTCCTCGACGGCGACGGCGAGTACCCCACGATCTGCGGCACCGGCACCGAGGACTACTTCTGCGGCTCGTACAACTTCGATAGAAACGGCCAGTACACGGAGTTCTCCACTCCTTACGCAGGCCTCCCCCAAGTGATCCGCGGCGACGGTGCCTACAAGTGCCAGCAGCGCTTCGGGCTGTATCGCTGGCACATCATGGACCCCGTGCGCTTCGAGTCCGATCTCAAAGTCACGATCCAAGCCCTCGGCTGGCGCAGCAAGCACCGCTACCTGCCCCTCCAAGACGACATCGCCTCGGTCGCGTTCTGGTACCAAGCCGAACCCCACACCCCATTCCCCGCGCTCCCCGACCGAGACTATTTGGAAGTGATCTGAACCATTTCCGTACCCATCTCACTTATTGAACCCATCCCCCCGGCCCCCTTCCCTCTACGAAGGAAGGGGGAGAGGGAAAGGGGGAGCACAGAGAGGGTTTTCTACCCTCCCTGCCCTGAGGGAGGGTGCCGAGGGACGAGGCGGGTGGGTACGAGGCAGGTGGATTCGGGTGGGTACTGTGAGTGGTTCAAACTGCCATCCGATCGCGTCTTGGGAGCCTCTGGTTGAGAAGGGCGAGGGGCCAGAGGAACCAGAGAGGAAAGCGAGGCATTTCGCCCGAGGGCTTGATGCGGGCGCAGAGCATGCCCAGAAGCGCGGCGGCTCCGGCATCTTTGGAGCGCCCGCCAACAAACGAGGCCAGCCAGAGCCCTTGCCGGAGCCAAGCGCGCTCGTACTGCTGTTTTTGTTCGGGCGAGCCGTGGCGCAAGGCGACCGTGCGGGAGTTACGAAACGTGTAGAACAGTGAGCGCGGGGACTCGCTGCCGCCGGTAGACGCGCTGCCCTTGTGCCAGGCCAATGCCTCGGGGATGACTTTGCAGGTTCCGCCTAGCTTCAAACACAGATCAATGTCTTCGTAGTAGGCAAAGAGCGCCTCGTCAAAGCCCCCCACGCGCTCGAAATCGGCGGCGCGGACAAGCAGGGCGCAGCCGGAGCAGAAGTCACTGGGGCCGGGGCCTTCAACGTGCCGGGCGATGACGAACTCGTTCAAAGTAAGCTGGCCGCGCTCAAACCAAATTCCCCCCTCTACGTCTCCCCCTTCCTCCCACCCGAAGGGCTTGTTATTGGGAGGAAGGGGGCCGGGGGGTAAGAGGGCAAGCTGGGGTAGGAGGGCCAAGATGCGCGGCGAGACGGCGGCGACATTATCGGCGAGGGCGGCGTGGAGCTTCTCTAACGTATCGGGCGCGAGCGTGGCGTCGTTGTTAAAGAAGAAGAGCTGGGTTGCGCCCTCAGCGATGGCTTGTTTTGCACCCGCGTTGCAGCCACCCGCGAAGCCCAGGTTGCGTCCGTTGCGGATCACCACGTCGGCGATGAGCGTGTCGAGGGAACCGTCGGTGGAGCCGTTGTCCACGAGATAGACGCGGTGTGGGAGCGTGGAGGCAGCAAGGCTCTTCAGGCAGCGCGAGGTGTCGTCGCCGCCATTCCAGTTGAGAACAATCACGGCTAGCACAGGCCCAGCTCCTCCAGGCGTGCGCACATCGCGGCGGCGGTCTGCGTGACGCTGTGGCGCTCGATGCTTCCCCGCGCCTTCTCCCCCAGGGCCTGGGCCGCTTCGTGAAAGTCATAGACAAAGCGCAGGCGACGGGCGGCGTGCTCAATGTCCGGCTCGGCCCAGAGCTGGCCCGCTTCGTAGGGATAGAGTGTCTTTTCTAAGGGGCGCAACGTGAAGTCCACCGGTAGGCTATTGTCGGCGTTGAGGAACTCCGTATTGCCCGACCAGTTTGTCGCAATCACCGGCTTGCCTAGCGCCAGCGCTTCCAGCAGATGTAGGCCAAAGCCCTCGGCACGGTGGAGTGAGACAAAGGCATCACAGAGTGAGAGCAGGCTGGCTTGCTCGGGGGGCGTGAGGGTACGGTCGAGGAACGTCACCGGGAGGCCCGTCGCGGCGCGACGGAGCGCCTCGGCCTCCGCAGGGTGGTTTTCGGCGTGCAGGGTCTTGATCGTGAGGTGCCCACGCTCGCCATCGGCGAAGGCTTGGGCAAACGCTTGAATTGTGCCCTCGGGGTTTTTGCGGTAGACAGTGCTATCGTAGTCAAAGGCCGTCAGAAAGAGTGTGGCATCGTCGGGGAGGCCGAAGGCCGCGCGGGTGAGTTTCGGGTCGGGCTGGGGCGGGGTGAAGGGATAGGGCATTAGCTGCACGGGGCAGGGAGATTTTGGCGCAATCGCGTCGCGGCAGAACGCGCTGGTCACCCAGAGCTCGTGGAACCTTGCGAGGCAGGGGACAAGGCGGTCGGGTAGCTCGGGAGTCTCCCAGAACCACACCCCGATATTGCATCGCCCGGCAAAGTAGCCCTCGCCATGCTGCTGTGCCAGCGCCTCGACCGAGTCGGTGTTGAGGGTTACCAGATTCATGGCGTAGGGATTGGGGTGGTTGAGCGCGACGGGAAGGCCCGTCGCCTTTGCCGCCTCCAGAAACGCCGCCGAGGCCGCCGCTACCCCGCGTACACCATCGAAGTGCCCGCTCACATTCCAGCCAAGCGGAAGCTTTGTCTGGGCCGGATCGCGCAGAAAACCCCGCCGCTTCCAGGCATGCGCAAGCTGCCCAAGAGCCCGCTTCATCCTAAAGCGCCCCGTAGACGCTCCCAGAGCAGCTCGCTGGCGTTGCCGCGCTCGGCCACGGTGCGGGCGGCTGCATCGGCGGCGAGCTTCTGGCGGGTCTCGGGGAGCGTGGAAATCTCGGCGATAAATGCGGCGTACTGGCGAGCGCAAGTGTCAGGCGCACAGGTACGTGCGATCCACTCCCGCGCTGCAGTGCCCATCGCCTGACGCTTTGCTTTGTCGTTTGCGAGTGTGGAGAGTGCGGTAACTAGCTCTGCTATTTCGTCGTCCTGTGTCGGGGGGCAGATGCGAAGCGCAACATCCTCGGGAAGCTCCGCGAAGCTGCCGATCTTGGTGACGATAAGAGGCGTGCCATGAGCAAGCAGGCGCAGGACGGAGCCCGAGGTCTCGCCGCCAAACGGATAGCGTAGCGCCACCCCGACATCGGCTACCCGAAGGTAGTCCTCCAGTGTTTCGTGCGGAACGTAGCCCGTGACACGCACGGCGTTTTCCAAGCCCCGCTTGCGAATCTCGGAGTCGAGCGAGCCGCCAGGGAAGAACTCTGCGGAGCCGACATAGACCAGAGAGCTCTGGGGGTGCTGGGTATGGAGCTGGGCAAAGGCTTCCAATAGGGGCACACTGCGCTTGGTCTCCGCCAGAAAGCCTGGTGCGACCACTAAGAGCGTCTCCTGCGGGACATCCAGTTTTGCCCGGAGAGCAGCAGGCTCTTGCTCGGCTGGCCTGGGAAGCGCCATCTGGTGTGGAATGACCGTTACGGGGCACAGATCGCCGTGGTCACTTAAGGCCTGTGATCTTGCCCACTTGCTATGGACAATCACGCCAAGAGAGCGGGTGAAGATACGCCGATTGACAAAGACTCCGCGCTCTCCCAGCTCTCCCAGCTGCCACGTACCGCTGGTGAGCTTGGCTTGCACCTCGCTGGCAAGCTCTGTGCCGCCGTGGTGGCGTAGCTCGTCTGCGAAGCGCACTCCCCACTCCGGGCGGTGCTGGCTGATGAAGTGGAGTATCGAGCCGAGGCCATAGTCGTGGAGCACGGTAACACCCGCGATACGCTTGAGCTCGGCGTACATCTGCCCGTGCACCTCGGAGTTGCCCAGCTGTCGGATGATCAGGCTGTGACGCTCCAGAGCAGGCGTGCCATCGTGCGGAAAAGATGTCAGGGGCAGGTGATGGTGTAGGTACGGTAGGAGCTCTGCGCTGTAGTCCGCGATCCCCGAGCGGCTCGGCGGCAAAGGCGAGACATGGGCAATTGAAGGCATCACCAAGCGGGTCGCAGCGACACTGAAGACCGGGGGGGGGTCAGTAGTGGCAAGGAGAACCCCGGCCACCCGCCGCGCCGATGCCTCCCAAGACCACATCGCCGCTTGTGTGGGAGCCTCCGTGCGAAGCTTTTTGAGCCGCACTGGGTCGGCGAGCAGGCGCTCCAGGCAATCCGCAATACTCTGTGGACTCTCGGGGTCGTAGCGGTGCGCCGGGTCAGTGACCAGCTCCCGCAGCGACGAGTTATCCGCCGCACAGACCGCCGCACCGCAGCCCAGTGCCTCGATAATCGGGAGCCCAAAGCCTTCGTAGCGCGATGGAAACGTAAAGAGCGCACAGAGCCCATAGAGTGTACGGAGCGTTTCATCCGGGACAAAGTTGGTGAGCACCAGTCGCTCTGCGATGCCTTCCTTCCTGGCGACTTCCCTGAGTTCGGCAATCACTTCGGGGCGAAGCCGACAGGCGATCACCAGCTTGAGAGCGTTTTTTCGGGCTACCGAGAGCCGCGCAAAGCCACGAATGAGGCCATCCATGTTCTTGCGCCACTCATCGCCGCCCGTGTAGAGCACAAAGCCTTCGGGTTCCAGCCCAAACTCTGTGCGGAGCGCCTCAGCCCCGTGGGCACGCTCCTCCTCACTCAGAGGCTGGAAAAATGCGGATGCCCCCGCCGCGATATTGTGCACCGTGCTGGGGGCGCGGTGCAAGAGGCGCACGGTGTCCGCACAGGTTGCCTCAGAGATACCGAAGACTTGATCCGCAGTGCGAATTGTTGCAATTGCCGCATCGTAGCTGGCGCGATCTGTGGGATTTGGGAGATAGCGCTCGGCGAAGATCAGCGGGATCAGGTCGTAGCAGATCGTCGCGACTCGGGTGGGGAGCCGCGAGAAATCTACGGTCACTCCCTCGTCCACGGGGCTTGGTACAAAGACCCAATCGGCCTGCTGCGCCCGCAGAAACGTCTCTAGAATCAGCGTACTCTCGGGGCTGTTTTTGGCAAACTCCCCCGGATCAAAAAAACTAATGAAACCGGGCCAGTCCGGCGCGGGCAGCTGCGCATCCGCAAAGACCGCCACCTCTGCCCCTTGTGCCTCAAGCTGGGGCACGAGTGCAAGAAGCAAGTCTCTGGTGTAGCGCCCAATCCCCCGGTTTTTGGAGTGGGTCTGGAGTGCTTGAAGGTCAACGAGGACGCGCACGCTCGACATCCTCCAGCGCTTTCAGCCGCTTCTCCAGCTCCAGCACGCGCTTCTCGGAGACCGCTAAGCGCCGCCGTAGATCAAAGAGCACGTCGCAGGCGGCACGGTTAAACTCCACTTGCTCGTTGAGCACCGGCTTGGTCACCGCAATCACTGTCTTCTTGAGAATCCGCGCCAGAGGAAACGTATGGTAGAGATCATTGAAGTACAGTGACGCGTAGCCCGCCACTTCCTGCCAGCGGCGCTCTAGCGGGTCGGCCTGTGGCAGTGCCTCCTCGGTCACGGAGGCGGTGTAGACTTCCTCCATACGCTCGCGCAAGGGATCGCTCATTGGGGAGTCTCCAAGGTTGTTAGTGGCAGGCTCATCACCAGCGCGTGCTGTTCGGCAAAGCTTGCTTTTCGTAGCCGATAGCCCCCGTCGGGCTGCAACTCGCGCCACTCGTCGTGGGTGCCGTAGACAAAGGCTTCTTGTGGGGTGCGCACGGGGACACTCACCGGGCGCTTCTCGCGGCGCACAAAGAACGCGTTTGCGCCGCCCTCGCTACAGCCCACGAGGTCATAGCCCTTGCGCTTCCCGAGCTGTGTCAGTGCGCCCAGCGAGGCCCCGTAGTAGAGAGCTGTGGGGTGGGCTTCGTGCTTGACAAAGCTCGGATCGTAGGGCACGACCACGGCAGCATCAGGGCCAAAGCGGAAGTTGTACTCAAGGATCACAATATCAGCAGTCACCGCCTCCAGCGCCTCCCAGACCCAGTAGTCGTTGCCGTCTATGTCTATAGAGAGCACCCCTAGCTCGCCCGTCGCGCCGTACTGGGTGAGCAGCGCATTGATATTCTCGCGGGTGATAAAGGCGGCCTCGGCCTGTAAATCATTGCGCTCGTAGGTGCGGCGCGAGCGCAGGGCGGCGATATTCTCCTCGCTACCATCCAGCACCAGCCCCGCCCACTTCGCGTGCTCCAGTAGCCAGAGCGTGTTGGCCTCTCGGTAGTCCTCCACACCAAACTCCACAAAGAAACGGCGCGAGGGCGTTATCTGGCGCAACAAGTAGGCGAGAAAGCCGTCCTCCCCGAACTGCGAGTAGACACGCACTGCCTGGTCTATCCACTCGGGCTTCGTCTCGGTCTGTCGCAGTTCCACACGACCGAGTGCCTGACGTAGCAAGTGCTGGGTATCCTGGTTCTGCTCCGTGGCCGTGTTGAGCCGCGCCAGGGTCTCGCCGGTGGTGGCTTGCACCGCCGCCAGCTCCCCCAGCTGCTCGCCCTGGTTTTGACGAAGCTGTGCCTGAAGCGCTCCGAGCTGCTCTTGCAAGGCGATCTGACACGCGGTGAGCTCAGGAAGGGTAGCGAGCTGCGTCTCAATGCGCATTTGGCGCTCGGCCAGCTCGCGCAGAAGCCGGGCGTCCTGCTCTTGCCGATCGACAATCTCCTGAATCTGACGCAGCCGGTGGCTAAAGTAGCGCAGGTACTTGATCATTTTTCCCAGTGTACCGGAAGGAATACCCGTCCGTTGGTGACACGCTCATGGCTGACTGTAAAGCGTACGGCGTCTTCGAGTTGATCCTCGGGCTGGTCCCACCACTCGGGCTGTGTGGAGTCTGGATACAGGTTCACTTGAACACGGTACTCCCCGATGGGCAGCGCTAGAAATGGCAGGGTGAAGCGCAGTGTCCCCTCGCCTTTGAGATTTGCAAAAGAGATCTGATGGTCGTAGTTACTTGTTGTAAAGATATGCTGGCCATCTTTTGTATCGAAGATATCAAAACCGATGGCAGGCTCCAAGAGGGTGCGTGGGGATTTCCAGGTGAGTTCCACAGAGACACTATCTCCACTCTGGAAATGGGTACGAGGGACCCCATGGGAGTCGCGGAGGGTGACACTGGTCAGGCGGGCGCGGTGGGGATCGCGCTTGCGCTCAGCCTCGGCGGCTTGGAGAAGCGCTTCGGCGGTAGCTCGCTCAGCCTCCAGTGCCGCGAGGCGCTCTCTCTCCGCACGCTCCGCATCCTCGGCTTCGCATCGGACACGCTCGGCCTCCTGCTGGGCTGCTTCTTCCCGCTGCTTTTTCTCGGCCTGCTGCACCTCCCACTCCACGGGGTAGAGCCGTGCAAACTCGGCGTCCTCGCGCTCCCCAATCACGGCGTAGTAGTGCGCAATCGCCTCTGAGGTTGGGCCGATAAAGCGTGCCTTCCCATGATCCAGCCAGACGCACGTCTCGCACAGAAGCTCCACTTGACTGAGCGAGTGGCTCACAAAGCAGACCGTTCCGCCTTTTTTCACAAAGTCTTTGAGAAAGCGCAGGCACTTGTTCTGAAACATCGCATCGCCCACGGCCAGGACTTCATCAATCAGCAGAATCTCCGGGTCGAGATGCGCGACAATGGCAAATCCTAGGCGCATGTACATCCCGGACGAGTAGCGCTTGACGGGAGTCTCCATAAAGTCCGTCAGGCCCGCAAAGTCTACGATTCTGTCGTAGCGCTCGTGGACTTGCTGGCGTGTGAGCCCGAGGATTGAGCCTGCCAGAAAGACATTCTCGCGGCCCGACAGATCCGGATGGAAGCCCGCTCCCACTTCGATCAGCGCCCCGACACGGCCATTGATGGTGACACTGCCACTGGTCGGCTTCAAAATGCCCGTGAGAAGCTTTAAGAGTGTGGACTTGCCGCTGCCATTGTGCCCGATAATCCCGACGGGCTGGCCGGGCTGGACCAAAAAAGACACATCGTCGAGCGCCAGAAACGCACCCGAGGGACGCTTCTCGCCTCGGAGCTGCCGGGCGAAGCGCTCCCGCAGATCGCCCCCGCGTCCCGTAGTACGCTGGAAGCTCTTGGAGATATTCTGAACAATAATCGAAGGCTCGCTCAAAGCTTGAAAATACTGCGCAGGAAGAAGAGTCCCTGCACCCCCCCAACAATTTGGTTGATGACGGTGCTGGGATCGGCATGGCGTACGGAGGGGACGTAGACTAGATCTTGTGGCTTGATCTCGGGATTGCGCTCTGGCTTGAAGTCCTTAAGGTATTTGCCCCAGTCAAACTCGCCCAGCAGTGTGTACTTGCCATCGGGGCCAAGCCGCGCGATTTTAATAGCCCCAATACGCGCCTGGCCCGTGGTGATGCTGGCATTTGCCATGATGTCCTGAAGATAGGTCTTGCGGTCTTGTGGCAAGGGATACTTGCGCGATCCCCCCAGCTCTCCCCAGACATAGACAAAGTCAAGCGACAGGGGAATCTCCAGCGTGTCTAGGTCTTGTAGAGGGATTTCCGGGATCGTCTCATCCGTGAGGAGGGCGTAGAGATCAAGCTTCTGGGTTGTCTCGGGAGAGTTGATCTCGCCGGGGATAGTCTTACGCTTGAGAATCACATGGTGCAGATCACCTGATGCGTTGACGACCGAGTAGCCAAACTGGGCGAGTACCGCACGTAGCCCAAAGCGCTCATCTATCTCATGCAGGCCACGGGGGCCTTCCCCCTTGATAAAGAGCCGCTTACGAAGCGGCTGATCCATGGTCAATGTGTCGCCCTCTAGGAGAAAGACATTCTGCGGATGGTCAGGATTCTTGAGAATCCCGGTAATATCGAGTGTCAGCGGCGCGGGTCTGGCAGGATTGAGGAGGCGCACCGTGATTCGATCGGGCTGGGGAATGCCCCCCAGAATCGTGAGTAGCTCGGTGACACGCCAGCCGTTTCGCAGATCGAGATCACGGCCAAAGGTCGCATTGCCGCGTATATAGATCCGCCGCATCCGAATCCCTGCCAGTGCTACCTGAACTTGCCCCTTACGCAGGCGCAGCTTTCCTTCTTTTTCAAGCGCTTCCGTGAGCTTCTCCACCACATCGGCGCAGGTAAGCCCACGCACGGGAATGGGAGTGAGGAGGCGCGGCAGACGGAGGGCACCATCCACAGGAATGCGTACCGCACGATTGAGATAGCTGTGGCGATCCACCTCGATCTGGAGCACATCATCGGTGTCAAGCTTGTAGTCCGTGGGCACATTGAGGGGAGCCGTCGTCGTAGGGGCACTCACAGGAACCGGTGGCGGGAGCTCTTGCACTTGCGGGGCGAGCAAGAGATAGGCAGCAAGAAAGGGGGTCATGGATTTGTCTCCATTTTTAGATCCATCGCAGACAGAGCGGGAAGCTCTTCGGCAGCCACCACACCGTGAAAGCGTGGGGTGTAGCCATTGGTGAGTAGGCGTCGAGCGCGGGAGACACTCTCTTCAACCGGGGTATCAGGCGAGGCAACAAGCACTAAGCCACCCGCGATTTTCTCCAGAGGACCAACCGTGCGCACGTTCCAGACCACAGGCCCGGAGAGTAAGATGAGGTCATTGCCCGCTGCCGAGAGGTTCGCCAAAAGCGCCGGAAGTGTCCCGATAGACTGACTATCCACATCCTCAACCGCCACGCGCACCCCATCTCGGCCAAGGACTTTGGCAAGCTGTCCGGCCAGAGTGGCAGCCCGGTCATCGGAGCGGACGCCTAGGAGCAAGCGCACCGGCACAGGGTCGCCTGACTCGCGGTGGGCCAGCCAGTAGCCAATCTCCCGCAGGCGATCTTCGTCGCGTGCGCTGAGATGGTCTGAGCCCCCCACGGGAGCCGTGCCGAGCAAAGGAACGCCTCCTACCATGGGAAGTGCAGGCAGTGGCTCCTCAAAACTAAAGACCTCAGGCTGCGGCTTATTGGAGAAATACTCAGCCAGAAGTGCCAGTCCAATTCCCAGAAATAGCCCCAGAAACACCGAGAGGATCGTGTTGAGCAGTGGCTTAGGGGAGAGTGGGAAGTCTGGCTTCCGCCCCCAGTCAATCACGCGAATATAGGGTTGGCCGGTTGCCTCTTTAATCGTGGCGGCAATCAGGCCACTCTGGGCCGTCTTATCGGCTTCCGCCGCCGCCTCAAACGATGTCCGAAGGGTGAGATACTGAAATTGTTTATCCGCGAGCTTGCTCTGCTCTTTCTCCAGAGTGGCTAACAAGTTCTCTGTCTCTCCAATCGTCTTACGTAGTGAGATCAGGCTGGTACGGTTTCGCAAGATCTCACTCTGAGTTGTGGAAAAATCGGGATTGCGTCCCACACTCTTACTGCCCTCAGAGAAGGCTGTTTTCTGCGCCTCCTGAATCGCCTTTTCTTTTGCCGAGATCTCTTCGTCTATGGTTTGCACCTCGGGACTGTCCACTTGGTAGTCGAGAAGCTTCACTTTTCGCTGTGCCTTCAGTGCCACGATCTCGGCGCGGTAACCATCAATCACGGGATTTTTCGTGAGTGTGTAGCCATTGATGATCTCTTTAGGAAGCTCCGTAAGCTGGCTTTGCTGCGCGGCAAGCTGGGCGATTAGAACGGCTTCTTGCTTCTTGGCCTCCTCTAGGTCACGGCGCACCCCAATGGTTCTCTCTGCCCGCCCTTTAAAGTAGGCAGTTGGCTCGGAGGCGGCCATGCCTTTATTGAAGCGCTCTAGCGCCTGCTCGGTACGATTTTTCTCCTGGCGGGCTAGAGCGGCGGCGGTTTTCAAGCGATCTCGGTCAAGGAGAATGCGATTTTTCGCATCGGTGCGAGCCAGCTCAATGTAGAGAACGGCAGCCGTGTTGGCAATTCGCTGAGCCTGCTCAGGTGTGGTTCCCCGGGCATTGAAAACCAGCACCTGACCTCCCCGCCCTCCAGAGAGCTGGAGTCGGAACTGGATCTCATCAAGGCCCATGTCTCCTAGACCCGCCTGAACCCGGAGCTTCTTGTAAAACTCCTGGGTCTCGATTTTCTCCATCTCCGTGTCGAGCGAGGCATTTCCGCTACTATTCCCCCCGGTGACAAGCCCCAACAGGCTCCCAAGTCCTCCCGCAGATCCGCTCCCACTACCCGATTCTAGCAGCACCCGTGAGCGACTCTCGTAGACCGGTGTGATGCGCTTGGTGAGCAAGTAGGTCGCCGCAACCGTTAGCAAAAACACCGAAAGGGCCAACAACCAGCGCCGGGCAACAAGGCGCACCAGCTCGCGCAGGGTGATGGGGGGCGGAAGTACTCTCTCATCCATAGTTTTTGGTTCAATCTATCGGGTAGTAAGCCGCGGCCTGACCAGGGGTCTCCCAGACCTCAATTTTATGCACATGTGCCCCAGCCAAATCGCATCTTCTTAGCTCCTCGGCGATCAAGCGCGCGATATTCTCCGTGGTCGGACTCTGCGTCGCAAAGGCAGGCAGCTCATTAAGAGAGTAGTGATCCAGCTGCTCCAAGATCCCCAGAAGCGCTTTCTTGAGTATCCCAAAGTCCACCAGCATCCCACTTGCGTCTAGCCGCTCGCCACGGACATAGGCCCGGACAATAAAGTTATGCCCATGCAACCGGGAGCACGGCCCCGGATAGTTCGGCAAAAAATGTGCGGCAGAAAAATGCCTCTCAACAACCAGCTCGTACATGGCAACCCATTATTATATCCTGCCTAAGACGATCGTGGAAAACTATAACATCCGCACTTCGTTATCTGTGCAGGAACCTTAAGGCTTAGTCACGAAATAATCAGACATGAAGCGACGAACATTACTTTCTCTGGTGCCGCTGGCGGCACTGGCACTGATGACGGGCTGTAAGCCAGACGAGTCTAAGCCGACAGATGCTGGAGCGCCTGCTCCGGCAGGAGCACCTAAACCTGTGGGTGGTGATGGGAAGAAGATCAAGGTGGTCTTTATCCCCAAGAACGTGGGCAACCCCTACTTTGATGCGATTGCTAAGGGGATGAAAGAGGTCTGCGCGAAAGAGGGCGCGGAGTTCTCGATGACCGGTCCTGCTCAAGCGGAGGCGACGAATCAGATCAGCTACATCAAGGACGAAGTCCAGCGTGGGGCCAATGTGATCTGTATCGCGGCCAACTCGGTAGATGCACTCAATGGGACGCTCGACGAAGTGCGGGCTAAGGGTGTGAAAGTGGTGACCGTGGATGCGGATCTGACGGGCAACGAGACGCACCGCGATGTGGGAATTTTCGCCACGGACTTCTCCAAGTTCGGCGGGATGATCTTAGAGACAATGGGTAAGGGAATCAACTACGAAGGCGAAGTGGCGATTCTCTCCGCGACCAGCGATTCCCCCAACCAGAAGCTTTGGGTGGAGCAGATGAACGCGGCATGGAAAGACCCCAAGTACGCCAAGATGCCGCTGGTTGCCACGGTCTTCGGCGACGACAAGCCCGAGAAGAGCGCCACGGAGATGGAGGGCTTGCTCACCAAGTACCCCAATCTTAAGGGCGTGATCGCTCCCACCACCGTCGGGGTCTCGGCGGCGGCAAAAGTGGCCCAGCAGCGTGGCGTCTATCCCGGCGGAGCAAACGCCAAGAACGGTGGCGTGCGGGTCTTTGGGCTGGGGCTCCCCAACCAGATGCGTAGCTTTATCAAAGAGGGAGTCACTCCCGAGATCATGCTCTGGAGCCCCGTGGACATGGGAAGCGTCTCGGCCTATGTCTGCCTGGCACTGGCTAGAGGCGAGGCCAAAGCCGAAAAAGGCACCAAGATCAAAGTCGGCGCGATGGGTGAGCGCGAGATCGGCGACCTAAATAAAATCATGGTAGCCGACCCGATGATCTTCACCAAAGAAAACGTCGACAAGTTCGACTTCTAGTCTGCCGGTTGGCGTGTCCCACCGGTTGGAACGGCAGGACTAACGAGCCTGCGGCTACAAAGGCCGTTCCGGCCATAAAGTTATATTCGGTATGGGCGGTATGCCCTTCGTAGCTTTAGCTCTCCAGCACCGCCGCTCCAACCGGCGGTGCTAACCAGTCGTGCTACTTTTCCACGCCGCGAGGACAGTTGCTTCTTTTTCGGGCGTGAGCGTGTTTTTCCAGGCATTTTCTTGCGGGCGCTGGCTATCCCAGACGAGCGTGTCGCGAACCGTCTCCAGCGCCGTGCGGTACTTCAGGCCCGCCAGGTGGGCGCGCTGGGTGCGAGTCGCACCACTCTCTTTAAGATCCATCATGCCGGGAATCCAGAGAGGAAGCTCTAGCCACGGCTGAACCTCCTGCTCCTGAAGAAACGCTTCGCTCGCGTAGGTCACTTGGGCATTGGAGCCACTGGCCAAGACGCAGGTGGACAGAAGCTGTCCTAGCCCTACCACCGGCCCATCAGCGTTGAAGACCCCCGTGCGCCCTCCCTCTACCATCTGCATAGTCCACTCCGCCAGGTCGCGCACATCAATCCATTGTGTGGGAAGCTCTGGGCTGCCGGGGGCAAGCACCTCCCTTCCTTGGGCAATGCGGTGGGGCCAGTAAGTAAACCGATCCGATGGGTCGTGTGGCCCGACGATAAGTCCGGGGCGGATAATGAGCGCCTGCTCAGGAAACGCGGCCAGCACTTCCTGCTCGCAGAGTGCTTTCAGCCCCCCGTAGGTCGCACCCGTCAGCTCCTCCGTCGCGGGATCCTCCAAGATCGCAACGGGAGAGTCCTCATCGGTTCCTGCTCCTGGCCAGTTGGCATAGACAGAGACGGTAGAGATAAAGCAGTAGCAGCCTGCACGGCCTGCGAGCTTTTGCGCACTTTTTTGAACCACTCTAGGAAGGTAGCCACAGGTATCAATCACCGCATCAAACGTGTGTCCCTCAAGCTGTGCGAGAGCGTCCCCATCGCTTCGATCACCGAAGACATGGACAACATCGGGAAATAGCTCCGGGTTGGTTTTGCCGCGATGAAAAAGCGTGAGAGAGTGCCCACGTTTCTGTGCCACCTCGACCAAGTGCCGTCCCAGAAAAAGTGTCCCGCCAAGAATCAGTATATTCATGATTTACCCAAAAACAAAAACCCCGGCACTTCGTAGTTATCAGACTACGAAGTGCCGGGGCTGAGAGAGAGACTACTTCTTGCTGGTGATCAGCAACCTGCCGGTAGCGGGATCGAAGTCCACGTTCACATCAAGCGCCTTGCCCACGAAGCTCAGCGGCACGATGGTGCGGCCACGGTCAATGAAGGAGGAGCGATCCATCTTCACACTCTCGCCATTAACAGTCGCTGTGGGAGCGCCCACTTTGATGATCACTTCACGATCCGCGTTTACGGCGCGAACCGTGTGAGCCTCTGGTGCCCAGGTAACTTGACCACCGGTGTGCTCGAAGATCTGACGGAACGGGGCAAGCGGGATGCCTGCCTCAATGCGTGGCTCAACATCGAAGTTAATCGCAGAGCCATCAAAGGCTATCATGAGCTTCTTACTTAACTCATTGGACATCGCGCTCGACAGAACCGGCTTTAGTGTCCGTGCGGGACGTGGAGCAGGCTTGGCGCTATTGTGAGGCAGCATCAGCGTGGTGGTTCGGACAGCTTGCGCGGCCACAGCGCTTGCCTTGCGGGTAGCGGCACCAGGCGCAACCGCCGTCGGTCGTCCTAAGACGACTTCCGTGGCAACCATTTGCGGTGCATGAAGCCCTTGTGCAATCGGCATCGCCAGCTTCGTTTCCGTAGCCGCAGGTGTCTTGGAGACACGGCTTGAGGCAGTGGCAATCGAAGCCTTCATACCAGGCTCAACGGAGCGCGTACTGGAGGTGATACCCGGCAGTGTCAACTGGATCGGCTTCACTCCCGATGCAGCACGCACACCTGCCGCGAGAGCACCCGGAACGGCAGAGAGCTGTGGGGCATTGCGATCGGCAATAGTGGTCGTCGTAGCGCTGGTCGAAGTGGCGGAAGCCTTATTTCCCAGATCCTTGATGCCGGTATTGCGATCCGTGTTACCACCAGGATTGTTGACAAATACCTCCATGCGCTGGGTCGTAGCAGCGTTGGAAGACTCCAAATACCCTGTCGCTTCAATGACATGCTTGCCATTGGTGACCGTGGTCGTATCAAACAGGAACGAGTAAGGAGGGTAGTTCTTGAGAATCTTGAACTGCTTGTCCACGTAGAACGAGACATAGGGATTCTGGTTCGCGGGAGCGCTGACATCCATCTTGACTTCGACCGTGCCCATTAGTTGCTTGGAGGGCATCGCGCGGAACGCCATCTGAGGAGCACCAGCGGGGCCAACACTCGCGGGAGCAACATTCTCGCTGCCGAGGGTGCCTGATTTTCCCTGAGCAACCACCTGGACATCCGCGGTCGAGACAGCGCCGACACGGTTGAGAACGCGAACCTGGAAGGTGTGCGTGCCCTCTGCAAGGGTGGAGCCATCCACCTCGAAGGTCAGGACGTTACCGAGGCTAGGGACATCGAGCGTTCGCCCTGCCCACTGCGTTCCATCTACGTAGAGCTCCACACGGGTGATGGGAGCGGCAGAGCGGCTCTTGAACGAAAAGTCGAGTTTGAACGAGCCTGCGCCGATAATCTCACCATTGAGCGGAGTCAGGACACGCAGGTCTGCTGCGGTGCCACGGGACACAGGGGTCTGTGCCTGAACTTGATTCTGAGCCACCATCAAAAGTGAAAGGGCTGTGGGAACGCCGAGCGCTGCCACGCCGCCGAGCCGTCGGATTGCCATAGGTTTTTCCTCGTATATCTTGTCCCCCCGTTTGAGAGAGACAGCAAAACTGTTGGCAGGATAACACAAGGGCTATCCTGCTGTCAAGCCCCAATTTTTCGGATTAGATCTTACCCTTGAAGTACTCGATGGTCGCCCGAAGACCATCTTCGAGGCTCACCTTAGGCTCCCACCCGAGAATCTCACGCGCCTTCGTATTATCGGGGCGACGCTGCTTGGGATCGTCGGCGGTTTTTAGCTCCTCATAGACAATCTCACTCGGCGATTCGGTAAGGCGCTTGATCTCCTGAGCGAACTCTAACATCGTTCTTTCTGTCGGATTGCCAAGATTGATCGGCCCGGAGACTTCTTTGGGAGCCTGAGAGAGCTTGTAGATTCCATCCACGAGATCTGCAACATAACAGAAGCTGCGGGTCTGTGTGCCTGTGCCATAGACTGTAATATTATCGCCGCGCAAGGCCTGACCAATAAAATTTGGCACCACGCGCCCATCATCGAGGCGCATGCGTGGCCCATAGGTATTAAAAATACGGAAAATCTTGGTGTTGACATCCTTAAAGCGCCGATAGGCCATGATCAGCGCCTCGGAGAAGCGCTTAGACTCATCATAGACCCCGCGAATGCCGATAGGATTGACGTTGCCCCAGTACTCTTCGGGCTGGGGATGCACCAACGGATCACCATAGACTTCACTGGTGGAGGCCATTAAAAAGACTGCCTTTTTTGCCAGAGCGAGCTTCAGGGACTGATGAGTGCCTTCGCTATTGACCATCATGATCTCAATAGCCTTTGTGGTGAAGTCCACAGGTGAGGCAGGCGAGGCCATGTGAAAGACAAAGTCCACAGCGCCTTCGATCTCATACGACTGACAGACATCTTGCTCAATCAGCGAAAACTTGGGATTGTCTTTTAGATGCGCGACATTGTCTGGCGAGCCGGTGAGAAAGTTATCGAGAGCAATGACCTCGTGGCCCTCGGCCAGCAGACGGTCACACAGGTGCGAGGGCAGGAATCCTGCGCCTCCAGTAACAATAGATCGGGGCATGGTGCTATTATACCAAGCGATGCTCTCTCTTCCGCTCTACCCCGACTCTCCCACGGAGCGCACCCGCTGGATTCTGGCGCGACGTGGCCCCAAGACATCGCACGATCCGAGGCAACCCTACGGTAGCTTTATCGAAGACGAGCCTGGCCCAGATGGCACGCTCTGGCGCTGCCACACGCTCCTGCTCACCAACCGAGAGTGCGCCTTCCGCTGCCTGATGTGCGACCTCTGGCAAGACACGCTCGACACGACCACTGAGAGCGGCGCGATTGCGGCACAAGTGGCGAGCCTGCCCCCTAACCCCCGTCCAACGGAGGAACCTATGGGGTGTGCCTTGAAGCTCTACAACGCGGGGAGTTTTTTCGATCCCGGCCAAGTGCCAACAGCAGACTATCAGGCCATCGCCGACAAAGCGCGGCACTTTGACCGCGTGATCGTCGAGAGCCACACGGCGTTTCTGCGTGGAAAGCATGTGGAGCGGGTGCTGGCCTTTCAGGATGCCATCGCGCCCGCAACGCTGGAAGTGGCGATTGGGCTGGAGACCGTTCATGAAGAAGCTCTGGAGAAACTCAACAAGCGCATGACCGTCGCCGATTTCCGCCACGCCGCTGCTTTTCTGGCCCTGAATCAGATCGCGCTTCGAGTGTTTCTGCTCGTCCGTCCCCCGTTTCTCACCGAGGAAGAGGGCGTGGAGTGGGGGTGTCGCTCGCTGGACGTGGCACACGAGTGTGGCGCGACATTTGCGGCGCTTCTTCCCACACGCGCAGGCAACGGAGCGCTCGAAGCCCTCGCCGAGCAGGGCCACTACACTCCCCCAAAGCTTCAGAGCCTAGAAGCCTGCCTTCGCTACGGTCAGAGCCTAGAGGGCACGATGCGCGTCACTGCAGATCTGTGGGATATCGAGCCCTTTGTGAAAAGCGACGACGACCGGGCCTGTGTGACACGCATTGCGGAGCTCAACCAAAACCAAGGACGGCCCTAAAGCATGCTACGCATGGTGATGTCATTGATACAGGTGCGAACCACAGTGAAACCCAGACGCTCATAGAGATGTTGGGCAGGATTTCCCGGTGTTACACTCAGACTAACGGCGGGAAAGTGCCCCCGCGCTTGTTGAAGGGTGACCTCAAGGAGCTTTGTCCCGATGCCACAGCCACGCCACTCGGGATGTACCGAGATCAAAAGCTCGGGGGTGTGCTCGTCCACAAAACCATAGCCGGGAGTGTCACGAGGGAAGAGCCGGAGCCAGACCACACCGATGACATGTCTGTTTTTCAATATGGCAACACTCCCTAGATCGCCCCGTCGCTCTCCCCACCGCTCGATATAGCGGGCAAACTCAGGCAGCGAGAGCAGGTCACGGGAGAGAGGAATCTCCTGCGGGGAAACGTAGAGCGCCTGGTAAAGCGCTTCTGGCAGGAGTCCTTTATCCGCTCTCGTGAGAGGACGGATAAGAAGGTCGTTGAGAGAAGAGAACATTCAGAAAAAACAATAAACGCAAACGTCGTGCCAAACCGTAACCAAAAGCTAGTATTTCTCGTTGGTGTCTTAATGACGACACAACAATTGGAGGGCTGTTTACTGGGAATGATCGTCGGGGATGCCATCGGCTTGCCTGCGGAAGGGCTACATCCGAAGCGCCGCGCACGACTCTTTGGGGAGATCAAAAATCACCGCCTTTTTTTCGGGCGTGGCTTTGTCAGCGACGACACAGCGCATGCGATCATGACGGCTCAGGCGCTAGTCGCCTCAGGCGGCGACCCGGAAAAATTTGGCCACGAGCTGGCCTCGCGCCTGCGCTGGTGGTTTCTCAGCCTGCCCCCCGGAGTAGGGAAAGCCACCGCGCAAGCCTGCTTGAAGCTTCTGGTGGGCGTCTCCTCAGAGCACTCGGGCGTGTTCTCCGCAGGTAACGGCCCCGCCATGCGCGCTCCCATCATCGGCCTCTTCTGCGCCCACGACAAAACCGACGCTCGCCTCAATGCTTTGATTCGCGTCTCAACCCAAATCACGCACACCGATCCGCAAGCAGAAGAGGGCGCACGGGCAGTCGCAAAAGCGGGGGGGGGGCGCCCCCCCCCCCCCCCC
>NZ_JANNYP010000263.1:0-4498 GCF_031410135.1 Armatimonas sp. | reverse complement strand
GCCTCTAGTGCTTGTGCTCCGGCTTGCTCCCAGCGCTGGTCTTCGTCGTTCCAGCCTCCCGTCACGCCGCCTGCGATCTTCTTACCAACGTTTTTCCCCGCCACGGTCAGTACCACGGGGCGCGCTTCCTCGGCGGCATAGCGCAGGTAGATCTTGTAGCGCCCTGCTGTCGGAACCGTAAAGTCCCACTCCGCCACGCTCGGGGAACCGTCGGAGTTGATGCTTTTGGGGCCGTAGCGCTCCTTGGCGAGGTGCTCACCGCGCACATAGGCCGAGGCATCGGCAAAGAGCCCTTTACCGCTGCCATTCAGCGCACTGTCAAGCTGCTTCTTGGCTTCGTCCACCGCCTGCTTTGTCGGGCCAATGTTCTTCTCGTAAGAAGCTAGCTCGGCTTTGAGAGTGGGGCTAGAGAGGGGACGCTCGTACCACCGGGCGACGGTGTTGGTCGTCTCCATTGTCCTCGTGGACTTGAAAATCCCCGCCATGGCATAGTAATCTTTGGTGGAGACGGGATCGAACTTGTGGTCATGGCAGCGGGCACAGGCCACGGTGAGGCCCATCACGGACTTGCTCACCACCTCAATCTGCTCATCTACGATATCCATCACCATCTTGGCTTTATCGGGCTCCGCCAAGACTTTTGGGCCGAGCACCAGAAAACCCGTCGCGGTGAGGCGTGCGGCATCTTCTTCTTCGTTTCCCGTGGTCATCAGATCGCCCGCAAGCTGCTCGCGGACAAACGTATCGTAGGGCAGGTCACGGTTGATGGCCCCGATCACCCAGTCGCGGTAGCGCCAGGCATTGGCATGTGCTGTGTTTTCATCCAGACCATTCGAGTCGGCGTAGCGTGCCACATCCAGCCAGTGCCGTCCCCAGCGCTCCCCAAAATGTTTGGAGGCTAGTAGGCGATCTACTTGCTTGGCGAAGGCAGCGGGCGAAGTATCGCCCAGAAACGTAGCCATCTCCGAGGGGGTTGGAGGCAGGCCAATTAGGTCAAAACTCACACGCCGCAGGAGCGTCCGCTTATCTGCCTGTGGTCCTGGTCTTATCCCCGCCTTTGCCAGTGAGCCCAGCACAAAGGCATCAATCCCACTGCGCTCCATCGGGGGCTCCAAGGGCCGCTTGGGCGCGATAAACGACCAGTGTAGCGCGTTCTTTTTGGGAGTGACGGGGGTGGCAAGGGGCCAGCCCGCACCGTCTTTGACCCACTGCTCCATACTGGCGATCTCCGCCGCACTGAGCTTACCCGTCGGGGGCATCACGGTCTTGTCACTGGCTTGCATGCGTTTCAAAGCTTCGTGAGCTATTGCTACCGAGAAAGGCTTGGTCATATCCAGCCCTGACTGTGGGGCAGAACCGCCATGACAGATTCCGCACTTTGCCAGGAGCAAGGGGCGCACTTTGGCTTCAAACTGTAAGGCTTGGGCCGGTGTCAGCGTGGCTCTGGGAGGGCTTGTCTGGGCGAGGGCAAGGCCCATCAGTCCCACCACGGGGATAATAGAAGCAAGATGCAACAACTTCATAGGGTTATTATACGACGATTATTTCGCGGATGTGAAGGTTAAACAAACAGAGTTGATACAGTAGCGCTCGCCGGTCGGGGTTTGGGGAGCATCGGGAAAGACATGGCCAAGGTGAGACTCACAGCTCGCACAGAGCACTTCGACGCGCCGCATGCCGTGGGCATTGTCCTCGCGTCGGATAATCCGATCCTGATCCAAGGAGTCAAAAAACGATGGCCACCCGCAGCCGCTGTCAAACTTGGTCTCGGAGTTGAACAGCTCGGTGTCACATGCAGCGCAAGCATAGACTCCCTCGCCCTTATGGTTCCATAACTGCCCCGTAAACGCCCGCTCCGTCCCTGCCTGTCGCAAAACTCTATATTGCTCGGGCGTGAGCTGAGCCCGCCACTCATCCTCAGTTTTATTTATCATAGTGCTATGATACCCTCCTCCCTGTCTGCTCCTGTACACTAGGGACATGAAAATTCGAGACTTTCGTATTCACTCCATCGCCATCTCCGACCCGCCGCTACGCTCGTCGTTTGGCCTGCACGCCCCGCTAGCGCTGCGAACCGTGATCGAGCTAGAGAGTGCCGACGGGGTGATTGGGATCGCGGAGACCCACGGTGGCGAGGGGCCTGCCAAAGCACTGGAGAGCCTGCGAGCGCGGGTGATTGGCCAAGACGCGACACGGCTCTTTGTCTCGCTTGCGGATCTACGCGGCCAGGGCGAGTATCGGATGGCGCTGGCGGCGCTGGAGGTGGCGAGCCTGGATCTGATCGGAAAGACGGTTGGCCTGCCGGTGCATGCGCTCCTTGGGGGGAAAGTGCGCGACGACGTCCCGTTCTCGGCCTACGCGTTCTACAAGCACGCCTGGGGCGAGTCTAAATATGGCGAGGCGCTCACGCCCGAGGGGCTGGTGACTCAAGTCCAAGAGCTGATCGCCGACTATGGCTTTGGCTCGGTGAAGCTGAAGGCGGGCGTTTTAGAGCCCGACGAAGAGATCGAGACGATCAAGCTGCTCCGCCAGACGCTCGGGACAAACGTGCCGCTACGCATTGACCCGAACTGTGTCTGGAGCGTCGAGACATCGCTTCGGGCAGGCAGGGCGCTTCGGGAAGAGCTGAGTAACGGCGGCTATCTGGAAGACCCCGCGCAAGGCATGGCCGACATGGCCGCCGTTCGAGCGGGCTTGCTGGCGGAGGGAATCGAGACGCCGCTTGCCAGCAACATGGCAGTGACTTCGTTTGAGACCCTCGCAGAGTCGTATAGAACCGATGCCTGCCAGGTGGTCTTGGGAGATCACCACTACTGGGGCGGCCTGCGGGCGGTCTTAGAGCTGGGTCGGGTCTGCGAGACTCTGGGCATCGGGCTCTCGATGCACTCTAATAGCCACCTGGGGATCTCGCTGATGGCCATGGCCCATGTCGCCGCCGCCACCCGCCAGCTGAGTTATGCTTGCGACACCCACTACCCCTGGCAGAGCGCCGCCGACGAGATTGTCGCGGAGGGCCGCATCCCCATTGTCGGTGGCAACGTCCGCGTCTCCGATGCCCCTGGCCTTGGCGTCACGCTGAACTACGATAACTTAGAGAAACTCAAAGAGCGCTACTCAAAAAGCCCGATCCGTGCCCGCGACGATGTCGCTGAGATGCGTCAACACGTCGATCCCCACTGGGAGCGCCGTCGCTGGTAAAATAGCCACATGGAACCTTTGCTCACCGCCGAGGATCGGGCGTTTTTCGATCAGTGGGGCTATCTTGTCGTTAAGAATGTTGTGCCCAAAGCAAACTGCGATGCTGTTGTGGACGACATCTATACCTTTTTGGACATGAATCCAAACGATCCTGAGACCTGGTATCCCGTCGGGCGGCGCGGGTCGCTGGCACACATTCATCAGACGCAGTCACTTTGGGACAACCGGCAACATCCCCGGCTCTACCAGGCTTTCGCGGATCTCTACGGCACCGAGAAGCTCTGGACCAGCCTAGACCGTGCCTGCTTCAAACCGCCGCTCAGTGAGAAATATCCCCACCACAACGACCAGGGTTTCGTCCACTGGGACATGGACACCAGCACGCCGCCCGAGAATTGGCGCTTCTTTGTGCAAGCCGTGCTCTGCCTCACTGACACCACCGAAGAGATGGGGGGCTTTTGTTGCATCCCTGGCTTCCACCGCGAAAACCTCGTCCGTTGGATCGCCGAGCAGCCCGCCGACCGCCATAAGTTCCAGCCCGATCTCACGCGCCTCCCGGAGGGCATGGCGGTCACCCCCATCCCCGCCGAGGCAGGCGACCTGGTGATCTGGGACTACACCCTAGCACACGGCAATGGCCCTAACCAAGGAGGGGCGCCCCGGCTCTGCCAGTACGTGACCCTCTACCCGGCTGGCCAAGACCATGTCCAGCGCGAGGAGCGTATCGCTTGCTGGCAGGAGCACACTGCACCTGCCTACTGGGAGAAAAACATCCCCGAGCCTTACAAGGGCCGTGAGCGTCAGCAGCACCCGGAGCCCGCGACTCTCACGGAGCTGGGCAAAAAACTACTGGGGCTGGAGAGCTGGTAAAATCCCCGCCCGCGACGCAGTCTCTGGCGGGGCTAGAGACGGTCCAAGCGCGGAGCGTCCTTCGGGAGAGAAGTCAAGAACCAGAGGCGGAGCCGAGGGACGCAAAGGCCCCCCACCGGGGCCACGTCTCATACGCGGCGTTTGCGGGGATTACCCCGATTGAAGACGGGCGGGTTTTCCAGCCCTGCTTCTGCATAGAGCTCGGCCATGACTAGATCGCCGTCAATGCCCTCGACTGCATCAAGCTGCGCTAGCCCACGTCCAATGCTGGCAAGCTGCTCGTGGGTCAGGACGGGATCGGGCTCTCGGGTGGGCCCGTAGATTGCCGCCAGACGCAGGGCGGCCTGCGTGTAGCTCTGGCGGTCTTTCTCCGGCATGGCAACCAGACGCGGGGCCAGGTCATCGGGTATCTCAAGTGTCAGGGTCATGG
>NZ_JANNYP010000262.1:0-3718 GCF_031410135.1 Armatimonas sp. | reverse complement strand
AAGCTCATCACCGGCTCCATGGACGGGTTGCTCGGGTCGGTCTCGTTGCCGTGGTAGAACATCCGCTCGTAGGGCGCGGGCGGCAGATACGGCGCGTGCGGGTCCATGTGGCGCAAAAACAAAAAGAACGGCTGCTCGCCTTTGACTAACTCGTCCAGCTCCGGTATCGCGACTTGGTTGAGGTTCTCTGCCTTGGGGCTGCGGCCCTCGTTCCAGCTTCCCCAGCCCGCGAAGTTCAGGTACTTGTCGAAGCCACGGGCGCTCGGGTTGCCGCTAAACCCGACACACGTCGTGGTGTAGCCCGCCTCCTTGAGCAGCTCAGCCAGGGTCGGCACTTCTTCACGGAGCGGGCCTTTGTGCCGCAGCGCGACCACCTGTGTGGTAAACACATCCTGCCCCGTTAGCATCGAGCCATAGGCGCTGGTGGTCGGGATATGGGCGCTGATATTGTGCTCAAACAGCGTCCCCTGGGAAGCAAAGCGATCCAGGTGCGGCGTCGTGTGTTTTTCGTAGCCGTAGCAGCTCATGTGATCTGCCCGCAACGAGTCCACTGCGAGCAGTACGATATTGGGATGTTTTTTCATAGATATGTCCAACCCCCAGCCCCCGTGCAACGGGGGGGAAATGCGGTATTTCCTTATTGTCCCCCCGCCGGGCGGGGGTTAGGGGGGAAGCTAACTCTTCGCCCCTCACGGGCGCTTTCGTAGGCGGCGAGGCACATCTGGGCGCTGACACGACCATCGCGGGCGGTGATGCTGGGGGGATTGCCTGCCTTGAGGTTGTCGAGAAAGGGACGCGGGATCGCGGCGAGGCGCTCGCCGTGGTTGGCGGGGAGGGCAAACTCGAAGTGCTCCCACTTGCCCGTGCTCTTGCGGAAGAGCTTCAGCGCGACGGCGTTCTCCGGCGCATGGCCCACGGAGACGCCGTCGTCGTAGTTTTGGATAATCACGCCCTCGTCGCCGTAGATCTCGCAGGTGTTCTCACCCGCCAGGGTGACAGACGAGTTGAAGAGCACGCCCATCGCGCCGGACTCCCAGCGGTAGAGTGCGATCCCAGTGTCGTCGGGGGCGACCGTGGTGAGGATATTGTCGATCTCGGCCATCACGCTCACGGGTTTGCCGAGGAGCCAGTAGAGGAAGTCGGCGGCGTGGACGGCATCATCAAAGAACATCCCGACATTGGCGACGGGATCAATATGCCAGGCAGTCGGGCCGGTGGCGATGGTGGGATTAAAGAGGAAATTGATGCAGTGCCGCCGCCGCAGCGAGCCGACACGCCCCACCGCGCCCTCATCAATCCATTTCTTGATCTGCTGGTTGAGCGGGTCACACCGCATCTGGAAGGCCATCTGGAAGTGCACGCCCGAGCTCTCGACCGCCTCGATCATCCGGTCGCAGTCCTCCAGGGTGGTTGCCATGGGCTTCTGACAGAGAATGTGCTTGCCTGCCTCCGCCGCCGCGACGGTAAGATCGGCGTGCTTGTTGGTTTCGCTGGTGATAATCACGGCGTCAATATCCGCGCGACTGACCAGGGCCTCGTAGCTGCTCTCGAACTCCATCCCGTAGCGCTCGGCGGCTTCTCTGCCACGCGCCTCGTTGTCGTCCCAGCACGCCACCAAGACGGCATCGTCGAAGCTCTTGATCTTGTTGCAGTAGGCATGGATATGGCCATGCGCGAAACTCAATACACCAACTCGGATTGTTTTCATTCGGACTGCTCTGTACCTTGGATGCATTCTACGTCAAAACTCATAGAAGGAAATAGGCCGTCACTGTCGAAAACATAGCACTATCTTGACTACTATTCCCAAACGCATTTATGGACGCGAGATTTTTGGTGAGGGCCCACTGCCTCTCTATGTCCGACGACACCAATTTTTTACCGGGACACTCATGCCGCACGACCACGACTTTCAGGAAGCCGTTCTGGTTCTCAGTGGCACTGGGATTCATCGCACCGTGCAAGGCGATACCGTGCTTCAGGCAGGCCAGGTACTCTTCCTAAGGCCTGGTACCTGGCACACCTATCTCGACTGTGAAGCGCTCGACTACGTGAACTGCTGCTTTGGCACCGAGCTTCTGCGTAGCGAGCTTCGCGGCATTCTCGACGAGCCGCTGCTCGCCCGCATGGGGGAGGTGATGCTGGAGCCAGACGATCTTGACATTTGCCGGGGGGCACTGGAGGCCATCGAAGCCTCGCGTAGTGCACTGGAGAAACTCGGGTATCTCCTGGTCTTTCTGGCACGCCTCGCCCAGCGCATTCCCGCCTCGTCCACGACCACCCAGCCGCACTCGGGTACGCTGATCACCAAGGCCCAGATGGAAGCGTCGCTTGCCCATCCCTGGACGCTCACCGAGCTTGCCGCCCTCGCGTGTCTAGAGCCTACCTACTTCGTCCGCCGCTTCCGTGCCGACACCGGCCTGCCCCCCATGGCCTGGCTCGCAAGGCTGCGCGCCGAACGCGCCGCCACGCTTCTTTTGCAAACCAACCTCTCCATGCAGGAAATAGGGGAGCGCGTCGGCTGGAGCGACCTGAGCTACTTCGCCCGCCGCTTCCGCGCCCACTTCGGCTGTAGCCCCAGCGCCTACCGTGTCCGCTTGGGTCAAGCCAACGCCACCAGCGCCGGACTGGCCTACTCGCGCTAGCCTCCCCCCGGCGGCACCACCGCCGACCCCCTCCGGCTTCGCGAAGGGGGTTCGGGAGTTCTATGGGGTGGGGGCTTTGGGCTTGCGAGCGGGGCGCTTGTACTCGCTCTTTTTCTTGTAGCCTAGCGCCTGGTACTCATCGGAGTCTTTGCCATATTGCGCGGCGACTTGCTCACTCACACCCAGCATAAAGGCATGGTACTCCCGCTCCATCGCATCGGTGTGGTCTCGTATGGCGGCTAGCTCCGCCTCTTTTTGTAACTCCGCTGTCCGTGCCGCATCCAGCGCATTGCGCTTCGCTTCGGCCTGCGCCTTTGTGCGGGCTGGTAGTCTGTGAAGGTCTTGAGAATATCCAGATTGTCTCGATCTTTTTGCACCACAGGCGGTGCCAGCCGATTTTGTTTCGCCATCAGATGGGGGCCTCCTTAATTGCCCCTCATCTTTGTGACACGCGGACACTCCCCAGAGTTGCAGTGCCCAATCCGAGTTTTTTCGTGACGTATCTCAGGCATCTTGAGCCGTCTCCCCGAGAGGCAATGACCGATCTCAAGAAGCCCATGATGCGTCCCCATGCCTCTGGGGTGGGTCACAGTGTTTCTGTGATGCATCCCAAGAAGCCTGGGATGCATCACAGAAGTGTTGGTGCGGGGCCTAAAAGTCCCCACCTGAACCGCTAACCGAGAATGCTAAGGGGCTATTACGCTAACTTGGTTAATCGTGTTTACAGGTGAAGAAGCAATAGTACGTTGCTTTTCAGTCTCTTTGATTAACCTCTTAAGGAAAGTTGTTGCGATTTCATCTCGCTCAGAGAAATATTTAACTGATTTATTAGGAAGCAATTCTTCGTAAAAATGCCTTCTAAATTCCTCTAGTAGACTGTTAGGGTATAATTTTGCTGGGACGATACGTCCATCTTCATATTCATGATTATAAGTCTTGAGAAAATTAGTGTCAATTCTTTTTTCTTCTCTTAGCCATTTGCAAAACATACGCCCTTCGGATATATCTGGAACCATTTTTTCTGGAAGACGATATCCATAACTTTCAAGTGGAGCGATTAATGCCATTGTTAG
>NZ_JANNYP010000261.1:0-6256 GCF_031410135.1 Armatimonas sp. | reverse complement strand
GAGGAATCCCTGTCGGGTTTTGATAGACGGAGTTGCCGTTTGGGTGGGCCATAGTGATGCTCATTCTGGTTCTTTCCTTTTTGCCCTGGGGAGATATAGAGGGAACGGAAAGTGTCTCAAATCATTGTGGCACACAGGGGTCCGACCTCGGAGAAGTTCGTGAAGAAAGACAGCAGTACGATTGAGTACACAATCACCATTCCACCGGATGGGGAGAAAGTCATCACTTACACCGCACACTACTGGTGGTAGGCACCTTTGACATAACTGGTACACAAGTGGTATACCACTCTTGAAACCAAGAGTTCCCCCATGCGTGTACCCCCTCACTTTATCAATATCGAGCCGGCACCCAGCCTCGTACAGCAAGTGATTCAAGCGCTTGAAGCCAAGATTCAGGACGGCTCCCTTCGCCCCGGCGACACGCTTCCGGCAGAGCGTGTGCTAGGCGCTCAGCTCGAAGTCAGTCGAACAGTGATCCGGGGTGCGGTCGCGGACATGGCGGCACGAGGCCTTCTCGAAGCACTTCCTGGTGGCGGCTACTTAGTGCGCATTCCCACAGCAGAGAATCTCTCTCACTCCATTAGCTACATGCTTCGGGGTAGCCAGAAGGGCCTGACCTACCCCCACATCCACCAAGTTCGCTGCGTGCTGGAGATCGAGATTGCCGGACTCGCCGCGCAGAACCGCACACTAGGCGATCTTGCCGCGATGCAGCAGTGGCTTGCCGTGATGACAACCGAAGCCGCCCCCACCGAGGCTTACTGCGCCGCAGATGTGGCTTTCCACCGCTCGCTGGCTGTGGCCACACAAAACCCACTTTTTGTGGTTCTCCTTGATGCTATCGCAGAGATTCTGATCGAAGTACGGCGCAGCGGCATGGCGCTTCTCAGCTCTATCGAGCGCGGCATGGGCTTTCACCATCAGATACTCGCTGCCATTCAAGCAGGCGACTCACTGAGGGCACGTGCCGCGATGGAGGCACATCTAGCCGACTCCGAGGAGATCCAAAAGCATGTCGCGGGGCTACTGATATGACACTCACAGCAGGCCTGCTGATCGCACGCTACTCCCACGGCGAGCTGTGCGGTATCTCCTGTAACGAACAGCCCCTGCTCTCGCGTCTCTACGCCGCCGTACGTGATGAAAACTGGGGCACGGTGGAAGGAGTTCTCGTCGTGGAGAGCACCTCGCCCGAGCAGATCTCCTTCACGATGCGCCACGCGGACGTTCTTATTTGGCACGGCACGATCCAGACACACTCTGGCGGAAGGCTTATCTTTACCTTCGAGGGCGAGGCACTCAAAGACTTCAGGCGCAACCGAATTGGCTTTTGTCTGCTCCACCCACTGGCCTGCGTGGGTGCTCCCTGCCAGGTTGAGCACACAGATGGCACGACCCGCACCACCGCGTTTCCCGCGCTCGTCTGCCCCGATCAGCCCGTCGCCCCGTTTGCCGCGCTACGCTCACTGACCCAAACCCTCCCCGACGGCTCCCAGGTGCGCTTTGGCTTCTCGGGTGATGTCTTCGAGCTCGAAGACCAGCGCAACTGGACCGATGCTAGCTTCAAGACCTTCTGCACACCCCTAAGTCTCCCGTATCCCGTGCTTGTCAAAGCTGGAGAGCGCGTCTGGCAGCGGGTCGTCATTGAAGCCATCTCTCCGCCTTCGCACGGCTCAGGCACCTCTCTTCCCCAGTTCGCTCGTACCTCGCTGGGAAGAGAGGCTGCATCTCCCTGTTTCCCTAGTCCCTCTTCCGGCGACGAAGGAGCAAACACGGGAAGAGGGGACGGAGCGAGGAACGAGCATCCTGGGGAGATGGCATCAATCAGAGAGATGGCAATACGCGTAGACCTCTTTGGCATCCCTAGCGACGTAGAGCGGCTGGCAAAGGCTGATGTCCTAGCTCAAAGTCGTGGCCTTGGGCTGGAGGTCGCCCTGATCGGGTACCCAGAGATTGGGGAGAAAATCCAAACGCGCTCCCCGATTACTCGCTGGCTGGTGCTTCCTGCCACAGAGCACGTCAATACGCCCCCTGATCACCATGCGTTATTGCTTGCGGCACGGCCCCTACGCAAAATTGCACCGGTCTTTGCGGGCACGGACTCCGACTTTCTCTTTCTCAATCGCTATCCGCCACCTCTGGAGCTCTGCGACGGACTGACATTCGCCATCAACCCGCAAGTTCACGCCTTTGACGCGGCTTCGATTGAGGAGACTATCACAAGCTACCCGGCGATTCTGGCAACCGCACAGGCGCTTTCGGGAGGAAAACCCGTGCTTATCTCCCCCCTCACGCTCTCGCCGCGCTGGAACCCCTACGCCGCAACACAGCTCCCCCGGAGCCAGCGGCTGGCGCAAGACCCACGCTCTGAAACGGAGTTTGGGCAGGCATGGCTAGTAAGAGCAAGGCAGGCACTCTTAGAGGCAGGAGCCACCAGCGTCACGTTGGAGACAATTTCCGAATGAGAATTACCTTTCATCCCCCATCAGATATTAGTCGCGTCTTTGTTTTTTTCGAGGTGCGGATTCAAACTCACCACCCTATTGCAGATCCATTTCGCACCGTCGAGATCACTGGTACGCTCAACGGAAAGGCAATCACGGGCTTCTGCGACAGTCAGGACGGCAGTGTCTACCGCATTCGCTTTATGCCAACGCACTCTGGCGAGCACATCTACACCGTCACTTTCAAACATGGCGAGACCGAGGCGCACTTCTCGGGCAATTTGGTGGCCCTGGAAGACGACAATAGCGACAACAAAGGCCAGCTCCAAGCCGATGGCTGGGGCTTTCGCTGGTCAGGAACCGGCGAGCCGTTTTTCTGGAACGCAACGACGGCGTATCTGATGGCAGGTCTCAGCGACGAAGTGCTCTACGAAACCATCGAGCGCCTGGCTAGTTTTGGTGTCAACCGCATCCGGGTCTCGCTCTGTCCTAGCCGACAGCGCGACGGTGGGCGATGGTTCGAGCCGCAGGTGGGGCACCATGAGGATTTTTCGTATCTCTACAGCCCGTGGCTCTGTGCACAGCCCGATGTCTGGGACGATCCAAAGCCCGATACGACGCGCTTTGACGTGGCCTACTGGCAGAAGTTCGAGCGCCTGCTCGCTCAGGCGCAGCGCCATAGTCTGATTGTCCAGGTAATCTTCTTCACCGACGCGCAGGAGCCGCAGAACTACCCGTTCGAGCGACCAAGTCCCAAAACCGAGGGCGCAAGCGACTTCGATCACAGCACGCGCAAGAGGGATGCAAATGAGCGTCTCTACTATGCCTACGCCGCCGCGCGTTTTTCGGCATTCTCGAATGTGGAGTGGTGCCTGACCAACGAGTGGGCGCTGTTCCAGAGCAACGCCTGGGTGGAGGAGATCGGGGAGTTTCTGGCGAGTCAAGACCCCTATGACCATCTCATGAGCGTCCACGGCCACGGGCACTTTCCCTTCCGCACCTCGCCCTGGTGCACCCACGCGCTTTTTCAGAGCTGGGACGAGCACGGAAGCTACGACGGGATGCTCAAGAACCGCACCGAACAAGAGGCGACGGGGCGGATTATTCCCCAAGTTAACGAAGAGTACGGCTACGAAGACCACTACCCCGGCCCGTGGGGTGGTGCACGAGTCGCGCCTGCCCGGAGTGCAGATAGTCGCCGTCGTCTCGCCTGGGAGATCACAATGGCGGGCTGCCACCAGACCACCGGCGAGAGCGCGGAGTCGGGCGCGGGCGGCTGGATCAATGGGCTTGGCACCAAAGACGACCTGCTGGGCTACCACCAGCACCTCCGAGAGTTTTTCGAGGCGATTCCTGGCTGGGAGCAACTGGCTCCCCACCCAGAGCTAGCACACAGCACCCCCTGCCTCGCAGAGCCATGTAAGACCTACGTGCTCTATACACCTGGCGGACACCAGCATCTTTACTTGGAGCCTGGAACCTACCGAGTTTCTTGTTTCAACCCACGTACAGGAGAATATCAAAGCGTAGAAACGACCTCCGAATCCCATTGGCAGAGCCCTAAGCCCCCTGATAAGCAGGATTGGGTATTTCTCTTGGAGAGTACAGTATGAAAAACACACTTAACTACAAAACTTGCTGGCTGGGCAATAGCTTTGGCGGAGGCCCGCTCTGGGTACAGAACTTCTGCGAGGGGATGTTTGTTTCCCCCGATGGCACGGTCTTTGTGGCGAGCGGCTGGGACGAAGGCGGGCGCGAGTTCGGGTTCTACAAAGACGGCGCGGTGATGGGCAAGTGCGAGCACACGCATGGCTGGGGCACAGGCGGCGGCGCTGCGATCGCAGCAACCGAGCGCTATGTCTTTATCGCCCACGTCCAAGGCAACGAGGGCGGCGGTCTCAAAGGCCCGGAGTATCCCGAGAAGGGGAAAAACTGGTTTGGGGTCTCGCGCTATGATCGCATGGGCAAGCCTGCTGCGTTTCCCGGTGGTAAGGGACGCTTTGGGGCAATGCTCGTGCTCCACGAGCGCCCCGAAAAAGACGACGCGCACCTCCACGGCCTCGCGGTCTCACCCGACGGCAAGACACTCTATGTTTCGGATAGTGCGGGCAGTCAGCTTAGGAGCTACGAGACCGCAACGATGCGACCGTTGGCGTCGCATCCCTGCCCCGCGCCTGGTTCTCTCGCCGTTGACCGTACAGGAGTGCTCTGGGTGCGCTCAGGCGATGCGCTGTTCTCGGTTGATGCGACGGGCAAGCTTACCAAGCGCCTGAGTCTGCCCAGTCCACTGAAGCCGCAGGGGTTTGCGTTTGATGGCAAGAACCGCTTGTTGATTGCCGATAGTGGGCCGGATCAGAATATTAAAATCTATCAAAGTGATAAATTAATTAGCAGTATCGGTGAGCGAGGCGGGATGTGGGCGGGGGCGCAGCGGGGCAAGACGGGGCCACTGCGCTTTGCCAATCCGATGGGTGTCGGGGTGGATGCCAAAGACAACCTCTATGTCGGGTGCAACACGCCCGGCGGCGGGACGGTTCTCCGGGCGTTCTCCCCCAATCAAAAACTTCAGTGGGAGCTTTTGGGCCTAGAGTTCGTGGACACCGCAGACGCCGACCCACAGAGCGACGGCACCGATGTCTTTACCACCGAGAGCCGCTACACCCTCACCGACTCCCCGAAGTTCGCTTGGACATGGCGGGCGCAGACCGTGGACCCGTTTCGCTACCCAAGCGACCTGCGCCTCCACGATGGCAACCATCTTCAGTGTGCCCCGCAAGTACGAGCTCTCGGTGGCAAGCGCTTCTTGATCGTCCGAGGAATGTGGCAGGGGCTGCTGTGTTTCTATTGCATCGAGGGCGAGACGGCCGTTCCGTGTGTCGCACTCTCACAAAACCACTACCGCGCTGACGATGGCTGGGAGCCGCCCGGTCAGCCGAAAACCGGCGGCTGGCTCTGGCGGGATCTTAATGGCGACGGGCAGATGCAGGCGAGTGAGTACAGCACGCGCGTCGGGCCGGACGGGGAGTTCTGGGCCTCGAACGTGGACGCGGCGGGCGATATCTGGCAAGCGAGCCAGGATGGGACGATCTGGCGCTGGCGCTTTGGCGGGCTGGACACAAACGGCGTCCCCCGCTATGACGCAAAGACCGTCGCGAAAACCACGATGCACGCGCCCATGACGCAGCTCTTGCGCACCGAGTATCTCCCCGAGAGCGACACCATGCTCCTCTCCGGCCATACCTCAGAGCGCCCCAAGACCGGCGGCGAGTGGGGCGCGGTCGGCAGCGAGCTGCTGCGCTTTGAGGGCTGGAACACGGGCAAACCCAAGATCGCCTGGCGCATCGCGCTCCCCTACGACCCCGAGACGCACACCAAGACGCCCGGAGCCTCGGTGAGGAACACGATTATTGTCTCCCTCTGCACCGCAGGCGAGTACGCCTTTGCCGTCGAGAGCCGCACTGCCATCATCCATGTCTACCGGCTTAGTGACGGCGGCAAGGTGGGAACGATCGCACCCGGCCCCGAGGTCTCCAAAGAGTCCGGCTGGGTGGATTTCCGCGACGCGATCCGTGCCGTTCGGCGCAAGAACAACACCTACCGCATCTTTGTGGAAGAAGACTGGAAGGGCAAAGTGCTCGTCTATGACTGGACACCGGAAAGCAAGTAAATCTAAGTACAGGACAAAAATTGTAGTGCCTTCTCGCGCTGACACTCTTTGACAGTTCTGCACAAAGAGGTCATCCAATTTTGGAGTGCGTCCAAGCCGAGGCGGAACAGGCAAATGGGGGCACGTTCATGCTTCAAGCAAC
>NZ_JANNYP010000260.1:0-1882 GCF_031410135.1 Armatimonas sp. | reverse complement strand
CATGGCCTTTATCTTTGTGATGGTGAACCTGGTGGTGGACATTCTCTACGGTGTGCTGGATCCCCGTGCACGCTCCGCAGGAGGCAAGCGCTGATGCAAGAACTCAAGAAAAACAAAATCGCCTTTGCCAGCCTGATCTTTCTCGGGGTGCTGGTACTGATCGCGCTCTTTGCCAATGTGCTGGCACCCTACCCGTTTGCCGAGCAGAAGCTGATGGATCGAATGCAAGGACCGAGCGCGGCGCACCGGCTCGGCACCGATGACCTCGGGCGCGACATTCTCTCCCGCTTGATCTACGGGGCGCGGATCTCACTCTCTGTGGCGGTCCTGGTGGAGCTTGTGGTGGTAGGGATCGGCGTGACCGTGGGGCTGATCGCGGGCTTCTTTGGCGGCTGGGCGGAGACAATCCTGATGCGCATCACCGACACGCTTCTCGCCTTCCCCGATGTGCTGCTGGCGATCCTCCTTCTCGGCACCCTCGGCGCGGCGGCGTCGAAGCCCGAGGTGTCGTTGTTGCTCGTGGTAATGTCGCTGGGAATCACGGGCTGGCCACCGCTGGCACGCCTGGTTCGTGGGCAAGTGCTGAGTCTACGCAAGCGCGAGTTTGTGGAGGCGGCGATTGCGATGGGCGCGAGCAACGGGCGGATTCTGCTCAAACACATCCTGCCGAACCTGCTCTCCCCGATCATCGTCGCCGTGACGGTAGATGCCGCCGGAGTAATTTTAGCCGAGGCCACCCTCTCGTTTCTCGGGATCGGAGTCCAGCGCCCGTTTCCGTCGTGGGGCCGCATGATCAACGACGCTTTAGACTACTACCGCAGCGAGCCGCGCCTGCTTGTCGGCCCCGCACTCTGCCTCTCGCTCACCGTCATCGCCCTCAACTTCCTCGGAGACGGCCTTCGAGACGCCCTTGATCCCCGAAAACGCCAAGGACACTAGGAAAATGAGGCGGGAGATGGCCGACTAACGGCTCAACAGGCTGCGGATCATGGCCCACATGGTCGTCTCAAGGCCAGCGATGGTTTCTTTGGTGTACGTGTTGGTTAGCATGGCACAACACAGCCCATCGGAGGAGCGCATCAAGAACGTCGTGGTGCCAGGGAGATTCCCACCGTGCCACCAATTCTGCGAGGCATTGACATTCCACCCACAGGCATACCGAGGATTTAGGTCACTGGGAGTTGTCATGGCTTTCAGTGTTGTGGGGCGCAGAAGGTCAGGAGGAGAGTCAAAGCCATCCACACGCAATGCGAAACGTACCAGATCGCTCACTGTGGCGATCCAGCCACCGTGGGCATCCATTCGGTTAATGTTGAGTGTGTAGGGACTATCTCCCCCTTGTGCTTCGTAGACAACCTCAAGGGAGGCTCTTCGCCCCAGTGTATTTTCCGCGAGCTGCATTTGCTGGATGCCGCACGGGGTGAGGATTTCCTGCTTTATTACCTCGTCATAGGGGCGGCCTCCTACTTTTTCAAGAACGCGCCCTAGTAGGCAGTAGCCAAAGTTCGAGTAGGCATATTTCGTCCCTGGGATAGCTGTCTGAGGGGACTCTTGAAGCGTGTACTTGATTAGCTCACGGTGGCTGGCTTGGGGAATCTGAAACATCGGGTCGTTGCCATCATTGGTCCACCCTCCACCCGTATGAGTAAGAAGGTGATAGACCGTGAGAGCCTTGGTTGCTGCGGAATAGGTACGAGCGTAGTCGAACTTGAGTACCCCTTCTTCTCCAAAAATGGGCTGATGAAGGCTCAGCTTTCCCAGGTCAATGAACCTAAAAATACAGGCCGCTGTTAGGGTTTTGCTAATGCTGGCAATCCGAAAACGGTGCTGTGGAGTGAGCTTTTCTTGACGTACTCGGTTGGCAAGGCCAAAAGCGCGATCG
>NZ_JANNYP010000259.1:0-4704 GCF_031410135.1 Armatimonas sp. | reverse complement strand
CGGCGCTGGATCGAGCACTCACGCTCGAAGAGATGCACGACATTGCCATGGGTATCACCAAAGAGCTGGAACTCGACATGGCGCGGCTTTAAAACATAGCGCTCCAGCAAGACCCGGTCGTCACCAAAGGCGGCAAGGGCTTCCCGACGCGCTTCAGAGAGCTGGGGAAGGAAGTCAGCCAAGTCGTCCACACGACGCATCCCGCGCCCACCGCCGCCTGCACTGGCCTTGATCAGTAGCGGCGTGCCGATCTTCTCTGCCTCGTCACGTAGCACCGTGTCGTCTTGGTTGTCGCCGTTGTAGCCTGGCACGACGGGAACCCCAGCGGCGGCCATTGTCCGCTTGGCCCCGATCTTATCCCCCAGCGCCCGAATTACCGCACCCGGCGGCCCCACAAAGACAATCCCCGCTGCCGCGCAGGCATCCGCAAAGACCGCGTTCTCTGACAGAAAACCGTAGCCTGGGTGAATCGCATCCGCTCCATGCGCCTTGGCAATGTCCAAAATAGCAGCGGCACGGAGATAGCTCTCCGTCGCTGGGCCGGGGCCAAGGCAGACCGAAAGATCGGCAAGTGCCACGTGGGGTGCATCTCTATCGGCGTCGGAGTAGACCGCGACGGTCGAGATTCCCCGCTCTCGACAAGCCCGGATGATCCGCACCGCAATCTCGCCCCGGTTGGCAATCAATAAACGCTTCATCTCGATAATCCGATCGCTCATAGCTTACATCCTGAAGACGCCGAAGCGGGTGGGAACTTGCGGCGCGTACTGCGCGGCGGCAAGCCCTAAACCGATGGCGCGGCGCGTGTGGATCGGGTCGAGGATGCCATCGTCCCAGAGGCGTGCCGTGGCGTAGTACGGGCTGCCCTCGCGCTCATACATTGCAATCGTCTCCGCTTCTTCGTCACTGCTCATCGCATCGCCCTTCACGGTCTTGAGCACAGACGCCGCCTGTGGGCCGCCCATCACGGAGATTCGGGCATTCGGCCACATCCAGAGCTGACGCGGGCCAAAGGCACGACCACACATCCCGTAGTTTCCTGCCCCAAACGAGCCGCCCACAATCACCGTGAACTTCGGAACTTCTGCGCAACTCACGGCCATTACCAGCTTTGCCCCGTGCTTGGCGATTCCTTCGTGCTCGTAGCGGCTACCCACCATAAAGCCAGTGATATTTTGCAAGAAAACCAGCGGAATATTGCGCTGACAGCAGAGCTCGATAAACTGTGCGCCTTTGAGTGCGGACTCTGAGAACAGCACACCGTTGTTGGCAATAATCCCGACCGGCCAGCCCTCCCAGTGCGCAAAACCACAGATCAGAGTCTGACCGTAGAGCGGTTTGAACTCATGGAACTTCGAGCCATCTACCAGCCGGGCGATCACCTCACGAATCTCAAAGGGCTGGCGCAGGTCTTTAGGAAGCAGGCTGTAGAGCTCGTCCGCAGGATAGAGCGGCTCTTCGGACACTTGCGGCGGTGCAATCGGCTTCTGCGGTAGGTGCGCGACGGCATCCCGCAAGATCGCCAAGGCATCTTCCTCATTCTCGGCGAGATAGTCAGCAACCCCGGAGAGCCGCGTGTGGACATCGCCGCCACCCAGTGCCTCCGCCGTCACTTCCTCACCCGTCGCCGCCTTCACCAGCGGCGGTCCCGCAAGAAAAATTGTCCCATTGCCCTTCACAATCACGGTCTGGTCACTCATCGCGGGGACATAAGCTCCGCCTGCCGTACAGCTTCCCAGCACCGCCGCAAGCTGGGGGATTCCCAGTGCGCTCATCCGTGCCTGGTTGTAGAAAATCCGCCCGAAGTGCTCTTTATCCGGGAAAACCTCTGCCTGGAGCGGGAGATAGGCACCGCCTGAGTCCACCAAGTACAGACAGGGCAGGCGATTCTCTTGTGCAATCTCTTGCAGGCGCAGGTGCTTCTTCACGGTCATCGGGAAATACGTCCCGCCTTTTACCGTGGCATCATTGGCGACAATCGCGCAAGGTCGCCCGTGGATTGTCCCGATTCCCGTGACCAGCCCCGCGCCCGGAGCCTGGTCACCGTAGATTCCATTGGCCGCCAGGGTCGAGAACTCCAGAAACGGCGCACCAGGGTCGAGCAAGGCGTCTATGCGCTCGCGTGGGAGCTTCTTCTTTCGGGCATGGTGCTTTGCCACCGACTCGGTACCACCGCCTAAACGAGCTGTCGCCAGCCGCGCTCTTAGCTCCGCGGCAAGTGCTCGGTTGTGCTCGGCATTCTCCCGGCCCGAGGGCGCATTGGGATCCAGATTGGTTTCTAAGATCTCCGTCAAAATGGATATCTCTCCCCCGCGAGAACCGTGGCCGCGAGCTGTCGGCGTAGGTCAATCGCATCGGTACCGGAGCTTGGAGAAAGCTCGGCTAAAAGGCTCATGGTGCTTGCCTGGTCGGCGTGACAGCGGGTGAGAACTTGCTGTGCCAAAGCAACTCCCGCTGTCTGAGACTCATGCAAATAGAGTGCGGTACAGAGCCTTGCGGTTTCCTGCGCCGCGCCTTTGAGCTTCGAGACTCGTAGCGCCATACTTTCGTGGCAGTAGGCGGAAGAGATAATATCCGAGACGGCTCCCAATGCTTCTTGTTCCTCAGACAGGCTCGCTCCAAAGTGCTCGGTCAGCAAGTGGAGCAAGCGTAGGCCGGTGCGTTTCAAGCCGCAATTTACGTCTTGGGCGTCGAGGCTCAGGCGGCCTTGTTTGGCGCGGCGCAGGAGTGTATTGATGATAATGGGCCGCACGATCTCATTGGCTCCCTCCCCGATTCTCAGCAGGCGCTGGTCGCGCCAGGCACGCGCCACGGGGAACTCCTCGGTGTAGCCGTAGCCACCATGGATCTGGATGGCCTCGTCGGTGGCCCAGGAGTAGAGCTCGCTGCCGATCACTTTGACAATACTGCACTCAATGGCGTACTCCTCGGCGGCGTGATGGTAGTGCTTCGCGGCATCGTCGGCAGTGGCATCAATTCCCTCAAATACCGAGTCCAGCTCGCCTGCGAGTCGGTAGACCGCCGACTCCAGCGCAAAGAGCCGGGCGCACATCGAGCCCAGCTTGGCCTGGATCATCCCGAAGCTACCAATACTACGGTTGAACTGCTTGCGCTGGTTGGCATAGGTCGCGCAGACAGCCAGGGTCTCTTTGATTCCCCCGACGGCTCCTGCCTCTAGCTTAAAGCGGCCCATATTGAGTGCACAGAACGCGGCGTAGTGGCCTTTTCCCACCTCACCAACGAGATTATCATAAGGAACCTGGACATTCTCAAGAATCACCTGGCGCGTGGATGTCCCCTTCATGCCGAGCTTGTGCTCTTCTTTGCCAAAGCTGACCCCTGGCGTGTCGCGCTCGACCATAAAACACGAAAACTTGTCGCCGTCCACCTTGGCAAAGACCGAGAAAATTTGCGCAAACGCCGTGTTGGTGATCCACATCTTCGTGCCGTTGAGTGTCCAGTACTTGCCATCTTCGGAGAGATCGGCGCGGGTCTGTGCCCCGAGTGCATCGGAGCCGGAGCCGGTCTCGGAGAGGGCAAAGGAGCCGATCCACTCCCCGCTAGCGAGCTTGGGGAGGTACTTACTCTTGAGCGCGTGGCTCCCAAAGAACATCAGCGGCAGCGTGGCGATCACGGTGTGCGCCTCGTGGGAGAGCGCAAACGACTGCTGCCAGTTGAGCTTCTCGGCGATCAAGGCCCCCGTGCGGTTGTCCAAACCAAAGCCACCGTAGGCTTCCGGCACTTCCGCACCAAGCAGGCCAGCATCCCCGGCCTTGTGCATCAGAGCTGCCATGAGATCTATATCATGGGCTTCGATTCGCTCGACATGCGGTAGGACTTCTTTTTTGAGAAAGTCCTCGGCGGCGCGGCCCATCAGCCTAGCCTCCGCAGTAAAGTCCTCGGGGCTAAAAATGCTCTCAGGGGTGGCATCGTTTACGAGAAACGCACCGCCCGACAGCGATGCCAGGTTACTCATTTTCCAATTCCTTTTTCTTGTTTGCGCGGACGAGAAGCTCCGCAATATCCACGATCTCGGGAGGGGCTTCCCCGCCGACAGCCGCCACGGAGTCGCCGACCATGACTTTACAGAATGGGCACCCCACGGCAATCGTCTCCGCACCCGTTGCGATCAGCTCTTCGGCACGGTTTCGTCCGGGACGCTGGCTTGGTGGCTCTTCCATCCACATCCTGCCTCCACCGGCACCACAGCAGAAAGTCTTGTCTTTGTTGCGCTCCGGCTCCAGCATGGGCAGTTTCAGTGCCGCACGGAGGGTCTTGCGCGGCGCCTCGGTCTCGCCGTTCACCCGCGCCAGAAAACACGGGTCGTGGTACGTGACGGAAGTGTCCAGCGGGTTATCTAGTTTCAGACGACCGCTCTCGATTAGCTCCGCGAGAAACTGTGTGTGGTGAAGAACATCGTAGTTACCACCGAACTGCCCGTACTCGTTCTTGAGTGTGTGCAGGCAGTGAGGGCACTGGGTGACGATGCGCTTGGCCTTGACTGCCTCCAGAGTGGCGATATTGGTCTCGGCGAGCTGCTGGAAGAGAAACTCATCCCCGATGCGCCGGGCGGCATCCCCCGTGCAGCGCTCTTTCGGGCCAAGAACCGTAAACTTCACGCCTGCCGATGTAAGAAGCTCGGCGATGGCCTGGACGGTTTTCTGGGCGCGTGGCTCAAACGCCCCGGAGCACCCCACCCAGAAA
>NZ_JANNYP010000258.1:0-2140 GCF_031410135.1 Armatimonas sp. | reverse complement strand
GGGAAGTCTGCGGGAATGCTCTCGATGACTTCCTGTCCCATTAGGGTCGCGGAAACGCGCTCCAGGGTCTCAGCATCCAGGTCACGAAGTGCGGCCTCCAGAGGCCCGAGGAGATCCTCAAGGTTCTGTCCACCCTCACTCACTTCCGGGAAGTCTACCGAGAGCTGCAGATCACTCTTGACGTAGTGCATCAGCATCTCGCGGCGGCGCTTCTCGCCGAAGCGGTTCATCTCACCGAGAATCTCCTCTTCGTTAGAGCCCTCAAAGATCGGCTCCACAAACTGGACACCGAACTCACGAGCCGCCAGCCCAAGGTGAGTTTCCATGATCTGACCGATGTTCATACGGCTAGGCACACCCAGCGGGTTGAGAACGATGTCTACAGGAGTGCCATCCGGCAAGAACGGCATGTTCTCCTCGGGCATGATCTTAGAGACCACACCTTTGTTGCCGTGACGTCCCGCCATCTTGTCGCCTTCCATGATCTTACGCTTTTGTGCGATATAGACACGAACTAGCTTGTTGACCCCTGCTTGCAGCTCGTCGGGCGTCAGACGCTCCAGCTCACTGCCATCGTAGGGCGACTCCAGAGAGTCAGGGCGCTTGGAGAAGTTGAAGATATTACCGCTGGCATCCTTGTACTTGTAGCGCGAGAACACCTTGATATCAACAATCTTGCCCTTTTCACCGTGCGGGACGCGCAGCGAGACATCGCGGGTCTCTTCCGCTTTTTTACCGAAGATGGCGATAATCAGGCGCTCTTCTGCCGTCAGCTCTCCCTGGCCCTTAGGCGCGACTTTTCCGATGAGAATATCATCGCTTCGGACTTCTGCCCCAATGCGAATAATCCCCTCTTCGTCTAAGTCCTTCAGAGCATCTTCCCCGACATTGGGAATGTCACGGGTCATCTCTTCGGGTCCTAGCTTGGTGTCACGTGCCTCCAGCTCATACTTTTCAATATGAATCGAGGTGTAGACATCGTCGCGGACCATACGGCGAGAAAGCAGGATCGCGTCCTCGTAGTTGTAGCCGTTCCAGGGCATGAAGGCGACTAAGACGTTCTGTCCCAGTGCCAGCTCGCCGCCATCGGTACAGGGGCCATCGGCAAGTACCTGGCCCTGCTTGACGCGCTGGCCCGGCTCGACGATGGGGCGTTGCGTGATACAGGTGGCCTGGTTGGAGCGGATCATGTTCAGCAGCCAGTAGCGATCAATCTTGCCCTCGCGGGTCTCGATAATAATCTCTTCACTGGTGACTTTCTTGACCCGACCGCCGCGCTTGGCGACAATGATCGCGCCGGAGTCCAGAGCAGCACGCCGCTCCATTCCCGTCTTGACCAGAGGTGCATCGGGACGCAGCGTAGGAACCGCCTGGCGCTGCATGTTTGCGCCCATCAGCGCACGGTTAGCGTCGTCGTTTTCCAGGAACGGAATCAGCGACGTACCAACCGAGACAAGCTGCTGGGGCGAGACATCCATGTACTGCACCTCTTTGGAGGGCACATAGGGATACTCATGGTTGTGGCGCACCTGCACCAGGGTCGTCGTGAAGCTGCCATCTTCTGCAAGGCGAACACTCGCCGGACAGATATGGTAGTGGTGCTCGTTGTCGGCGGGCAACCAGTCCAGCTCGCGGCTGACCTTTCCGCCGATAACACGACGGTACGGTGTCTCGATAAACCCAAACGGATCCACACGAGCATGCACGGCAAGCGAGCCGATTAGACCAATGTTAGGCCCTTCTGGGGTCTCAATCGGACAGATACGACCGTAGTGCGAGTGGTGAACGTCACGGACTTCCAGCTTAGCGCTCTGACGGGAGAGACCACCGGGTCCAAGCGCTGAGAGACGGCGCTTGTGGGTGAGCTCGGCCAGGGGGTTGGTCTGGTCCATGAACTGCGAGAGCTGCGAGGAGCCAAAGAAGCTCTTGATCGCGGCACTCACCGGCTTGACCGAGAGCACGACCTGGGGAATAATATTTTCCGCGTCGTACTGGGTCATGCGCTCCTTGGCCACTTTCTCCATGCGCAAAAAGCCCATACGAAGCTGCGAGTAGAGCAGCTCTCCTACGGAGCGAACACGCTTGTTTTCCAGGTGGTCAATGTCGTCGGTCGTGAAGCGCATTCGCGCCTCATCCGATG
>NZ_JANNYP010000257.1:0-9139 GCF_031410135.1 Armatimonas sp. | reverse complement strand
CCCCGACCCTGGAGCATGTCGTCCAGCACCGTGGGCACTGGTTTGCCATCATCGACGAGTGTGACTCCAACTTAATTGATGAAGCCCGCACACCGCTGATTATCTCCGGTACCGCCCAGCGCTCCAGCGACCTCTACTATGTCTTTGCCAGTATCATGCCCCAGCTCGAAAAAGGCGAGGCCAAGAAAGACAAGTACGACACGACCACGGACGAAAAAGACTACACCGTGGATGAAAAAGCGAAGAACGCCACTTTCTCGGAGCGGGGCATGGAGAAAGTCGAAGAGATTCTTCGTAAGATGGGCCATGACATTCAGGATATCTCCTCCATGGAAAATCTAGAGTACATGCAACACGCAGTGGCAGCTCTCAAAGCGCATGGTGTTTTTGAGCTAGACATTGACTACGTGGTGAAACCCAACCAAGAGGGTAAGCCCGAGATCGTGATCGTGGACGAGAGCACGGGGCGCTTGATGTTTGGTCGCCGCTGGTCGGATGGCCTGCACCAAGCCGTCGAGGCCAAAGAGGGGATCAAGATTGAGAACGAGCAGCAGACCCTTGCCACAATCACGATCCAGAACTACTTCCGCCTCTATGCCAAGCTCGCTGGAATGACCGGAACGGCCAAGACCGAAGAGGACGAGTTCCGTAAGATCTATGCCCTGGATGTGGTTCAGGTGCCTACCAACAAGCCCATGCTCCGCAAGGATCTTCCGGACATGATCTACAAGAGCTTAGAGGCAAAGCTGCGCGGAATTGCGAGCGAGATTCTTCAAATCCACTGTCGCCAGCAGCCGCTTCTGGTGGGAACCCGCTCGATTGAGATGAGTGAGCGTGTCTCCTCTCGTCTGACGTTTCAGGCACTGGAGCTGCTCTCGGCCATCACGATCCTACGGGCCCGGGTTCTTGAGAAGCGCAAGGAGCTCGGCGAGGAAAAGTACGCCCAGTTTACCGCCGTTCTCAACCGCCGCATTGACGATCTCAACCTGCCGCTACTTGCGCCTCTGGCCAAAGAGCTGGGGATGGGGATCAAGATGACCGATGAAGCCCAAATGACGGCATTCGCCAGCATTCTCTCCCTCAAGAGCGAGGACGAGCTAAAGGCTCTTCGTGAGGCGCTGGAGTACGGTATTCCCCACAATGTTCTCAATGCTAAGTATCACGAGCAAGAGGCACTGATTATTGCCGAGGCCGGACGGCGCGGTGCCGTGACAATCGCCACTAACATGGCGGGGCGTGGGGTTGATATCCTGCTGGGCGGCTCGCACTACAAAGAGCTAGAGAACAAGTCTGAGACCGAGCGCGACTACTCCTACCGACGGGGCGGGCGACGTGCCGGAATCGCACACGTGGTCACGGGTAAGGACCAGGCGGCACTTGGAGTTGAGGGGACGCAGTCGCTCACTGAGGAGCAAAACCTGGATCTGGTCAAAGAGCGTGAGGAAGTTCGGGCACGTGGCGGACTCTTTATCCTCGGAACCGAGCGTCATGAGTCGCGTCGCATTGACAACCAGCTCCGAGGCCGCTCGGGCCGCCAAGGCGATCCAGGAACCAGCAAGTTCCATGTGTCTCTTGAAGACTACCTCTGGCGCGCCTTTGGAGAGCGCAACAGCCTCCAGCTTGCCGCCCTCAAGGCATGGGAAGAAGACCAGGCGGTGGACATGCCGATCCTCTCCAAGATGATCGAGCGTGCCCAGAAGAAGGTCGAGCAGCACAACTTCGACTCTCGAAAGCATGTTTTGGAGTACGACGATGTGATGAATGTCCAGCGCGAGGTGATCTACGGCGAGCGCCGCAAGCTCCTACAGGGGGCCGAGCTACGCGACACGTTGGTCAGCTATCTTCATGAGACCGTGGATACAGTGGTTGAGCTACACTGTCCCGAGGGAGTTTCCCAAGAAGAGTGGGATACAGAGAAGCTCTACCACGAGCTCAATGAGCAGTTCCCGCTGGCCAACTTCGCTAGCTACGACGAGCTCAAGGATCTCTCCAAGACCGAGCTCGCGGAGAAGCTCCATACGCTTGCGGATGAGTCGTACGATGCCAAAGAAGAAGAAGTCGGCGGTGAGCTGATGCGCGAGATCGAGCGCCATCTCCTGCGCCAGACCATTGATCAGACCTGGATTCAACACCTCCAGAACATGGACTACCTCCGTGAGGGAATCGGGCTACGGGGCTATGCGCAAGTTGACCCGCTGGTTGCCTACAAAAAAGAGGCGATGGAGGTCTTCTCGCAGATGCAGGCGGGCCTGGTGGGCGACACCGTGCGCAATGTCTTTGTGGCTCAGCTCCAGCAGGAGATGCCGGAGTTCGACCAGGAACAAGACATCTTCAACCTTCTCCAGCAGTTTGGTGGTGAGGTGACTCCTATGCAGCTCGGCGACGATGAGGAGAGTCCTGTGGACCAGATCGCCCCTGAGGTCAACGCACTTTTGGCCGCAGCGGCGGAGGCGGCCCAGTCTACGGCTCCTCGGAAGATTGACCCCAACGATCCGTGCCCCTGTGGTAGCGGAAAGAAGTACAAGCAGTGCCACCGTGGCAAACCCCTGCCTTCAGAGGTTCTGTAGTACATCCTGCCGGGGGCTTCTGCCCCCGGCAATGGTTTAAACCAGGAATTTAATACTATATTCATAGCGCACTTTTAGAATGAGTGCATGGGATTCCTGGCAACCCCCTTGCTCTTGGAAGAGGGCGATTCGAGAGCGCAGTTCGATGCACTTGCCGTTCAGCACTGGGATCGTTTCTTCGCTTTTGCCTACCGCCACTGTGGCAATACTGCCGATGCAGAGGACTTACTCTCGGAGTCTCTGCTGGAAGCGTTTCAGTCCTTTGGTGCCTACCAGGGTCACGGCTTTGACCGCTGGATGTATCGCATTCTCACCACGAATCGTATTGATCAGACTCGGCATGCTAAGCGCCGTCCTGCCGTCCCGCTTTCAGAGTACACGGAGCCGATTGCGGGAGGCTTGAACCCGCAAGACCAGCTGCTGAGCCCACTTCTGTCCGAAGAGCTCCAGCAGGCACTACAGAAGCTCCCCGAGAATTTCCGTGTGCCTTTGCTACTCTGTGAGCTTGAGGGGCTGGACTATGCCTCTATCGCCACCCGCCTTCAGGTGCCCATTGGCACGGTACGTTCTCGGATTCACCGCGCCCGTGAGCGGCTGCACCAGGAGCTACGACAGTTCTGCCACACTAAAGAATGCCCTGTCTGTGCGAAAGTAGCCAGGCGTAGAGTGCGGGATTCGAATAGGTAGCGCTCCAGCAGTCGTGGCCTGCGTCGGGGTAGAGCGTTAGCCTTGCCTCTTTGGCGCTGGCTTTTTGCATGGCTGAGATCATTTCCTGAGAGTGGCGCACCGGCACGGAGCCGTCTTTGATGCCGTGAAATGCCCAGGTGGGAGTGCCTGCAAGCCGCGCCGCATCCGCCGGATCGCCTGCGCCGCAGATCGGGGCAATCGCGGCGAAACGCTTTGGGGCCAGTAGCGCGGTGGCCCAGGTGCCGTAGCCGCCCAGCGAAAGCCCGGTGAGGTAGAGCCGCGCGGTGTCCAGATGGTATTTTTTCTCCAGCTCGTCGACGAGGGCCAGCACTTGCTCAGGGCGCCACCAGTCGTCCACGGGATTCTGGGGCGCAACAATCAGCAACTCTTGGGCAAGCTTCCAGGGGCCGTGGACTTTGACCGAGTCCAAGTTATCGCCTGCCTCGCCGGAGCCGTGGAGAAAGAGCAGGAGCGGCCAGCGCTTGGTTTTGTCACTCTCATAGCCGGTGGGGAGCTGGGTGGCATACCGAAAGCGGGGCGCGACGCCAAGCTTCTGCTGGAGCGCCCACCACCAGCGGCCCTCCCGAGCATCCGCGCTGAGCCGGGTGACGGCGGGCTCGCCCGGCTTACACTCGGCGAGCCCTGCGAGCAAGACCGCGCTCTTGGGATCGTCGCTGAGATGCGCCAGAAAACGCTCGCGCAGAAACTCCGCGATCTCGGCTTGTCGTAGCTTACTGACCTCGGGTGCGACGCCTAGCTCCTCCGGGATGCGCCCCGAGAAGAAGTTGGGTTTCTCCCAGGCATCGTGGCTACCGGGAGACTTGTAGAGCGTCGTGAAGAACTGCCGCGTCAGGCCGCTTTTTGTCTTGAGCGTCGTCACGGCTCCGTAGCGCCCGCTGGCTTTGGGTTGCGTGGTGATCTTCTGCGCCGCGTCGTAGAAGACCGTGGTGAGAGAAAACGGCCCGAGGGCGGCTTCGACACGCGGCGAGAGTTCCGGTGTCGGGAAGCTTTCCTCAGTGAACACAAAGCGCGAGAACGCTAGCTTGGCCTCGGCGAGGGCTTTCGCACGGAGATCAGCGGGGTTCTCTAGCAAGAGGGGAGAGTCCTGGGAGCCTATCTTGCAGGAAATAGAGCTGTCCCAGGCGCGGGAGAGCGTTACATCAGCCACCACTCGACCGTTTTTCTTGGCCATGCGACCCGTTGCCAGAGTGCCCGCCTTGTCGTGGACAACAAAGGGAGAGCCAGCAACGCCCAGCATTCCGGTGAGTGTGACGCGTGTCCGGGGGAAGCGGCTGTAGTCGGCCTCGGCTGCTAACAAGATGCTCGACGATTTGCTATTTTGACGCAGACGAAGGCGCACCATCTTCTTGGGATCGTTGTAGGCACTCCCACCGGGATGCCAGCCGAACTGTCGGAGTGTTCCTGCCTTGTCCCGATCATTCACGACTATCTGAAACGCGACTTCCCGGCCGTCGATTGGAACAATTCCGAGCTGTTTCCAGGGAATCTCGATCTGGAGATAGTAACCTTTTGCTCGTTTCTCGCTAGTTGCTAGACACTGTGTTGGACCGTATTTTTGGGTGCGGTGATCGGCATGAACGATGCGCACCCCTGGTGTTTTGGGGTCGGCACCTGGCGCTATAAGGAACTGAACATACTGTGCCGCACCCACTTTTGTCCCCAGAAACACTTCCACAGAGTCACCCTGCCAGAGATTCTCCGTGCCTGGTTGTTCGCTCGCGACATCATCGCTTACGGTTAACTGAATATTCAATCCCGCCTCCGTCCAGAAAAGAACGGGCAAAGGATTGAAATTTTCTGGGGGACACCAATCTCCTGAGGTAGGAAGGAGACTCAGGATAATGGTTCCCGCATGGTAACGGGGAATGTCAATCAATGTCGGGATCATACGGTATTTTACCGCTGCTTCAATACAGGGGGCTGTGATTCCTGGGATCTTGCTGCGCGCCACTGCAACCATGCACCGATGAGCATCAACAAAAACGTGACGGCAAAGAGGCCCTGGTAGCCAACTTGGCGCAGCAGCGGCAAGGCGACGAGAGGGGCGCAGACGCCGCGAATGCCAAGAAGCAGCGAGTGGAGCGCTTGATAACGTGCGGCTTTCCCGTGCTCGGCGTAGGACAGAATGCTCGCCATGTAGCTCAGCTCGATGCCCGCCATCCCAAAGCCCGCCAGAAACGAGGCGATGTAGAGCAGGCTGACCGAGTGGGCGAAGAAGTACACCACCGAGATCGAGCTAATCAGCAAGATCGCCCGAAAGACCGTCTGGGCCGCGCCGTGCCGGTCGAGAAAGCGCCCCCAGTAGAGCGAGCCGAGCATCGCACACAGCGACGTGACATTGGTGAGGTTGGCGATCTGTGTCGGGCGGATATGGAGCTGCTCGACCTGGTAGAGCTGGTAGAGGGGCCAGGCCATGAGATTGCCAAAGCCGTAGAGCATCACGGAGAGCGCGAACCATCTATAGCTCTCATTGTCTTTTAATATACTGAGCGTGTCTCGTAAGAAGTGCAGCAGAGACTGCGGCGGCTCGGGCGTGGTGGGCGCGTTGCTGGCGAGAGGACGGACTTGGGCAAAAAAGAGCGCCGCGAGAATCCCCGCAACGCCTGCGACGGCAAAGAGTGGCCCAAAGCCCATGCCCCGGTCCATCAGGCGGCCCGTGATCAGCGTCGAGAGAAACGTCGTGGCCTGCACCGTGATACGCACGTAGCTCATCAGCTTGCCGCGGGCTCTGTCCGGGTAGATGTCCTTCATCAGCGACGTGTAGGCAGGCGAGCTGATCGTCCCGATAAAGAGCAGCAGCGAGATCACCCCGACAAAGCCCCAGGCCGTGGCGACTAGGGGCATGAGCAAGAGTAGCGAGCGGCCCGTGATCCAGCTCACCTGGCAGAACGGCATCTTCGCCTTGCCCTCCATCTGGCGTGCCCAGACCGGTGCGAGAAGGTTTCCCACAAACGGCGCGGCGTTCATCACCCCGAGGGCAAAGTCCGTGGCGTGTAGCTCGGCGCGGGCGATGCGGGTGAGAAAGGGCATGGTCATGCCCAGAAAGACCCCTGCGCACATTCCCGCCAGCACGTCCCAGCCCAGCGAGCCCAGCGCCTCTCGGGGGACGCCTAGCTTCCAGCGCGCCCAAGAGCGTAGTCGCAAACGCCAGTCGTCTCTCTCCGTCACGATGCTCAGTCTATCGTATAATGCTCCTGTGATTCGAACGGAGAAGACAGTGCGGTTTCCCGTGACCCGCGACGCGCTCTGGGAGCTTCTCTCGGACACGGAGCGCCTGAACCGAGAGCTCAAGCTACCCCCAGTGGCGTTTTCCTTCACGCCCCGCCCCGAAGGCGGCTCCGCGCTACGAGGAAAGGCCCGATTTGGCCCACTGACGATTCGCTACGCCGAGGAGCCCTATCATTGGGTAAGGCCCAGCCGCTGGTGGGTGCAGCGCTTCCCCGACAACGGACCCGTCTCGGTCTACCGCGTGGGTGTGAACTTAGAAACGGATGGTGACGGAACGAATCTCACCGCCTGGTCGGAGGCCGAGCCGCGTGGGGTTGCCGAGAAACTCCTGGCTAAGCGCATCACCGAGAGCAGCGTGGGCGGCCTGCTTCGCGCCTGCGAGGGCTTTGTCGGGTATCTGGCAGGCAAGGCCCCGACACCCTACCCGCACCATAGCTCCACCTACCAGACTCCTCCCAACGACGATCTCGCGGCGCGTCTGCGTGCGTTCTTGCTCACCGCCCCGCCCGAGGACGTGGTGGACTTTCGCCCGTTTGGCCTGGCAGACCGCTGGCAGACAGACCGGATCGAGGTTCTGAAAGCCTGCCTGCGCGCCGTGCGTGGCGGCGACTTAGAGCTCCACTGGCGCTTGCTCTGCCCGGCCTGTCGAGGAACCGGGCCATCTGTCGAAACGCTCGATGCCCTCACACCCGACAAGGCCCACTGCGCCTCGTGCAATATCGCGTTCGGCCCGACGTTTGATCAAGATGTCGAGGTCTGCTTCGCCGTCGCGCCAAGCCTCCGCAAAGCCGAAGATGGCGTCGCCACGTTCTGCATCGGCGGCCCGCACCGCATGCGCCACGTCGTGATGCAGTGGCAAGTCCCGCCCGAGACAAAAGAGACGATTCCTATGGATTTGCCGCTAGGCACGTATCGCCTGCGCTCGCCCCAGCTATCAGAAGTACGGGAGCTGGTGCTGACAGATAGTGTGCCGCTCGTGCTGGAAAATCCAAAGCCCTACCCAGTTCTCTTCCGCTTGGAAACCCTCGCCTGGCGGGAAGATGCGGCGACGGCGGCGCAGGTGACGGCACTTTCGGAGTTTCGCAAGCACTTTGGCTCCGAGGTTCTTGCACCTGGCCAGGAGCTGGTGGTGCGCCAGGTGACCATTCTCTTCACCGATCTCAAAGGCTCCACGCAGATGTACGCCACCCACGGCGATGCACCGTCCTATGCCACTGTGCGGGCACACTTCGAGCAGCTCACTCAGATCTTAGAAAAACACGACGGTGCTATTGTCAAAACCATCGGCGACTCGGTGATGGCGGCGTTCCACGATCCGCAAAAAGCCGTGCACGCTGCTCTGGCTATTCAAAATGCCTGCGACCCGCTGATCGTCAAGCTGGGGCTCCACACCGGCCCCGCGCTTGCCGTCACCGCCAATGGCCAGCTCGACTACTTCGGCCAGACCGTCAACCTCGCCAGCCGCATCCAAGGCCAGAGCCACGGAGGCGACATCGTCCTCTCCAACGATCTCCTCGCCTACGTCCCCGACGCCATCCCCCGACAGAGCTTCACCGCCCAGCTCAAAGGCACCGATACCCCCCTCACCCTCTGGCGACTTGTGCCAGTGATAAAATAGAGCATTATGCCCCGTCGTGATAGAGCACACCTTGCCGTACGTCATGCCCTCCAAAAAGAAGGTTGGGTAATTACGCATGACCCACTTTTACTGGAGTATGGTGGTACGAACCTCTTCGTTGATTTAGGGGCAGAGCGGCCTCTAGGCGCGGAAAAAGAGGGGCGACAAATCGCGGTTGAGATCAAGGGCTTTCAATCTCCGTCCGATATGAACGAGTGGGAGAAAGCACTGGGACAGTATCTGTTCTATGAGTTTCTTTTGGAGGAGCAGTACCCAGGTCGCGTTTTGTTTTTGGCAATGCCAGACGAGGCGTATCAGCGCGTTTTTCAAGATGCACGTGGTCTGGCGTTTATTCGGAGTCGTGGAATTCGGGTGCTGACGTATCTTGAAGCGGACGAGGAGGTAAAGGAATGGATTCACTAAAGGCAACGATAAAGAGAATTCTCACGGAGTATGTAGAGTTTTTCGGAGTGCAGCCCAATATGGAGATTGAGGCCATTTTCGACGATGAAAAAGGACACTATGAGCTTCTTCAACATGGCTGGATCGGGAATCGGCGGGTACATGGCGTTTTTTTGCATCTCGACGTGAAGGGCGAGAAGATCTGGATTCAGCACGACGGAACAAGTGAAGGAATTGCAGTGGAACTGATGGAGGCAGGAATCTCGCCAAAACAAATTGTCCTCGCTTTCCGAAGCCCTAGCGAGCGAGCCGGAGGCATCTTTGCCGTCGCCTGAGGTTACGTTTTCCGTCGTTGTTGAACTGAAAACCTACGTTTGGCTTCGCTTGCACGGAGCGATGTCTAACGATGAACTGGAGCTATTTTGGAGGCGACTGTGCAGCTACAATCGTGTTCGAAAACCTTCCACTCTGCTCCGAAGCGAGTGTCTGATTCTTTTGGGTGTGACTCATTTTGGTTGAAGGAGTTGGGGGGGCAGTTTCAGGCATAATGTCTGTACCACAAAAATAACGCCAGGAGACTGTCATGACCCCCAACTCCCAAGAAATTGTACAACAA
>NZ_JANNYP010000256.1:0-5870 GCF_031410135.1 Armatimonas sp. | reverse complement strand
AACATCTTATTATTTCCCTAATAGAATTTCCCCCAACCCAACCATCTCGTTTACCCTCCCCCGTTTGTTACGATTATCTGCATAGTAAACGTAAACCGACTCTAAGACGGCACGGCGAACCTTCCCAGTGACTTCTGATAGCGTAAGGGAGTGCTGAAACTTGTAGTCAAGATCATCCTCAAGGGAGATAGTGCGCTCTTGAACCAGGTGACTCAGATTGCGTCTGCGGAGAGCTTCCTGGAAGACATTCCAGACTTCGCTATCTTCGCGCCGTTTACGCTGACCATCTCCGCTGTAGCGACTGGTAACAAACTGCTCGTAGAGCTGCTCTATCTCGGTTTCTGGCTTACGGGTGATGCCGCACATCTCGGGGCCAAACCTATAGGCGAGGCCCGTATCAGGTAAGAGCTGGCCTGTGATCTCATCCAGGCCAGCAGCCATTTTGGGGGGAATCAAGGAAGGAGCGCTCTCTGTTTTTATCTGGGCTGCCAGTCGCTCCACACCACGCTCCAGCAGGGAAACCGTGCGGCGATAACCTTCTTGGTCAAAGCCCTCGAAAGTATCGGAGAGGCGCTTGAAACGACTGGAGATTCGCACCTCCAGATGGTTGCGATCCGGGCAGTAGAAGATAACTCCGATGTTCAGAGCCTCGCCCATGGCGGGGTCATTCTGGTAGCGCAGAACGCTATAGCGGTAGCTTACTCTCATGAAATTTATCCTTGCAATACCATTTCCAGAGAGCGCCCGAACGCTGGGGCATGCTCTCGAACTTGCCTAATATGGTCGGTGATCCTGCTGGCATTCCTCTGCCACGAACCAGGAGTTGCTCGCACCCACTCCTCCATAATACCGTCACTGAGCCCCTCAAGATCTTTGAGGAAACCGCCAAAGATTGCTGTCTTGCGCCGTAGCGCCTCAAAAAGTACGTGGTCCCGCGCCATTTTCTCGTCGACTTTATCCGGTGGAAAAAACGTTGCCATGCTGGGGAGGAGTTGCAGAAATGAGAAACCCAGCTCAAAATCAAAGGCCGTCAGGTTTTTCTGATGAAAAGCGCAGTTTGGCTTGCTTCGGCGGCGGTCTGGGTTCTGGATTAGCATATCAAGCGCAAAGAGGCGCGCAGCCTGCTCTATCATGGGGGGCGTGGTGAACATTGAGTCCACCGTCACCGAGTGCAGCGGCTCCAGGTGGCGACTCCCTATGGCCAGACCGACGAGCACTTCGCGCTCCGCACGCCTCAGGACGAGCTCATGGGCGGCGATAAATTCCTGGTCAATCAGAATTATGGCCGGTGGTGGAGAGGGCACCCCTAAAAGCCCTGCCAGCATCCCGCCAAAGAGCTCATTGAAGAGACTTTGCTCGGTGACTTCAGCACCCAGTGTCTTGACCACGTAGCGCCGTTGGGTAGTGTTACTCTCCTCGTTTTCCTCGGCATCTTCTGGTTCACAGCTTACATCAAGAGGACGAGTTCGCCCGTTCTCCTTGATCTCGATCAAGCGCACTGCTCGCCAGCGCTCAACAGATGTCCTTTCTACTTCGTCCACGTTTGGGCCCCCTCCTACCGTTCGCTGCTAATCTGTCCCATTGCCTGATGGCCCTGCATCGGCGGGTTCTTTATCAGTGATCTCAACCGCCGTACGCATCATGTTCTTCACCCACGCCTTCATGCGTGGATCTGCGATGCCATGATAGAAGTGTGCCACTTCGAGCGTATCTTCATCGAAGGGCTCGTTCAAGAGTTCGGGAGTCTCCGGCGCGAATCCGGCGGCAAGGAGCGCCTCGTTGCGAAGACGCAAGCGATCGTTATCGGTCATCGTATCCGTTGCCAGGGCATTGGCCAGCGCCTCGACCGTCTCTCGCTTGACCCCTTTTTTCTCGTGCTCGATGTTATGGATCGTGACGTGGCTATAGCCCGCCCTTTCCGCCAGTGCCAGCGCGGTAAGGCCACGTTTCTCACGTGCCTGTTTCAGCCACGGCCCAAAGCTCAAAATCGCACTTGTTATTGCCATAAAATCCTACTCTATTGTAACTGTATGTTACAGGATATGCAATGACTCTTTTGGTTACATTCAGTTGCATCTTTTATGACTTAGAGTTACAATTGGGTATGACACTTACCGACTATAGAAAGCAGGCCGGACTGACACTACAGCAGGTCGCGGAGCGCATGGGCGTTTCGCATGTAGCAGTGGTGAAGATGGAGAAGGCGGGAAACCCCAAGCTCTCCACGCTCCGCCGCTATGCGGATGCCGTGGGAGTGGCTCCTGAAGAGCTCGTCAAAAATTTAACTAATAGTATAATTTAGTCTTGACAAATATGTAACTAATGATTACAATAATGCCATGAGATACAAGGAAACGGAACCCATTTCTGCAGCAAGGAGGCACAGCTTATGAATAGGATAGCTCGGAATGTAACTCGTGAGGTGAGAGAGGACATCGAGCTGCGTTGCTCTTACCCCATGAGCCGCAAGCAGGCCCACTGGATCGCGGAAGGCTTGTTACTCCTCCCCTGCATCGCCCACGCCGAAGCCATCGCCTGCGGAGGCACTTCCTCACGCTGGTATGTCTGCTGGCTCCCCGAGGGGCAGCTCTTATGAGACGCCCCGTCACCCCATCTCGCTGGTTTACGATTCTCCCAGCACCACTGCCCCATTGCGAGGCCATTCGTTGCATGAAGATTATCCTCCTCACACTCGATCAAATCGCGAAGCGAACGGATGGGAAAGAGGAGAGCGGCCACCCCGCAGTGGAAGTAGAGACCCATGGGAACACGCTCTAAACTCAACCGCGCGCCCGTCTCCGTTTCGGGGCGGCGCTGCGCTATCTACTCTCGCTTCTCTACCGAGAAGCAAGCTGAGCAGGGACTGACCTCCTGCGAGGCCCAGGAAAACGTCTGCCGCGCCTACATTGAGGAGAATGGCGGCCAGCTCGTCGAGGTCTACCGTGAGGAGGCCAAGACGGGCACCAACCTCAATCGCAAGCAATGGAAGCAACTCCTGGCGGATGCCCAAGCTCGGAAGTTCGATATTGTCGTCGTCACCTTCATGGCCCGTCTTGGTCGTGGTGAGGAGTTCATTATCGCCCGCTACGAGCTGGAGAAAGTCCGCGCCCAGGTCGTCACTGTCAAAGAGAGCTTCGCCTCAGGACTTGCGGGCTACGCGCACCAGTCCATGATGATCGCCACCGATGGGCTCTGGCCGCGTATTATCTCCGAGCAGACTCGCACCAAGCTGGCGGAGATGGTGCGCCTCGGGCTGTGGCCAGGTGGGCCCAGTGTCGCCTTTGGCTACAAGGCCATCGAGGACGAGCGCTACCAGGCACCCGGCAAGAAGGCTCCCAAGCGCCTCATACCCGAGCCTGAGCAGGTTGAGCTGGTGCGCGAAGTCTTCGCTGAGTTCATCGCCACCGACTCCATTGCTGCCGTCCGCGATAGGCTCGCTGAGGCCACGGGGCAGGACTGGACCGATAAACGCGCCCGGCAGGTTCTTGCCAATCCTATCTGCACCGGGCGCTTTGTCTGGGCTGAGATCACCAACGAGAGCTTCTGCGCCCCGATAGTCACCCGTGATGTCTACGACCAAGCGCAGGTTCTCCTTACCCGGCGCGGCAGAGGAGAGAAGCGCTGCAACCCGCGAAAGCAAGCTTCCGAGACTCCAGACACCTTCTCCTACCTCTTCACGGGCCGGATCCGCTGCGCCTGTGGCGGGAATATGACCCCCTACTGGAGCCAGAGCAAGGGAGTGCGTTATCACTACTACCAGTGCCACCGCGCCCGTGCTGCGGCGTGTCCCACAGGCCAGGTGAGTGCCCCCTGGCTCCACGAGACCCTGGTGAGTGAGATGAAGGGCATGGCGGATCATCCGTGGCGCGTACGGTGTATCCTCGAAGCCGCTGCCGCCGAGCTGCCCGACTTGGGCGAGCTCACCCGGCAGGTGATCGCCGCCCGCCGTGAGGCCAAGCGCCTGATTGCCCAAGAGGAGCGCCTCACCAAGGCACTTACTCTTTCAACGAGCGATGGAGCCATGCGCTCCGTTCTTTCTGCGCTGGAGTCTGTCTCCACCCAGCGCCAGCAGTCCCAGGAGATCATCACCGCTCTGGAGGCGCAGATAGAAGCTGCCCGCCAGAGCAGGCCGACCGCAAGCCACTTCAGTGCTCTTATGGGGCGCTTTAGTGAGCTGTGGGAGGTAGCGACGCAAAAGGAGCAAGAAGTACTGCTCCGTGCGTTTATCGTCGAAATCGAGATCCAAGGCAAGAAGCAGTTCGCTGCCACGGTTCTCTCTGATCTTTCAGTGCAGGCTAAGATAGCAAAAAGCCGACCTCAAATTGAGGTCGGCTTGGTGGAAGTTTCGGGAAAAGATCCCCTAAGTGCACCCGACAGGACTCGAACCTGTGGCCTTCTGGACCGCAACCAGATGCTCTAATCCGAAATCTGGGGTGTTTGACAGACTCAAGTTAGAGGCCGTTTGCTGTATGCCGTAAAAAGATACTTGCAGTCATAATGACCGACAAAAGACAGTCTACCACGGCATACAAAATAAGGCATGAACTCGGACGATCAGACAAAATGATGTTATACTGACATTCTGTATGAATATCCGAAAACTGTTTTCTGTATCCAAACCTAAGCTATTTGTGATATTTGCTCTGCCCTCAATTCTAGTCGCGGGGTGTAATGCCACGCCACCACCGACATACAATGAAGCCCGCAACAAAAAATACATTGAAAAGGTCAGCATGGCTTACGGATCAGTCAAGGCAGGCGAACAACGAATAGAAGAACAGATGAATGAGCTTATGGACTCGCCATCAATGCATAAAGATCAGTCATGGCAGGATCGAGCAAGAGTCACTTCTGGAGTTCTGCTGGTGCCCAATATACTTCTTGACGAAGTAGAAGCGGCGGGAGTTCCGTTAGAGCACCGTCAATTTCATGACGATTTCAAAATACTGTCTAAAAAATCGGAAAAATGTTCAAAAATGTTCACGATGCTCACGATTGCGTTTATTAAAGCACCTACTAATTGGATAAGTCCTATATCTGATGAATTTATAATAAGTAGGATGGATTTGAAAAATGCGAGAGAAGAAATCAGGCCAAGATTAGTTGAACTTCGAGAGAAATATTGCATAGTTCAACCCACCCTGTAAAATCATCGCCTAGCGAAATAAGTTCATGGCTATTTCGTGGAGTCAATATGGATAATGTTTTAATTTTTCAAGGGATAACAGTTCTTGCATTTTTTTAGGGAAGTTTAGCCTGGCATGTTCGCCCCACAATTCAAGAGCCTTGGAGTCGTAAGCCCTAGCTGCGTCCTCCTCAGAGCTAAAGACGCCGAGGTAGTGGCCTTTTCCAGAGCTCCATATCCTTGCCTCCCAGCTAGGGGTGGCACTGGCCTTGATGTAGCTCGTCCCTTTGAACTTCCTTCGTCCATGAGGATCTGAATTTACCCGGTTCTGGATGCTGTCAACAATTCTTAGGTTGCTTCGAGAGTTGTTGAGAGGGTTCCGGTCGATATGGTCTATAATCCCGGCAGGGTTGCCAAGTATTAAGCGATGCAGTGTCACCGGGGAGTTTGATCCTTCGTGGTAGCGATTAGCCCTTACTCGCATAGGCTTTTTGATTGAACCAGAGCGAATGCGGTACTCTACAAACCACTTAGCGCCAGAAACAAGATCAAAATCAGCCGAGTCTATCGTTACTGGGCCAGAATCTTCGGAATGAAAAAGTATTGTGGTCTCCACGATTACTCCTTGGCGAAAAAACAGTTTGACAAGCCGCAACATAGCGGTTAGAATACGAAGTGTGTCGCAATGGCCTTTCACGGCAACATCCCGCGACGAAGATCATCACCGCAGCTCGCGCGGATCGTG
>NZ_JANNYP010000255.1:0-5780 GCF_031410135.1 Armatimonas sp. | reverse complement strand
CGGGATTTTTCTGGATCGGAGCCTACAGACATCGGCGCGGGTCTTTCAGTTCTGCTGGAAGATGCTCGCTGAGGGCGATGCCACTCTTCCGGCTCGTGGCATGGGCACAATCGCCCTGCAGCTGGCTCAGGGACTGGACATTCGCCTGGAGTCGCCCATCGAAAATCTCTCGACGCTCGATGCCGACACGATTATCGTCGCCACCGCTGCACCCGAGGCCGCTCGGCTCACCGGACTTGTCACCCCCGAGGGCAGCGTGGGCACGACGACTCTCTACTTTGCGGGGAAAGTGCCACTCTGGCCGGGCAAGAAGTTTCTGCTGAACGCCAACTGCGATGCGTTTCTGAATCAAGCCGCACTTCTGACTAATATCGCCCCTGAGTACGCCCCTCCCGGCGAGCACCTGCTCTCGGCGTCCGTGATCGGCGTCCCCGCTCTCGACGATGCCGCCCTCTTTACCGCCGCCCTCACCGACCTACGGCGCATGTTCACCGGCGACACCGCCGCCCAGTCCGCCCTCGCCACCTACCGCCCGCTCCGCGCCTACCGCATTCCCTACGCGCAGTTTGCACAACCCAAGAACTTCTGGCAAACGCTTCCCGGAAATAAAGCGAACTTGCCCAACACGTACTTTGCAGGCGAGTTTACGGCGGCAAGTAGCATCAACGGAGCCATGCGCTCCGGCGAGAAAGCCGCAGAAGAAATTCTGGCAGGAGCTAGACCCGGCCACGGTGAATCTTAGAGGCTATGGAAGCCCGCGCCCTTAAGATTCACCCGGACGATGATGTTGCCGTCTTGCTCTCCCCCGCGATTGCCGCAGGAACGCATATCCGCATCGGAACCACTGACTACTACACCGACCAGGCCATTCCCTCCGGCCACAAGATCGCGCTACGGCCCTTGGCGGCGGGCACTGTGGTCAAGAAATACGGCCAGCCGTTTGCCCGCACCACGCAAGCCGTCACGGCGGGACACTGGCTCCACACCCACAACGCCAAGACCATGCTCGGGGCCAATGAGGCGTACGAGTACGTGCCCTATGCCCCCCCCGCCCCCACGAATGGGGAAGCCAGAGGGAGCTTCAACGGGTTTCTTCGGGTCGATGGCAAAGTCGGAATTCGCAACGAGCTGTGGGTGCTGTGCACGGTCGGCTGCATCAATAAAATGGCCGAGACGGTCGCCCGAGAAGCGCATGCAAAGCTGGCGGGCAGGAACGGCATTGACGGGGTCTATGCCTTCACCCACCCCTACGGCTGCGCTCAGCTCGGCGGAGACTTGCAGCAGACCCGGCGACTGATCGCGGCGCTGGCGGCACACCCGAACTGCGCGGGGGTCTTGCTCATGGGCCTCGGCTGTGAGAACAACGCGCTCATGGACCAAGTGGCGGCGTTTCGCGTGGCCGACCAAAACCGGGTGCGCTACTTCTCCGCCCAGGAAGTCAGCGATGAGATCGGCGAGGGCGTGCGCCTTCTGAGTGAGCTTGCCGAGATCGCGGCAGACGACGTGCGCACGCCCCAGCCTCTCTCCAAGCTCGTGCTCGGGATGAAGTGCGGCGGCTCGGACGGCTTCTCGGGCCTCACCGCCAATCCGCTCGTCGGGGTTTTGTCGGACCGTCTCGCCGCCGCCGGAGGCGTGAGCGTGCTCACCGAGGTGCCGGAAATGTTTGGCGCGGAGAAGCTCCTGATGCAGCGCGCCGCCGATGAGCCCACTTTCCACGCCATAGAGCGCATGATCAACGACTTCAAGGACTACTTTCGAAAGTACAACGAGCCCATCTCCGAGAACCCCGCACCGGGCAACAAAGCGGGCGGGATCACGACCCTCGAAGAGAAGTCCCTTGGCTGCATCCAAAAAGGCGGCGCAACGGCTCCGATTGCACATATCTTAGGCTATGGTGAGCCACTCGCCCCCAACCCAACACCCGGCATTGCCCTCGCCTACGGGCCGGGAAGCGATGTGGTCTCGTGCACCACGCTGGCGGGCACGGGGGCGCAGCTGGTGCTCTTTACCACGGGCCGCGGAACCCCGTTTGGCACCTGCGCCCCGACGTTTAAGATCGCCACCAACTCGGGGCTGGCAACGCGAAAGCCGGGCTGGATTGACTTCGACGCAGGCCGCTTGGTCGAAGAGGGCATCCCCCTCGAAACCCTCGCCGATGAGCTAATGGCTCTCGTCATCCAAGCCGCGTCGGGCGAGTACTTTACCAAAGCGGAGCGCAATGGGTGCCGCGAGATCGCGCTGTTCAAAGACGGAGTAATCAATTGAGTAAGATTTTAGTATTTGGAACCGGCGTGCTGCTACGCGGCCTGATCGCCGACTGTGCGGAAAAGGCGCAGATGCCCATCACCATGGTCAGCTCGACCCCCTCGGGCGACGACCGGGCACGGGCGTTGCGGGCAAGTGGCGGGAAGTTCACTCTCCGTGAGCGTGGGCTCGGTAGCGATGGCAGCGTGGTAGATACGGCGCGGGAAGTCGCGATTATCGAGAGTGCTCTCACGGCCAGCGATGATACTGAGGCAGTGCTTGCCACGGCGAGCGATCCTGCGATCGGGCTGGTCATCAGCAATGTCAGTGAGTCGGGGTTTAAGCTCACCGAGCCCAAGGAGCAGTCTTTCCCGGGGCGACTGGCAGCCTGGCTGAGAGCCCGGATGGAGTCGGGTGCGCCCGGTGTAACGATTCTTCCCTCGGAGCTGATCGCCGAGAACGGGAGCAAGCTCCGCGCAATGGTCGCTGAGTGCGCCCCCGACCCCGTATTTCTGGCCTGGCTGGACAGCGCCTGCGTCTTTTGTGACACGCTGGTGGATCGTATCTGCACCCAAGACGACACCGATCCCCTCGCCGCAATTGTGGAGCCCTACACGTTCTGGGCGATCCAAGGTACACCAACGGGAGCACTAGGAGAGCTGGCCGCCGCTAACCCTGGTGGCATTGTCGTTACTCCGAGTATCGAGCGCTATCAGGTGCGCAAAGTGCGGCTTCTCAACGGCCTGCACACTGCCATGGCCAGCATTGGCCCTAGCAAGTACGGCGTCGAGACCGTGCGGGAGGCACTGGAGCACCCGGAGCTGGGCCCGTGGCTGGAGTCGCTGCTCTGGGACGAGATTCTCCCGGCGATCTGCCCACCACTGGAAAAAGATGATGCTGAGGCGTTTGCGAGGCTCACGTTGCTGCGCATGAAGAACCCCTTTCTGGTACACAAGCTCTCCATGATCGCCGTCGGTGCCACCGTGAAGTGGGAAGCCCGCCTCTTGCCAACCATGGCCGCCTACGAGGAGCGCTTTGGCACACAACCCGAGAAGCTCACCGCCTGCCGCGAGGCGTTTCTGGCAGGGGGCTAGTCTCAGAGCGCGGGGGTCTTGATACGCAGTGCGCGGGGAGTAATCGTAAAGGTTGCTGGTGTGCTTTCGCCTAGGTCACCGTCGCGCTGAAGCGGGAGCGGCTTATCGGCTTCTAGAGTGATGTGCTTGCCTTGGTACGTCCAGATGTTGGGGCTCTGGTGGTGCCGTCCCCGTGCAGTGTCCGCGAGCTGGGGAAGAAATGCGGTGTTACGGAGGGGGCCAGGGAGCGCGGGAGCCGTGAAGAGCGCAATGTCGAGGAGGCCGTCGTCGGGCTGGGCATCGGGAAAGAGCCGAAGGTCACCGCCGTAGAGTGCAAGATTACTCACCGCCACCAAAAAGACATCGGTCTCGGGGAGAGCCACCCCATCAACCGTGACGCGAACCTTGGGGGGTGTGAAGGTTGCCAGCGCTCCGACGGCTGCTAGAGCATAGGCTGTCGCGCCCATGGTACTCTTGAGGTTCTCATTGACTTGGCGCACCGTCGCGCTATCCACGCCACCCGAGCAGACCAGCAGAAACGGCTCGTTATTGCATAGCCCTATGTCTATCCAGCGCTCCTCTTTGCCAAGCCCCGTATCCACTGCCGCTATGGGGTCGAAAAGAGAGACCCCCAGCTCACGTGCCAGGACATTGATCGTACCTGTAGGAAGGATCGCGAGGGGAGTATCCGTACCATGAAGGGCCTTCGCCGCTGCCCGCACTGTCCCATCGCCACCTGCCACAAAGATTAGCCAGGCTTCTGGGAGTAGTGCGCGGGTGAGCATCGTGACATCCTCGCCAGGACGAAGCACTACCTCTGTCCAGCGCCCTAGTCGCTCCCCCATTCGCCTTCGGGCCGTTTCCAGCCAGGAGTTGCTACTGTTGCCACCAGAGCTGGGATTGGAGAGGAGAAAAACACTCATATCAGGAGAGATGTCAAAGCACCCATGCTGGTTCCCTTCTCCTTACTTTCGTGGATAAAATATCCCGTGGTATCCTGCCACTCAGGACAAGACTATGGAAGATCTGCTAAAAGACCGCTTTGTTGGAGTGCTGATAGCCACAATGGTCGGCGATGCGATTGGCGTGCCTGTGGAAGGCTGGGACTGTCTGCGTATGGCCGAGCAGCTCGATAAGCTGCGCCACCTGCCCCGAGGAGAGCAAGAGCTGGCGACGGCGGTCTGGGCCTGGTCACGGGCGGTAAAGTAGAGCCGGGGCAAGCACGCTACTCCGACGACACGCAGATGGCCATTGGCATCGCTCAGGCGCTGGTAGACGATGGTGAGATCATCCCCGAGCATCTGGCACGGCACTTTGCGAAGAACTTTCAGCCCTGGCGCGGCTATGGCCCCGGAGCCTACGGGGTGCTGGATGCGCTAAAGCAGGGCCGCCCGTGGGACGAGCCCGCACGGCAGGTTTTTGGGGGTCAGGGCAGCTATGGCAATGGTGCTGCAATGCGTGTCGGGCCACTCGGGGCGTTCTACTGGGACGCCGATGTGGAGGTCATTTGCGAGCAAGCACGACTCTCCAGCCTGCCAACCCACACGCACAAGCACGGCATCGAAGGCGCGGTTGTAGTTGCGCTCGCCGTTGCGGGAGCGCTCCGGCAAGCGATGGCAGGTGCGGAGGAGCTCGATTGTCGTGGCGCTCCTAGGCTTTGTGCGCTCGGGAGTCACTGATGAGGTCTATCTCAAGAAGCTAGATCAAGTCGAGGGCTTTCTCGCTGCCGAGCCTGAGCCGTGTGTAGTCGCGGCGCGCCTGGGAACCGATCTGGCTGCAACGCTCTCCGTGCCTGCCGCGCTCTTTGCCTTTCTCTCACGCTGGGACTCGCTCCCCGACTGCCTTCTCTACGCCGTGAGTCTTGGCGGTGATGCGGACACGATTGCAGCGATGGCGGGCGCAATGGCGGGAGCGTTTCACGGGGCAGCAGCAATTCCCGAGAACTGGCTTGCGGCACTGGAGAACGGCCCCCAGGGCCGCGATTTTGCCGTCACGCTTGCTGAGCAGCTCTATGAACGAAGGTAATGAAATCGCGGTATCGGATAAAATAGCCCATGCCGCTTGTCTTTGCCGCGATTGCGCCTCATGGGGGAGAGATCGTCCCCCAGCTCACCGATGACCTGGCGCTCATGGCCAAAACCCGCGCCGCGATGCAGGAGCTGGGCCGCCGCTTTGCGGCGCAGAAGATCGATACCGTGATTGTTCTGACCCCGCATGGGATTGTGGTGGATAGTGCCCTCTCGATTGGGGCGACGCGCCACGCCGCCGGTATCGTGGGCGAGCCCGATGGCAAGCACATCAAGGCGTCGTTTGAAACCGATCTGGAGCTGGTTCAGAGTATCTACGCTGCCTGCGAGCAAGCCACAATCCCACTGGTACGACTGGTGGGTGAGGAAGCAAAAGAACGAGCCGTCTTACCGCTCGACTGGGGCGTCGTGATCCCGCTCTGGTTCACCGCGCATC
>NZ_JANNYP010000254.1:0-8124 GCF_031410135.1 Armatimonas sp. | reverse complement strand
CTCCCAACCGAAGCCTGCCGCGTGAGCATTTAGTGCGTTTTGGTTTGCTGCTCGCCCGATGCGCCGCCGAAACAGAGAAGCGAGTCGCGCTGATTGCCTCGTGCGACCAGGGCCACGCCCACGACCCCGACGGCCCCTACGGCTACTCGCCCGTCAGCGCCGAGCACGACGGAGCGATGTGCGCCGCGATTGTCGAAGAAGACCTAGGCCGTTTATTGGAGTGGGACGAAGCATTTTTAGAGGACGCGAAAGTGGACGCGTTCTGGCAGACCATTATCCTCGCCGGAGCACTGGGCCACACCCCGCTCGCCGGAGAGCTGCTCTCTTACGAGGCCCCGACCTACTTTGGAATGGCGGTAGCCAGCTATGAGTGACCGTGAGATTGTCTACGCCTGTCGCTACTACGCGCCAGGCAGCCGCAAGAGCTACTCCAACCTCTACCTGATCCACCCCGATGGCACCGGACGGAAGCAGCTCACCCAGGCCCGCGCCGATGACACCGAGCCCCAGTGGTCGCCCGATGGCAAGTGGATTGCCTTCTGGCGCGGCACACGCGACCTAATGGCCCTCTCCTTGCGCACGGGAGCGACCAAGCGCCTCTACCAGATGCGGGAGTTCTGGGAGTCCTTCCACTGGCAAGACAATGAGTGGCTCCGGCTTGAAGAGAGCGAGAAGCAGCACCGCCTGATCTCTGTCACGACAGGCCAGAGCAAGCCCGTGCCACCACTGCCTCAGCCCGACCCGATGAAGCTGACTCTGGGCAAGCACTCTCTCACCCTCTTCAACCCAGACAATACAGAAGTCGGACTACCAAAGCTCACTGTAGACGGCAAACCCTTGCTGCTTCAACTAGCCTCGGAGGCTCAGCGCTGGCTCCAACGGACACCCCCACACTACTTCGAGCTGAAGACGATACCAAGGGATTTTAAAACTATTCTGATCTGTGGATACCATGGGGGCAGCAGTATGGGGCACTGGTTTGGTGCCCTTCAGGTGGATGTGACGACAGGTAAAACAACCAATTTTTTTGAGTTCGGCACCCTCTGCCTCGCTCCCGACAGTAAGCGCTATGTCACCAGCTACTTTCGTGACTTAGCCCCACTCGGGGACAAGCAAGTCTGGGTTCAATCGCTACGTGTGGGGAGGCTCGACAAACCGGGGAGCCAGGAGATCGTCAAGGGACTTGCCTTTGTCCAAGGCTGTGACTGGCGAGGAGGAAAACGCATTTGAGTAAGCTATGGTACGCACAAGCGGCAACGAAATGGTCGTCGGAGGCGCTTCCGATTGGCAACGGGCGGCTGGGTGCGATGCTCTTTGGCGGTGTTGCCCAGGAGCGGATTCAGTTCAACGAGCAGAGCCTCTGGTCGGGCGACAACAACTGGGACGGCGAGTACCAGACGGGCGACCACGGATTTGGCTCCTACCGGACATTTGGCGATATTTTCCTGACCTTTGGCACGCCCAAGACCGTCGTGCTCTCTTCACCCAGTGGCCACGGAAACGGCGATGGCAACCCTCTGAGCAATGCCTGTGACGGCCAGCCAGGGAGCAAGTGGTGTACCGAAAACCGAGGCGCGACGGTTATCTGGCAGGCCGAGCTCCCCGAGGCGCAGACCGTGACCGGCTACAAGCTCACCAGCGCCGATGATGTCCCCACCCGAGATCCACAAGAATGGACTCTGGAAGGCTCGCGCGACGGCACCCGCTGGCAGACACTCGACCGGCAGAACCTAGGCAAGCCCTTCGAGCAGCGCCACCAGACCAAGGCGTTTGCTATCGCACAGCCGGGAGCCTACCGTTTCTACCGCCTGAGCTTCGCCGCTAAGAACCCCAGCCACTTTCAAGTGGCTGAGATTACCCTCGATGGCGTGGCGCTAAAGGGCGAGAGTTCGGTGCCTGCCGACTACCGCCGCGAGCTCGATATTGCCACGGGCGTGCACCGGACGACGTTTACGCAAAATGGCATCGCCTACACCCGCGAGGCGTTTGTGAGCCGCCCGGCGCAGGCGCTGATACTCCGCTACACCGCCGACAAGCCCGGCGCACTCTCGGGTGTGCTTACGCTGCGCTCGGGTCAGCCCAACACGCCGGTTATGGCAGAGCCAAACGGGCTTTTCTGGGACGCGATGATGCCCAACAAGCTGCGCCACGCCTGCGGCCTGCGCGTCAAAAACACGGGCGGCAAAGTGAGTGCCGAGGGCAGCGACAAGCTTATCTTTGAGCGCTGCAACAGCCTGGTCGTGACCCTCTGCGCTCGGACGGACTACAAACCCGACTTTCGCTCCGGCTGGCGAGGCGAGGCTCCGGCTCCTGTGGTGGCGCGTGAGCTGGCCACCGCCTCGGCCAAGCCCTATGCCCCGCTCCTGAAAGCCCACCAGGCCGATCTGGCGCGGCTTCTGGAGAGCGTGACCGTGAGCTGGGGCCGCACCGAGGCTAAGGCCGCCGCGCTGGCCACCGATGCCCGTCTGAAGCGCTACAGCAAGGGCGAGAGCGATCCCGAGCTGGAGCAAACTATGTTCCACTACGGGCGCTACTTGCTGGCGAGCTGCTCCCGGCCCGGTGGCCTGCCCGCCAATCTCCAGGGGCTCTGGAACGACAGCAACTCCCCCGCGTGGGCGTCGGACTACCACAACAATATCAATCTCCAGATGAACTACTGGCACGCCGAAACAACCAACCTCGCCGAGTGCCACGAGCCACTCTTAGACTTTGTCGCCGCCGCTGTCGAGCCCTGCCGGATCGCCACAAAGCGTGCCTTTGGCGAGAAGACCCGTGGCTGGACCGCGCGAACGTCGCAGAGTATCTTTGGCGGCAACGGCTGGGAGTGGAACATCCCCGCCAGCGCCTGGTACGCCCAGCACTTCGTGGAGCACTGGGCCTTCACGCAAGACCGGAAGTTTTTAGAGCGAGCCTATCCGATTGTGAAAGAGATCTGTGAGTACTGGGAGGATCACCTCAAGCGCCTGCCGGATGGGACACTCGTCGCGCCCAACGGCTGGTCGCCGGAGCACGGGCCGCGCGAGGACGGCGTGATGCACGACCAGCAGCTCCTCTGGGACTTATTTCAGGGCTACTTAGAGCTAGCACGTGCGCGGAATACGGATCCCGATTATCAAAAAAAGATCGCCACACTGCAATCCCAGCTCGCGCCCAACAAGATCGGTAAGTGGGGCCAGCTCCAGGAGTGGCAGGCCGACCGCGACGATCCCAAAGACACGCACCGGCATACCTCGCACCTCTTTGCGGTCTACCCCGGCAAGCAGATCAGCCCGACCACCACGCCCGAGCTCGCCAAAGCCGCGATTGTCTCCCTCAAGGCCCGCAGCAACGACCAGGCCGGGCAGCCCTTCACGGTCGAGACCACGATTGGAGATAGCCGCCGCTCGTGGACCTGGCCGTGGCGCTGTGCCTGCTGGGCGCGTCTGGGTGAGGCGGAGCGGGCCGGGATCATGGTGCGGGGCCTCTTGACCTACAACACGCTCCCCAACCTCTTCTGCGACCATCCCCCGTTCCAGATGGACGGCAACTTCGGCATCTCCGCCGCCATCGCCGAGTGCCTGCTCCAGAGCCACGCGGGTGAGCTTCACCTGCTCCCCGCGCTCCCTAAAGCCTGGGCCACCGAGGGCAGCTTCACCGGCCTACGCGCCCGAGGCGGCTACCGCGTGGACTGCGCCTGGAAAGACGGCAAAGTAATCTCCCACCGCATCGTCGCGGATCGGGCAAGGAGCAAGAAAGCGCCTGTCTCAGTACGCCTCAACGGCCAGCTACGAAGCGTCGTGCCGGAATAGCTATTTCTTGGGCCAGTCCTTGGGCATCCAGCGGGGGAGGCGGGCGATTTGGCTTCGGGCCGCATCGCTGGTGGGGACACCCCAAGCAGTAAAGAACGGCCCGAGATTTTTATTGACGGTGCGAGAGAAACGGGTCATGAACTGGTCACGCTTTTGCTGATCTGTGGTGGGCAGGGACTCTTTGGGCGCTTTCTCGTACTCCGCGAAGACCTTCTTAAATGTCTCCCAGCCAAAAGCATCTTTAAGCTGGGCAAAGAGAATCAGCGCCAGAAACGGGTCTTCTTTCCACTTGGCATAGGGAGCTCCTGCGGCAAGATGCTTCGTCATGGCCTCCCGAATCGTCTTCGGCTCCATCGGGGAGAGCCCCACTCTATCGCCGTTGAGTTTTTCGCACGCGTAGAGCGAGAAGAGGTTGTTGGTCACTTCTCCACAGCCCTCCCAGGTCCACCACTCGCGCTGATGGTTGTGGCCAAGCTCATGGTAAAAACCCCAGTTGGGCTCGCCTTTTTGGCCACGCAGCACGCTCAGATCCACGAAGCGCCGCGCGATCTCGTCCGTATAGGTCATGATCGGGTAGCCTGCAGGCATGTAGCCCGCGCTGATCTGCTTGTCTACCACGTAGCGCTCGGGGCGGGGCCGGTTCTTGGGAATCTGGTAGAGGTCAGCGGCGAGATCGGAGACCTCGTCCCAGTAGGCCATCAGCGCCTCGGGGTCATCAAGAGAGCGCACCACACTAGAGGGCACGGAGAGGATGATATTCTTTCCCTCAAGCTCCGCCCACGGCCCGGGAGCGTTGCGGATGCTATTGCGCCAGTCCGCCGGAGGAGTGATGCCGCGCACAAAGCGTGGTGCGGCAACGGCTCCCGAGATCGTGACCGTAAAAGTGTCTTTGGCAAAGCCCTCGGGGACATCAATATAGACCGTTCCGCCAAACGCACTGGTGAGCTTGAAGGTCGGCTGGTTGATGGGGCGGCTGAGCGTGATCTCGGGGAAGCGCTCCCATTTTCCCAGGTTCCAGAGCGTGTCCTCATGGCAGCCAATCCGCACGGAGAGACCTTTGCCTGCCAGCGCGGGCGGTATGGAGATCGTCAGTGGCGCTCCGGGCGCGGCATAGAGTCCTGTGCCCTGCCAGCCATGCACCCCACCGGCGACGGTTACTTTCTGATTCGCAAGACGGGGCGCATCAAAGGCAACCACGCCCGGAAAGCCCCCTGATGAGATATGGGCAGGCTGACGATCCCCAGAGCCACGCCGGATCGCGTTTTGCTCCAGCACGGTCTTGAGGCGCGCCACGGGCTGATCCACCCCGATGGGAAAGGCGGTATTGCCTGCGAAGCGCTTGGTGAGCGCGGCCACCTGCGGCAGAAACCGGGGCTCATCGCTAGGTAGCGGCCCAATGGCACTTGTGAGGGTCTGCCCTACCTGCGCAAGATTTTCGGCAGACAGAGGCATGGTGTTATCGGCATGGCTCTGTAGCGCCGCCAGTGCCGTCTTGGCCTGGAGCAGCTCCAGCGGGCCCGAGTCGGCCTTCCAGCCCTTCTCCCCGGTCTTCTCAAAGTACCCATCGGCCCAAGCGATTCCCAGGCGCGTGAAGAGCTTGTTGCCCCCATGGTCTGCACCTAGGGTCTTGCCTGGGTGCGTCTGAACCCAGCCCCAGCCCAGTGAGTCCATCACGACCCCACCGCCGCCCCGCACGAAGATCGTCAGTGCCTGCGCCAGTCGCACCCCCGCCTTGTCGTCCAGCGCCGCCGCGTTCATCACCACAGCATCAAAGTCCGGCGACTCGATCTGGCTCTGGAGCTGTGCGGTGGTCAGGCGCACCACCTTCAGCCCTGTCTTTTCTAAAATATCCGCCACATAGGGCCGCTCAACCACCGCAACAGTCGCTGTGGGCATCGCCAGCACCCAGCGGACGGCATTGAGCAGAAACTGCGTGTTATCCGGGTGCTTGAGAGGCTCCTCGGCGAGAAAGCCATCGTGCCCAATGGCGACCGCGCGACCCCGCTCAAAGCGGCTCGCGGCAATCATCGGCAGGCGGCGGCTCTCGCTGCGTCCCGCCACGACCACAAAGGCATTGTCTCCAAACACCGAGAGCGGTCCCGGAATCGCGCTAGGCGCAATCAGCTCCGTGACCCCGGCAAGAAGCGCGGCTTGATCGGTCTGAGGAGAGCGGACAAGAGAATTTGAATACGTGGCGTAAAGAGCCACAGGCACAACAAACGGCATGCCTCAACCCTACCACCGGGCAGGGTCGCTTGTCAACCTTGTGGAAGTCCGTATAATTCCGTATGGACGAAACATCAAGGCCCTATCACCTCGTCATCCAGCCAAAGCACGGCAAAGACGGGGAGTCCCTCCTGCGCCTCTGGGAGCGCAAAGGCCACCGTCTCCTCTGGGAACGCCACATTGAGGGGCTCTGGGCCGATCAGAAACGTAGCATCGCCTGGTCTCCTGATGGCCGCGGATTGGCCGTCTTGAACGAGGGCGGGGATCTCCTGCTCTGGCAGGAGGGTAGCCTCCCCAAAAAGCATGCGCTCACCATGCCTCAGACCTTCCATAAAGAGACCATCTACCTCGACTATTTCTGGAGCCCCGTTCTTTCACCCGATAAGACGCGTATTCTCTTTCGAGGCGGAGCCAGCGGCGATGGAGATTTTGATGCGGGCTTCTTGATCTGCTGGAGTCGCAAGACAGGCCGTTGCCAGGTTTTGAAAGACAGCGTACGCAAAGCAAGCTGGCTCAGCCCCACCCATATCCGCTACACCCAGGTGGAGGGCCTCATGCCCGGAGAGCGGCTGACGAACCATGAGTGCTGGGTACCCGTTTAGCTATGCGGCCCGGAGCGTGAAGAGGGTGACTTCGGGGGGGCAGTTGAGGCGGATCGGGTAGCCGGTGCAACCGATCCCTCGACTGACATAGAGCTGGGCTTTGTCGTAGGTGCCCCAGCCGTCTATTTGGGCGAAGCCTTGCATACCGGGGGGATAGTGCGGAGGCAGACCGGGGACGCGCACCTGGCCACCGTGGGTGTGGCCGGAGAGGGCGATGCAGGGTCGGCCTGTGACGTAGCGAACTCCCACGGGGTTGTGGGTCAGAAAGAGGAGCGCGTCGCCCTCGGGGATGTCTTTGAGAGCCAGATCCGTGTTGGGCATTCCCTTGATCGTGTCCTCAATCCCTGAGACCCAGAGGCCCGGCGCAAGCTCTAGGTTGGCATTGCGAAGCATCGTAACCCCGGCATGCTCGGTCAGAAGTGAGGAGACCCAGTCGGGGTTCTGGTAATCGTGGTTGCCCAGAACTCCGATAATGCCCAGGCGCGGAGAAAGCATGGCGAGTAGCTTGGCGAAGGGAAGCGTATCGGCGGCATCCCAGCGGACATAGTCGCCGGTCAGTACCACCAGATCCGGCTTCCAAGCCGCCGCCTGACGTACGGCGGCCTCAATCACAGAGTCTGGGGTGAGGTTCCCACGGTGCGGGTCGGTAAGCTGCACCACCTTCAGCCCCTCCAGCGCTGGGGGCAAGTTCGGCAAGACGGCATCAAAGGTTCGCGCCTCAATCAAGAACGGCTCCGCCAGCCCTTCGGCCAGAGTCACTGCCGCCACTCCGGCGCAGAGTCGCAAGAAAACCTGGCGCGTGGCGGCTCGTCGGGTAAGCTTAGGCGAATTACTTTGTTCAGCAAAGTTCATAAAAAGAGATACGTAAGCCTTTAGCCCAAACGTTCCCGATAGAGGAAAAGTGGCAGAGATCCAGAAGTCGCGGTATACTCGCACTTCTGTGTGACGGTTGAAAATACCGCTCTCAAACGATTTTCTGGGAAGACCTAAAGGACAGTACAATGCCCCTACCAAAACGACGACATTCTAGCACGCGTCAGGCCAAGCGCCGGACGCATTACAAGCTCACTCCGCCGAGCCTGACCTTCTGCAAGCGCTGCAATGAAATGGCCCGTAGCCACTACATCTGTGCAAGCTGTGGCTACTACAATGGCCGCCAGTGGCTCACTCCCAAGGCCGAAGCTACGGCATAGGCACCTTAGACCTACGTGATCTCAATAGCGCTCGATGCCGTCGGCGGCGATCATGCCCCGGCGCAGATCGTTCGCGGTGCGGTTGACTTTGTCCGCTCCGAACTCGGGGAGGGCGTACGTGTTCTACTCGTCGGCGATGCCCAAATCATCGCCGCAGAGCTCGTCGCCTGCGATGCAGACGGCGACTCGTCGATTCGATGTTGGATCATCTGCCCGTAGCAGTCCGACGTGAGCTTCTGAAAGATGTCCCGGACCTGCCATTCACTGGCGGCAATCCATTGCCCGTCCGGCGCGTCATCCACGGCCTTCAATGCC